>CAYGCA010000116.1:0-2897 GCA_964348265.1 uncultured Anaerolineaceae bacterium | reverse complement strand
TTTCATTTTCGGGGCCATCTCAATTCATCCTTTCAGTGGGAGCTCAATTCGACAACCTTAAGGTCTTACCGCATTTGAATCCGACTCACTGGGCCAGACCAGGGGCTAGCAAACCTGCGACGATATCCACAGTGAATTGCTTAATCTTCAGCCCACTCTCCAAAGTCTGGCAAGTTCAATCCATAGGCTCACGGTCACGCGCTCCTAGTGGGGAAATTGCTCAATCCTGTTGCCCCACCCCTGCCCAGGGACTTTTCTCCTATGTAAATGGAGAATCCTTCGGGCTGAAATTACGTTTGAAGTGGAAAGGGCCGTTTCAATGCGCTTCCCACGCATAGGGGTTAATACTGCGAGACAGTAAGATATCGTCGCAGTCCAATCACATGATCAGATGGAAGAGATTCACCCTCCAGCCGGTTGACGGCGCCTCGCTGGCCGTCTTCCGCACTTTGAGTTCATTCACCCCTGGCCGGGCGAGGGGATGCTCATTCACTTTGCAGCGATGGGGATCCTCGCGCTTCTGATCGCCATCGGGCTCTTCTACCGCCTCGCTTCACTGTTGTTCTTCCTGAGCTTTACGTATGTCTTTCTCCTCGACAAAGCCTATTACCTCAACCACTTCTACTTAATCGCCCTCCTGAGCTTCCTCCTTGCTGTTGTGCCGGCCCATCGAGCATTTTCATTGGACCGACGCCTCCACTTTGCATCAAGGCCGGAAGAGGTCCCGCAATGGTCTGTTTTGCTGCTGCGTGCGCAGGTCTTTATTGTCTATTTCTATGCCGGGTTGGCCAAGCTCAACGCTGATTGGCTGAGAGGTGAACCCATCCGCATGTGGCTTGCCGAGCGGACCGAATTCCCAATTGTCGGAACCTACTTTACCTCAGAATGGATGGTCTTCCTCGTCGCCTACGGTGGCTTGCTCTTCGATCTAAGCATCGGATTCTTGCTGCTGTGGCGGCGGACGCGACTGCCAGCTTTTGGACTAACGGCCCTCTTTCACCTCATGAATGCCAACCTGTTCAGCATCGGCATCTTCCCTTACCTGGCCATGGCCGCCACATCGATCTTTGCCGAACCCGATTGGCCGAGACCAATGCTCGCCAAACTGCGAGTATGGCTCTCCGCAGGCAGGTTTCAGGGCGATCCCCAGCTTCCTTCGAGGTCGGCACCGGCCGTCATGCAGGCCGGGCCAGAGCCCTTCAAGACAGCCTTAATCCTCGCTTTGGCCCACATCTACCTACTTTCTCAGCTGCTCATCCCCCTCCGGCATTTTCTCTATCCAGGCAACGTGAGCTGGACGGAGGAAGGCCACCGCTTTTCCTGGCATATGAAGCTGCGCGACAAGGAGGCGGAGCTGCACATCTATCTTACTGACCCGCGAACAGGCGCCAGCTGGGAGGTGAGCCCGGCTGTCGACCTCTCCGCAAAACAGCTGGATGAGATGCGCACTCGTCCAGGCATGATCCTTCAGTATGTCCACCACCTGGCGGATCGCATGAGCATGGCGGGGCAGCCACGGCCGATCATTCGGGTCGACCACTGGGTCTCGCTCAACGGTCGGCCTTATCAGCGTATGATCGATCCTCACGTGGATCTTGTGGGCGTCCGTCCAAGCGATGGGGCTTCCGTCTGGATCTTGCCATTGACCACGCATTTAGGCGATCCTTCACATGCTGTTGGTCCTTAAGGCCCATGAATCCTTTGGAGGCGCTCCACGTTATGTCCGATAGAGACGCTACCGAAAACGAGATCGGCGGTCGGATCGCTGACTCCGTCGCTATGGACAGGTTGGTGGCCCGGGCACAAGGAGGCGATGTGGAAGCGGTCGGAGCATTGTACGACAAGCATCATGGAACGATCTTCCGATATCTTCGGTTGCGAACTTCTGACCAGCAGGCGGCGGAAGACCTCACGGGGGAGGTATTCATCCGCATGCTTCAAGCCCTCCAGCAGACCGGCTTGCCATTCCGCGCCTGGCTATTCCGCATCGCGCGCAACCTACTTGTAGATCACTACCGCAAACCCGCCGACCGCCGGGCGATCGCGATCGAAGAGGCCGAAGCTCCCCGCGAGCCGGGCAGTGAACCAGACCGTGCTCTTGACACGAAGCTGACCCTGGAACGGCTCAGCCGGGAGCTCTCGACCATAGATGCGACTCAGCGTGATGTGGTGGTCCTCAGATTCCTGAGCGGCCTTTCGATACGAGAGACGGCCAAGGTATTGGGCAAAACGGAGGCAGCTGTCAAAGCTCTGCAGCATCGCGGTTTGCGCGCGCTGCGCAAGGGACTTACGCAGGTACAAGGATGATTGACCCCATGGATAAGCTCGAAGAACATCTTCACCAACGCCTTGAGCGGCTTGAAGCCGGCGAACCCCTCGAGAATTGCGTGGAGGGCCTGCCCGAGGAAGAAGCCAGCTTGCTGACGCTGGCAGCCGAACTGCGGGCGATCGAATTCCCCGCTCGCAAGTCGAAGACCGTGCGTGCACAACGGGCTGCCCTTCTCGAGAAATCCTCTCACCTCGGTGAAGGCGCCGAATCGCTGCCTCGGCGCCGCTGGCTCATTCCAGCCGTGGCCTTCTCATCTGCGGGTGCCTTCATCCTGATCTGTGCGATGATCAGCTCTGCCGTTGCCGGCTTCCTGTGGCTGTGGCCCGGATTACGCTCAGCCAGCGGTCCAGCCCAGGTATCACCGCCTATCTCCAGGGATTCAACGCCAAGCCCAGGCCCAGTCATCTACGAATCTCCAGATCCACAAAGCGGAGTGCTCGTTGAACTGAGCGGGGCTGTGGAGACGCTCGACACGGAGGGAGTTTGGATCCCAGTCCAGGCCGGCCACATCGTTCGGGCCGGTGACCGAATCCGCACGCGAGCCCTCTCCAGCGTTTCACTGACTTTC
>CAYGCA010000115.1:0-3349 GCA_964348265.1 uncultured Anaerolineaceae bacterium | reverse complement strand
ATTGGTCGCCACGCTAGAGTTTTAGGAAAATAGCACGGGGGAGCGGCTCGCTCCAACCCAGCGCACGCGTCACGCGCGCTCGACGTATTGGCCGGTGCGCGTGTCGACCCGCAGGGTATCTCCCTGCTCAATGAAGAGGGGGACCTGAACTTTGAGCCCTGTCTCGGTGGTGACAAGTTTGGTGGCGCCGGTTGCGGTATCACCCTTCACGGCTGCCTCGGCCTGAACGACCTCAAGATCGACCGAAGTAGGTAGCTCGACATCCAGCGGCTCATTCTCGTAAAAGGTGAGCTTTACTTCTTGTCCCTCCTTCAAGTAGTCGATTGCCTCGCCGAGCAAGGAGGAATTGATGACCGGTTGATCGAAGGTGTCAGTGTCCATGAAATGGTAAAGCTCGCCGTCGTTATAGAGGTACTGAGCAGTGTGGTAATCCAAGCGGACCTCTTGGACACGATCACCAGAGTTGAACGTCTTCTCAATCGTGACCCCAGTGCGTAAATCCCGGATCTTGGTGCGGATGGTCGCCTTACCGCGGCCGGGCTTATGGTGGGAGTACTCGAGAACCTTGTAGAGTGTGTTGTCAAGCTCGAAGGTCACGCCATTCCGAAGCTCATTTACGTCGATCAACGATGACATTCCCTTCTGCAGCGGTTGTCAGATAGCGGATTGTGGGAGCATTATAGTCGTCGGCGATCAGCACCGTCAACCGTGGTCCAGCCGCGCCATGCACGCGCAATCTTCATCACGGGAGCGACCGGAGGGCTCGGAGCTTTGGCCTGCTGGCCTGTTGAGGCGCGGCCGGGTGCCCCCACTCTGGGCTGCTAAGACCGCGGTCTACAGGCCCAGCCAGCGAGCTGCCGCTCTGGGCAGATCCGCAAGCCGTCCGGCCCGGATTGTGCTCCGGGGCAGCGAGTCGACGAAAGCCGACCCGTACGATTTCGAGAGGATGCGACGGTCAAATGTTGCGACAACGCCTCGATCTGAGGCCGCGCGGATGAGGCGGCCAAAGCCTTGGCGGAAACGGAGAATTGCCTGAGGGACTGAATACTCCTCGAAGGGCGACTCATAGGTCTCTGCGCGCGCAGCGACGATCGGATCGCTTGGAACGTCGAACGGGATTCGGATGATAGCCAGGACTGAGAGCGCCTCACCTGGTACGTCGACGCCCTCCCAAAAAGATCGGGTTCCCAGCAAAACCGCTTGATCAAGGCCGCGGAAGCTCTCTAGGAGGGCGTGACGCGAGGCGCCTTCGCCCTGCACGAGCAGCACAATGCCGGCGCGCGCCAGCGGGCCCGCGAGAGCTTCGGAGGTTCTGCGGAGTTGAGAGTAGGAGGTGAATAAGATCAAGGCCCGGCCATGTGTAGCCAAGCAAAGCTCAATCAGACCCCTCTCCACTGCTCGCTGATATCTCGGATCTGGAGAGGGCTCGGGAATATCGTTCACCAGATAGAGCAAGGTCGACGATTCATAGTCGAAGGGTGAACCCAGTGAGATTTCATCGGCGTCGAAGGCGTGGAGGCGCTTTCGGATGTAATCGAAATCCCCGGTTGTGGTGAGCGTAGCCGAAGTCATGATGACAGCTTCCTTCTCGTGCCAAAGGTACCTTTCCACAAGGGGCCCTACTTCCAGCGGGGCTGAACGCAGTGTAGGCGAGCCGCGTCCAGGGCGGGCTTCAATCCAGTAGATCATGCGAGGATCCGGCTCGAATATCATGTCATCAAGAGTCGAAAAGATCCGGGCTAGGTCACGGCTGAGGCCTTGGACAGCCAGCGCCAAATCTTCGGCTTGATAATGACCTTGGTCCACCAGACCCAAGAGACCATCGCCCAGATCCATCAGCGACTGCGAAAGGTAGGAGAGAGGCCTTCGAAGATTGTCCCAAATCACTTCGATTTCGGACCATTCCGGCAAGGTGCGAGTAGCCGGGACGATACGTTCCTGCTGCCCGTAAGGACCAAGGCTTTCCGACTCCCTCCGGAAGCGAAGGAAAGCCGAGAGAGCTTGAAATAGCTCCTTGACGGACTCCAGGCACTCAAGGGAGTGATCGGAGATGGTCGCCACGCTCCGTTCAATTTCGGTCACGAAAGAGGCACCCAGTTGAGCCCTGGCCGCCTCAAGGAGGCGGCCGAATATGCCGTGTTGAGGCCCTCCGAGATTGTCAAGGATGCGTCTAATCTCCGCCTCGGATATCTCGACGCTCAGGCCGCTGGTGGTGGCGGATTCAAGGTGGTGAGCCTCGTCTACGATCAGGTAGTCGTATTCGGGGATGACCCGGTTACCAGTTGAGATGTCAGCCAGAAGCAGAGCATGGTTTACGATTACGAGGTGAGCACTCTCGGCAGCTAGCCTTGCCTGGTAATACGGGCACACACCGTTGGCCCCCTGGAGGCAGGCTTCGGCCGAGCAATCTTCACTTTCGGCGCTCATACGGGCCCAGGCATGCATCTCGCCCGGCCCGCGCAGATTGATCAGGCTTCGATCGCCGTTCCCTCCCTGTGCCAGCCACACAAGCACCTTGGCCAAAACGCGTATCTCGTCTGCAGACTGGATGCCGATCTTCCGTAGGGAATCCAATCGACGGGGACAGAGGTAGTTCGAGCGGCCCTTCAGGACGGCCGCTCTGAAGTTTGCGCCCAGTGCCTGGCAGACATCCGGGATGTCTTTGTGAATCAGCTGATCTTGTAGGTTGATGCTGTTGGTAGATACGACGACCCGGCGCCTGTTCCTCGCCGCCCAGGCGAAGGCCGGCAGAAGATAGGCCATCGATTTGCCAGTGCCTGCCCCGGCTTCAACAAGCAAATGTCCACTATGGTTCAGGGCGTCTGCAATTGCTCTGAGCATCGTGATTTGCTGTGGCCGGTTCTCGTATTCCGCGTAATACTCTCCCCCGGGCTCGAGGGGCGCGGCCACCTCCTCCGGATCAATGGGCTGGATTGGCTCGGCCGGGCTCAGGGGTTCGTCCTGAAAATCGCTTCTTGGGAGATGCAGAGCCGCGAAAGCGCCCTGTGCGGACGAGTCGCCCTCCTGGCTCTGCCTGGCCTGAGACAGGACTTCATCGAAAATCCAACCTGCGCCCCAATCGATTTCGGCGCCGAGCTTCGAGATCTCCTCAAGGATTTCATAGGGGAGTTCTTGCGCAAGCTCGTAGAGCCTGACCAGAATCTGTTGGGTGGTCAAGGCATCCTCAAAGGCGCGATGGCTCTTGCGGACAGGAATGCCCAGTGTCCTTGCCATAGAGAGCAGATCATACCTGTCGGCGTTCGGCAGCAGAACGGATGCCAGATCATAGGTGTCTAGAAGCTGGTTGTAGCGGAAGAGACCCGTAGGTCGCAGGAAGCTGATGTCAAAA
>CAYGCA010000114.1:0-3791 GCA_964348265.1 uncultured Anaerolineaceae bacterium | reverse complement strand
GTCAGGTCAACCATCTCAATGAGTTCGGCGGCCCGCCGCTTGAAGGTCTCCCCGGTCACTCCGTAAAGCATGGCGTGGAAGCGCAAGTTCTCTCTTCCCGTTAGCTGCTCGTCCAGCGAAGGATCTTGGAAAATGAGGCCGATCGATCGACGCACAGAAGCCTGATCTGTGGCGATATCGTGGCCATTGACCAGAGCGCGGCCGGAGGTTGGGCGAAGAAGCGTGCAAAGCATATTGATTGTAGTGGTCTTTCCAGCTCCGTTTGGTCCGAGGAATCCGAAGACCATGCCTTCCGCAACCTTAAAGCTGATCTCATGGACCGCTGAGAACTCACCGAACTTGCGGGTCAACTGATACGATTCAATCGCCTTCATTCAAACCAATTCCTCGCTCAATGGCTTCTATGGATGACGGCCGCCTTGGTGCCTTACTGACGACGGTGCTTTCTCCCTGAAACCTGAGTTGTGTGCCATGAATTGTCTAGCCGCAAGCGGTGTGCTGTGGCACCGCCTCGGTATCCCTGCGCGCCAGCTCGATGGATTCCGGCGGCTCACAAATGCGGGAACCGAGGCTCGCGAAGCAACACCATCCTGCCGGTTGCTGGCCGCGCCCGAATACACGCCGCGCTCTCAATGTCGCCAGCTAGGTCTGCAGGGCCCATCTGATCTGCCGAACAGCAGCCAAGCACGGAACCAGACCTTGCATGCATTCTACCCTCTTCCGCTCGCGTCTCCCGCCCTCTGCGCAGAAGAGCGTGGCCTTTTTCTGGAGATCGAACTTGCAGTCATGCCATTCACTCACATGCTGTGGATAAATACGTTGTGAACCTCTCTTGCCTGTGTCAAACCCTCCAGGTTCACGCTCATGGGCATCGCAAGGCCCGCCTGGATTCCTCACGTCTCCCGATTCGCACCTTTGGATCGCGCCCTGCAAGATACCCGTCGACTTCCGGCCGGCACGCGGTCCCTAGGATTAGCAGATTCCTTCCCTTGAAGTCCTCTGAGACAGTATGATTGACACACTTCAATAGCAGTGCTAGAAGAATCGCGCCCGCTGTATGCACGGGAGGGAGTGCGGGATGAGATATCGATTTGGAAGATGCTTGTTTGTTTCAGTCTCACTCGTTCTGCTTGTGGGCCTCGTTACGGTGGTTGTCGGAACCTACGCCGTGCGGCGCTCCTTCCCCCAGGTCGACGGCAGCCTTACGATGCCCGGTCTGCATGCGCCGGTAGAGATCTACCGGGATGCCTTGGGGGTGCCTCACATCTACGCCTCCACTGAACATGACCTCCTCATGGCTCAAGGCTTCGTTCATGCTCAGGATCGGTTCTGGCAAATGGACTTTCAGCGCCACGCCAGCTCGGGGCGGCTTTCTGAGCTTGTCGGCCAGCCCGGATTAGACATCGACATGTTCGTGCGCACTTTGGGGTGGGAGCGAGTGGCGCGTCAAGATGTCGCCCGGCTGGACGCCGGAACCGCAACCGTATTGCAGGCCTATGCCGACGGAGTGAATGCCTACCTCCACAAGCGGGGAAAGGGCAGCGCGCTGAGCCTCGAATATGTCTTTCTCGGACTGATCAATCCTGGCTATGCACCCGCGCCGTGGACCCCTCGAAACTCCCTTACCTGGGCCAAGGCGATGGCCTGGGTTTTGGGGGACAACTTGGACCTGGAGATTCGGCGCGCCGTCCTGCTGAACAGCCTTACTTCTGAACAGGTCGCCGACTTGTTCCCACCCTATCCAACTGATCACCCGGTCATCCTTCCCGATTTCGGTCTTGCCTCCCAGGCCGATTGGCCTGCCTTCGACCCTGTGCTTGCACCTCTGGACCTTAGTCGGGCTCTTCAGACTGTCGAGGCCAGGGGTGCGGCACTTGATGCTGTTCTTGGGTCCAGAGGGGAGGCTGTGGGTTCCAACAGTTGGGTCATCTCCGGTGAACTCACAGTGAGTGGAGGCCCCCTACTGGCCAACGACCCTCACCTTGCTGCACAGATCCCTTCGCTCTGGCACCAGATCGGCCTCCATTGTGCTCCTAAGACCCCGGCCTGCCCCTATGACCTCGCTGGCTTCTCATTGCTGGGCATACCGGGGGTAGTTATTGGACACAACGACCGGATCGCCTGGGGTCTGACGGATGTCACAGACGATGTGCAGGATCTTTTTATCGAACGGATCAACCCGAATAATCCCAATCAGTACGAGGCCAACGAGGAATGGGTCGATATGGAGCTGGTCCAGGAAACGATCGAGGTGGCCAGAGGAGACCCGGTCGAACTCACTGTTCGGCTTACTCGACACGGACCGATTATCTCAGAGGTTTTTGACGACCTTCAAGGCTTCGCCGAAAGAACCAACCTGGAGCTGCCGGGCCAACACGCGATTGCGCTGCGCTGGACCGGTTTTGAGCCATCGACGATCTTCTCCGCCATCCTGAAGATAAATCGGGCGCAGAACTGGGATGAGTTTCGGGAAGCCGCCAGGGAATTCGATGTCCCTGCACAGAACCTTGTCTACGCGGATGTGGACGGCAACATCGGCTATCAGACTCCAGGAAGGATACCGATCCGCGCCGGCGGCGATGGGACACTGCCTGTTCCTGGGTGGACGGAAGATTACGAATGGGTCGGCTTCATACCCTTCGAGGAATTACCCTTCGCCCTGAATCCGCCTGCGGGCTATATTGTCGCGGCCAACAACGCGATTGTGGGAACGAACTATCCACATCGACTTTCACTCGTTTGGGACTATGGCTTTCGAGCGAAACGAATTGTGGATATGATTGAGGCCTCTCCCAAGCCGATAGCCTTCCAGTTTGTCCAGGATATGCAGGTCGACAACAAGAACCTCAACGCAGAAACCCTAGTACCGATCCTCCTAAGCCTGCGCTTTGAAGACCAGCGTCAGGAAGAGGTCCGATCCATCTTGATCGATTGGGACTATCAGCAGCACATGGACCTAGCCGCCCCAGCGCTGTTTGAGGCGTTCTGGAAGCAGCTATTGGCAGCCACATTTCATGACGATCTTCCCGAAGAACAGTGGCCTCAGGGAGGAAGCGGGTGGTTTGAGATCGTTCGCCGGCTGGTCAAAGATCCACAGAGCCTCTGGTGGGATGATCGCAATACTGCCCAGATCGAGACGCGCGACCAGCTTTTCGAGCAAGCGTTCCAGGCGGCCGTTGTGGAGATGGAGGCCAGCTTGGGTAGGGAGGTCGGGGGCTGGTCGTGGGGTGACCTTCACACCATCACCTTCCGCAACGAAGTGATGAACGGTTTCCCGCTGGTCGGCAATCTATTCAACCGGGGACCCTATCGGACATCTGGAAGCAGCGCTGTCGTCAATAACGTGGCCTGGAACACCGCTGAGACCTTTGAAGCATCCGGCACTCTGCCTTCCCTTCGGATCATTGTCGATCTATCCGACTTGGCCAACTCGGTGGGCATTCACACCACCGGTCAATCCGGCCACGCCTATCACCCCCACTACATCGATATGGTCGATCGATGGCGCGACGGCGAATACCATCTCATGCATTGGACCCTTGATCCGGGACGGAGGGGTGCAGAATCTCACCTGACCCTGATCCCTTCTTCTGAATGATGGATCAGCGCCGGCGTGCTCGGGAGATCGATCAGGCCTTGACTGACGCTTCGAGGGCCTGGTTCGGAAACCTAGGGCGCTAGCATCAATTCCGGCAGCCATTGACCCTAGTCAATCCGAAAGGTGATTCGGCCTGGGGGTCCTGCACAAGCCTTTCGCGGAAGGAGGCTCGGGCACGAATGGGCGTTGGCTC
>CAYGCA010000113.1:1360-3836 GCA_964348265.1 uncultured Anaerolineaceae bacterium | reverse complement strand
CCGTCAGAACTTCGAGCATCAGCTTTGGAACCTTGGGAATCTCAAGATCAGAGAACGGGTTGGCGTAGCCTTGCCTCTCCAACCAGGTGCCAAATCCTCGAAGGCTCTTTACTTCTTTTCTGATTGTGAAGGGCGACAATGCAGAATTCTCTGGCGGACGGTATGGGTGATCGATCCACTTCTCTTTCCTGCCCTGAAGTGAAGTGACATACTCTTTGGTCTTCTCTGATGTGATTCCGCGGAGTTTCAGAGTCTCCCAGTTCGGTGCCAGTGATCTGCCGAATCTGTTCAGAGCCCTCCTGTTGGTCTCAATCGAATCCGGGGTGCACCCGCGGCGCTGCATGTCCCCGGTGCAGAAATCGATCAGCATGGAGTAGGCCACCCGATCTCCATCCGGTGAAACGCGCGGCCTGCGATTGTAGCCGTCACGGGTCAAGCGTATTTGATCGCCGCTATCCAGGTCGAGCAGCCAGACATCACCCCCAGAAATGTAGGCCACCTGTCCCAGTGAGGCGCGTGGGTCAAAGGGCATGCGCTCGATTTGCACCTCCAGCACACCCCGGCACCCCGCCAACAGCACGGCTCCAAGCAGGATCCAGCCTATCTCGATTGGATGGACCCTATCCTCAATCATCATCTGACTCTGACCCGGCTGTCGGTGATGTCCGTATAATGCTGTAAAAAGGAGCGGCGTGAGATATCCTTGGTTTATCACGAAACCACTGCCCTTGTGGGTAGAAAGGACTCTCACGCCATGGACAGAATACCACCAAGTCAGCGTATACAACAACAAATCGATGCTCTTCTTAACGGCGATTGGGCCAAAGGAGATGATCCGGTCTCGCACCTTCTCCGTTTGGGAGCGCAACGCCTGGCTCAGGAAATGCTGGAACAAGAAGTCACAGATTATCTTGGTCGTGAGCATTACGAGCGTCGTGATGAAGCCACGGATCAGCAAGGCTATCGAAATGGCTACCGCGCCATGAACGTGGAGAGTGCCGAAGGACGTATTCGGTTGCAAGTTCCTCAGGTGCGAGAAACGCCCGAGCCCTACCGATCGCAACTGGCGGGTTTCCTGCGTGGGCATAGCGATGTTTTGGAGCGCTTGGCTGTGGAGATGTACACGCGAGGGCTTTCCACTCGGGATATCGAAGAGGTGACCGGCGACCAGCTTCTTAGCCGTACAGCGGTCAGCAGCCTCAGCGAACAGCTCTGGGAGGATTATCAGGCTTTTTGTGAGCGGGACCTGTCCGCTTTCGACGTGGAATATCTCTTCCTGGACGGGGTCTACGAAGCCCTGCGACGTTTGGGAGGGCTGAAAGAAGGCATTTTGGTGGCCTGGGCCATCTGCCGTGACAAGCGAAAAGTCCTAATTCATATGGCTCTGGGGAACCGTGAGAGTTATCGGGCGTGGCAAGATTTCATTCGCGATATGCAGCGTCGCGGATTGCAGGCACCAGTGTTGATCACAACCGACGGAGCCCCAGGGCTGATCCGAGCGGTGGAAGAAGCCTGGACGGAAAGCCTGCGTCAGCGCTGTCTGGTTCACAAGATCTTGAACGTTGTGGACAAAGTTCCTGGGGTAGATCGCGAGGAAGTCAAAGCGCTTGTTCAAAGCGCCTACAAGGCGCCCAATCGCAAAGTGGCCGAGATGGTCGCCAAGGATCTGCTGGAGCGTTATGCACATCGCTACCCTTCGGCGATGAAAGCCTTCTCCGATGACTTGGAAGCCTGCTGGGCTTATCTTCGTTGTCCTGCAGCTCATCATCGCTACCTTCGCACCACAAACTTGCTCGAACGCGCCTTTGGTGAACAGAAAAGGCGCACGAAAACAATCCCAAGGTTCTTTACCGAGAAGAGTTGTCTCAAGTTGGTTTTCGCCACGCTATGGCAGACCAGCCAACGATGGCGAGGCGTTCGCATGACAGATTTGGAGATCCAGCAGCTTCACCAACTTAGGCTTGAGCTGGGAATACAACCACCACCGACTCTCGGACAAGACCTGGCAAAGGTAGCCTGACTCATGCCGCTGTTTTTACAGCAGTTTTTGGACTTGACCCGGCTGTCATCAACACATGGTAGAAACCATGTTAATCAACGGGTTACAGCTTTCCGGCTGATCCCCGGGCCGGGCTGCCCAGTGAAAGTACCTGGTCGCCGACGCCAATCCAGAGGCGGAACCTCTCCCTGACGGGATTTCCTTCAGCTGCGAGTAGCAACATCTGTTGGCGCGGCCCAGGCTGGCCCTGGAAGGCCGCCTCACAGTCGGCCAGCCAGACCTTCAGCGAAGCCTCCACTGCGTTGTGATACGCCTCCACACTGAAGCGGAATGAACCGTCCTTGGGGAACAGCTGCACGCCGTTCTCCAGGGTCTCGACCTTCCCCTCCGGCGAGATCCGCCCGTACGGCTGGATCGCCGCCGAGATCGGGCGCCCGGGCGCCACCAGAGCCGTCGACACCGCGCTGGCGCGCAACC
>CAYGCA010000113.1:0-1350 GCA_964348265.1 uncultured Anaerolineaceae bacterium | reverse complement strand
CAGATCCGGACTTGGCAGGGATTAGCTCTCCCAGTTTTCAGGGAATGCCGGAAACGGGTGCTGACCGTCGGCCTCCGGGAGGGATTCTACTTCCAGCGGGAGTCCCACTCCCTTTGGCATGAAGTCCCAACAGACATCGACGAGGACCCACCCGCTCCTTTTCAGGATTTCAGGGGCTTTGAGCGTTTCGGAGGTTTCCGGGAGCAGGTTTTCTCCAGGCACGAGTTCGATCACCTTGCCATTCATGGTGATGGTTAACCGAGTAGGCGTTGGCTCCGGACCGGGCGGAAGGGAGGCCCAAGGAGCGCCTCCCACTACGGATAGAGCAAACGAGACCGGGACAGCAGCGGTAATTGTGGGACTCATACTGCGCGCTCCGCCCGAGAATAAGGTTCTAAAGAGGATGTCCTAAGCAGGGTGATCGTAGGGCGAATCTCTAGATTCGCCCTACGATCCAAACTTATGGCAGAAGGACGGGCAATTCCATCACCAAAAAGCGGCCGTCCTGCCAAGCGACTGTGTAGTTGAATTCATGCTGCGCAGGGGTGTCTGACGGATCAGCACCACAGCAGGGGCCGAGTTCGAAGCGGCTGCCATCCGGGTTTTGAAGGGTCAGGGTGAATCGAACCGCTCGATCGGATATCTGCTCCGCCTTGAGAATCTCTCCGATCGTTAGGTTACAGATGAACCCGTTGACCGTGCAGGCCCGTTCGAACAGCGCAGCTTGCTCCATCGGAGCAATATCGGGATTGTAGCCAGCCAGCAGTTCGAGTTCGCCGCCATACATTCGAGCTGCCTCGGCGTGGTTGCCTGCATTTAGGGCATCGAAATAGGCCTGTAGGACCGGCAGTGCGGTCTCCGGTTTGATTTGCGGTATGAAGAATCCTGCCAGGCCCTGGGCCATCCCATACGCCTCGCCGACCATCCGGCTGAACTCGTCAGCCTGCGCGCCGCTGTAGGGGTTTTCCAAAGCGGGGTTATAGACCCAGACGATGCCGCCACAGGATAGGATCGCCTCGCCGTGCGGTTCATTTTGAATAGCCTGCCACTCGGCTTCGGTCAGCGCGGTGATCGAGAAGAGTTTTGCCGGCTCCGCAGGATCGAGCGTGAAATCGTAGTAGACGGTATCGTCCTCAATGCGGACGGCGTGACTGCCCTGCCAGCTGGCCGGGATCGCCAGGGGGACGGGCACTTCGATAGGCTCTTGACCTCCCAGAGCGACTATCCAAGCCGTATCGGCAGGGAATTCAGGATGGCCATCCGGCAGAATGAGCTGCGCGGCCTCCAGAGGAATGGGCATTCCTTTGGGGATGGCTTCCCAATAGCCGTCCACGAAGTTCCAATCGTTGT
>CAYGCA010000112.1:434-4306 GCA_964348265.1 uncultured Anaerolineaceae bacterium | reverse complement strand
TAGATAAACGAGCCTCCCGTCCATAAGGCACTAGTGACCGCCGCGAACTTGTTGTCGGTATACGGGACAACAGTGCCAAAGTATTGGCGGAAAAGGGTCGGATGCTGGCGCAGCCCCTCCTCAATGCTTATGAAGATGACGCCTTGTTCCTCGAGATGCTCATGGATCTTGTGGTAGACCATCTCCGATTCGTACTGCGCGCCAACTCCCGCCAGGAACTTCTGTTCAGCCTCCGGAATCCCAAGCTTGTAAAAGGTGCGCTTGATGGTGTCGGGCACATCCTCCCAGGACCGGCTCTCCGCCTCAGCCGGCCGGACGTAGTTGTAAATCTCGTCCAGGCTGAATTGGGACAAATCTGCCCCCCACTCGGGCATCGGGCGCTCCATGAAGTGCTTCAGCGCTTGGAGCCGGAACTCCAGCATCCACTCCGGCTCATCCTTCTGACGGGAAATCTCCCGGACAATCTCTGCATCAAGGCCCTTCTTGCTGCGGTAGATCGCCACATCGGGATCGACGAAGTGATACTTGTAGTCGTCAAGGCCTTCAAGCTGCTTAATATCGCGCTGCGACGCCATCTACGAAACCTCCGCCTTATTCTCGGCCTGTCGCCCACGGATCCAGTCGTAGCCATGCTCCTCGAGATGCTCGGCCAGGTCTGAACCACCCGATTCAACTATCTTCCCAGCCAACATGATGTGCACCCGATCTGGCTCAATGTAATTCAGGATTCTCTGATAATGCGTGATGATCAGGATTCCCAGATCCGGTCCCGCCAGCGAATTCACCCCGGCAGCGACGATGCGCAGGGCATCAATATCCAGGCCGGAGTCAGTCTCATCCAGGATGGCTATTTCCGGCTCCAGAGTGGCCAACTGAAGGATCTCCGCCCTCTTCTTCTCGCCACCCGAGAATCCCTCGTTCAGGTAGCGTCCCGCGAACTCATGCTGCATGTCCAGCTGATCCATCTTTTCTTTGAGAAGGGTCCGGAACTCGCCGATCGGGATGCCTTTGTCGTCGGGGTCGGTCTCCTTCCGGCGCGCGTTGAGTGCCGAGCGCAGAAAATTGGCGACGGACACGCCTGGTATTCCAACCGGATACTGGAAGGCAAGAAAAACCCCCAGTCTGGAGCGCTCATCCGGGGCAAGCTCCAGCAAATCCTGGCCTTTGAAGACCACTTGGCCTTGGGTGATCTCATACGATGGATGCCCCATGAGGGCGTAGGCAAGCGTTGATTTTCCCGACCCGTTCGGGCCCATGAGGGCATGAATCTCACCAGGCCTGACTGTCAGATCTACGCCCTTCAGAATGGGGGTTCCATCAACGGAAACGTGGAGATTGCGGACTTCCAGGGTTGCTTCCATTCTTCTACCTTCCGCCTCCCGAGAAGGGGGGCATTGCGCGCGGGCTGTTGGGACTCAACAGTTGGAGTGCGTGAGAATTATAGCATTGCGACCTATTAGTGTCAATATTTGTTAGAATTATCTGAAATATTAAGCGGGACGACACGCCTGTTAGCAAAATAAACTATAGAGAATTCTGAAATATTGACAGTCGGGTCTTGTGCGTGCTATACTCGACCATGCAAATGGCAACGGAAACACGTAAGATCATCCTCCGGACGCTTCGCTCAAAGGCAAGCTGCACGGTCAAGGAACTCGCCGAAGCAGCTGACGTCTCACCTGTGTCGGTGCGGCATCATCTGTCCAACCTGCAGGCTGAAGGGCTGGTGGCCGTGAAGGAAGTCAAGCATGGCGTAGGCCGCCCCCGGCATCTGTTCTCTCTCACCGATGCTGCGATTGAAATGTTTCCCTCCCGGTACTATCGCCTCACCAACCGGCTCCTGGACGAGATCAAAGAGAACATGCCAGACGGCCAAGCGGAGGAACTGCTGTCCGGCGTCGCCGTTTCGATGGCCTCCAGCTACGCCAAACAGGTTGGAGACCTCCCTATCGAGGAGCGCCTGCAGAAGCTCCTAGAGTTGCTCTCGGAGGAGGGGTTTGAGGCTGAAATGGAGGTCCGTGATGGTGAGATCATTATCCGTGAGCTCAGCTGCCCATACTACAGGATTGGCCAGGAGCATCCTGAAATCTGTATGATCGATCAGACCTTTATTGCCGAAGTCCTATCCGTTCCTGTTAGACGCGTGAAATGGATCTTGGACGGCGACCAGCACTGCACCTTCAGCCTCGAGCGTGAGCCTTTACTGCAGGTAATCTACGACTGATGACGGAAGGGCAGAACACCCCAAACCCCTTGTGGACCGCCGACTCGACCCACCCGGAGGTGGCCGGCGCCTTACGGGAGTCTTTGCGGCAAGTCGTCGACCCAGAAATCGGTCTGAACATTATTGAATTAGGCCTAATCCGGGAAGCAATCATCGAGGACGCATCGGTCGAAGTCACGATGATCATGACAACCCCGTTTTGTCCTTATGCGCCGGCCCTGCTGGAAGCCACCCGGAACAAGGCCCAAGAGGGGACCAACCTTGAAGCCAGGGTTGAGCTGGGGGCGGAGCTGTGGGATCCGAGCATGATGGAGGAGGGCGCAGGCGCCGCATGGGGGCTGTACTAGCCTTGAAGCCTTAGATTGGAACGCACCCCGCATAGACACCCTGCCGGCGGCCCGCACTAGTCGCCGGCTTTTTCATCCGAGGCATCCCCCAGCCAATCCCGGCAAAGCAGCCGGGCGAGGCAGCCGGCTAAGGAGAAGCCGCTTTCGGAGACCCGGAATCTCTCCGGCGCTGCATCAATCCAAGTAGTCCGAGCAATGCCAGCAGGATGCGCAATGCCACACTCATGGAGGCCATCAGGAGCAACGATGCCCCGCCGACAGCCATGATGGCCACCCAGAACGAGGGCTGCCTCTCGCCACTAATCCGAACCAAATGAGCGCGAAGTTTGCGGATGAAGCGATCACTCGGTTCAACCCGTGTCAGAGATTGCCCCAGCAGGTTTTCAAGCTGTTTTCTGCTCAGCGCGCCTTCTGCGGATGCGATACCCATGGCCTAACCTCCACACCAATGCCAACGCCGCGGAACACGGATCAATCGGGCTACGGCTCTTATTTGCCTGTCACCCCGCGACGAGTCTCGGCTTCCACCTTCTTCAAACCCTCCCGCAGCGAATGAAGGGTCCGATGATAGAGGCTCTTGATGGCGCCCTCAGTCCGGCCCATAATCTCGGCGATTTCGGCATTCGGCAAACGCTCGACGAACTTCAGGATCAACAGCTGTTGGCGATCTGCCGGAAGGCCGCGCACGATCTGAAGCAGCATCTCGCGTTCCTCATGTACGATTGCCTCGGCCTCTGGATGAATGGTGGCCCCGCTGGCGGCAACTCGCTCATCCAGCGAAACGACAGGGCGCCGACTCTGGTCGCGGTGCCAATTTGCTACCAAGTTGTGTGCAATCCTATACAACCAGGCCGAGAAAGGGACCCCCTTATCCTCAAATCGGCCAACGTTCAGGAGCGCCCGCTGGAACACGCGCGCCGTCAGGTCTTCCGCGTCGTGATGATTACCCGTCCGATAGTAGATATAACTATAGATCTGCCGCACGTTTCTCTCGTATAACTCCCCGAAGGCCTCCGGCTCCGACCCCGCTCGCCGCACCAGATCCAACTCATCTGAAACGCGACTCATCGAGACGGCCTCGACGGGACAGCAAATCTATAGGTAGAAACACCAATGCTCACAAATGGTTGCCTTCCTGACGAACTATTGCGTTGGGGGCGCTGCTGGGGCTTGGGATCCATGCAACTTGGCCGTGCAGAACAGCTTGCTCCTCGCTGGGCTCCAAGGACCGAAGAGCCGCCGCACAAGGACGGTGCCCCGTAGAGTTCAGAACGAGCGAAGCGCTTCGCTTGTTTCAAGCC
>CAYGCA010000112.1:0-345 GCA_964348265.1 uncultured Anaerolineaceae bacterium | reverse complement strand
ACCAAACCCGATGCAGATGTGGCGAGTATAGCATGGAACCCCACCTGCAAGATGTTATAATCGCGCCACCTCGCCCATGAAGACCCTTGTGGCGCTTGACCTTGAGACGACCGGCCTCGACCCGGAAGCTGATACTATCATCGAGATTGGGGTCGTGCGCTTTCGCGGGCCTCGAATAGAGAAAGAATGGTCGACCCTCGTCAACCCCGGTCGGCCGCTGACAGCCTTCGTCACTCAACTGACTGGCATCACGGACGAAATGTTGGCCGAGGCGCCACGTCTCAAGGCGGTGCTTGGGGACCTGGACCAAATCGTTGGGGATGCCCCGATCCTGGGTCACAATAT
>CAYGCA010000111.1:226-4389 GCA_964348265.1 uncultured Anaerolineaceae bacterium | reverse complement strand
TTCCTGGCTCTGATCGTCCTGGGGGTGATCGCCATGGCAAGGAACCCGGCTCGGACGGAAACGTGGCGTGACATCTTTATCATCTTCATGGCTGTCGAGTCGCTCCTCATAGGATTGGTGCTCATCATTCTCATCGTTCAGCTCGCCCGTCTGACTGCCTTGATTCAAAACGAGGTTGCCCCGATCCTGGACTCAACGAACGAGACAATTAGCACAGTTCGAGGTACGACCTCGTTTCTGAGCAAAAACCTGGTAACACCCGTGATCAGAATCAGCAGCTCGATCGCGAGTCTCCGACAGGCTATCAAGGTCATCCGGTTCGGACGCTCGCACTAATTCAATAAATAGGAAGTGGGAGGAAGGAAAATGGCGGACAGAGATAACGAATTCGGCGCATTCGTGTCCGGCTTTGTGATTGGCGGATTGGTTGGAGCAGCCGTTGCACTCCTCATGGCTCCCCAGTCGGGTGAAGACACCCGAACGATGCTCCGTGAGCGCAGCACTGAACTCCGCGATCAAGTGGAACAATCGGCAGGAAAAACCCGCGAGAGGGCGGAAGAGCTTGCCAAAGAGGCGAGAACCAAAGCCGAGGACCTTCGGGGCCGCGGTCAGGAGATCCTGGAGGAGCAAAGGACAAGAATCGAGGATGCCGTCGAAGCGGGCAAGAAAGCGGCTCAACGAAAGAAGGAGGAATTGAGCGAAAGCTAGTTGCTCCCTTATCCACGCTCAACAAGAAACCAAACAGACTTGGGCGCATCACCTCAGTGATGCGCCCCAATTCTTGTGACAGGCTAGAACTCAGCCCCCGCCAATTCGGTGATAGCTAGCGGGACTGCGTCCGCCACATCCCCTGCCAGCACACTCGCCGATGAACCAACCAGCTCCGCCGCCAACTCACCCGCTCTGCCATGTATGAAGCCACCCAGGATGGCTGCTTCATAGGCCGGCACTCCCTGTGCCAGCAAACCAACTACGACCCCAGCCAGAACGTCGCCAGTCCCGGCGCGGGCGAGCGCAGGGGTAGCAAAAGGTAGCACCGTTGACCGGCCATCCGGGGCAGAAACGACGCTGAAGGCGCCTTTCAACAAGACTACGTGCCCCCAGGACTTCGCCCATTTTCGCGCCGCGCCCACGCGGTCTTCCTGGATCGCTTCCTTCTCTTGACCGGTCAAGATGGCCATCTCGCCCGGATGGGGGGTCAGGATGGAAGCCTCGGGCAGGGAAGTGTGCCATTCATCAATCAGAGTGAGAAGCTTCAGCGCGTCCGCATCGACAACACAGGCCGGCAGTTTCATCCTGCCGGATGCCTCCGCCTCACCGTTGCTTATGAAACCGATTCTGCCCCTTGGACCTTTCTCCTCTGCCCCGAGCAGCTTGGCTAGGAAGGCGGCAGTCGTTGCCTCCTGGCCAAAGCCTGGCCCTATGAGGAGCGCGGTCGCATCTTCAAGGGCCTCGCCCAGAACCTCTACAGCGGTCTCAGCAACCACGCCAAGCTCGTGGGGCAAGAGGATCCAGGTCGCCTCCGGAAAGCTCTGCGCCACCAGTGCCTGGACCGGGGCTGGAACGGCCATGGTGACAAGTCCGGCGCCGGAGAGGTAGGCACCCAGACCTGCCAGTCCCGCAGCGCCAGGGAAATTTGTCGAGCCCGCTATGGCAAGCACGCGCCCAAAAGTCCCTTTGTGGGCGTCTCTAGGCCTTTCCGGCAACCACGAGGCGAGTGTATCTCGAGTAGCTAGTTCAAGCTCCACGTCCTTAAGCTCCTTAAGTTTCGGCGAGACGCCAATGTCAGCAATGATAAGCTCGCCGACTTTCGAGGCGCCGGGAAACCGCAGAAGTCCGTTCTTTGCTGCGATCATACTGATCGTAAGATCAGCCTTGAGTGTCTCCTCGGCTACCTGGCCGCTGTCGTTATCCAGCCCTGACGGGGAATCAACCGCGACCACAAAGATCGGCGAATCTCTCAGCTCGATGCCCTTCTTCACATTCCCCAGAACGCGCTTCGCCTGGCCTCTCAGGGGCAACTTGAACCCTGTCCCGAGGACTGCATCGATCAGTATGTCGGAGGTCGCAATTAGGTTCTTGAGGACCCGGGATCGCTGATCCTTGTCTGCTTCCGCGACCAGGAGTTCCTTGGCGTGATCGAACGCGAAAGCGATCGGTTGCAGAAGATGGTGAAGATAGCGAGCCGCTACCAGTCCATCCCCACCGTTGTTCCCGTATCCAACCAGGATGGCTGTCCTCAACCCCTCAGGGCGTGGAAAGCGTTTCAAGATCTCCTCAGCGACCGCCCGGCCGGCGTTCTCCATCATCTGATCAAAGCTTAGGCCGGCGGCATCGGCCGCCTTATCAATAGCACGCATTTCTTCGACGCTCACAATCTTGGTCACTGTGATCTCTCCGTCGGCAGTGAGAAGGACCTTCCCTGGGGACGATGGTCCGTGCGTGAGGTTCTGGCCGCGAGCAATGAATTCTACCCGCTGGGTTCAACCTCGGAGAACCTGCTTCGCGAAGATTCGCAGCCATTGAGATCGCCAGGGACTTTGTCTGGCATCCAAAGGCATCAGAAATCAGTTCGCATCTCTGAGGGTCATCCGAGTCCTATAGAGGTGGCGCTCGTGAGGGGATTATGCGGCAAGGGTTGCTGGGTGTCAATCCAGCAGAGGGAAGTATTGAAAGAGTAGTTCATCACAGGCAGAGGCGGAACCCGGCCAGGGGCGCGCCCCCCTGCTCCTGCCCAGCGGAAGCCTGGTAGGCACATTGACTCAAGCCGTCGGCGTCTATTACACTCAATTGCACGGATTTCGAGGCACAGATCATGCTGAGTCGAGAACGACTGGAAGAAATCGAGTGTCAGAGACTGGCCCCATATGGGCTGCGGAGTCGAAACAGCCGCGGGCGGAAGTACCCGGAGGCTGAACCCGCGTACCGGACAGCTTTTCAGCGGGATCGAGATCGCATTCTGCACACCACAGCCTTCCGGCGACTCCAATACAAGACTCAAGTGTTCGTGAACTATGAGGGCGATTATTATCGAACGCGATTGACTCACACTCTGGAAGTGGCTCAAATCGGCCAGACAATCGCCCGGGCTCTTGGGGTCAATGAGGACCTGGTGACCGCCATTTGCCTGGGGCACGATCTTGGCCATCCTCCCTTCGGGCATTCCGGTGAAGTTACGTTGGGTCACCTGATGGAGGACCGCGGTGGCTTCGACCACAACAAGCAGTCGCTCCGCATCATCACCGAACTCGAAAGGAGATACCTGGAGTTCCCAGGGTTAAACCTGACTTGGGAGCTTCGGGAGGGCATCGTCAAGCACGAGACCGAATACGATGTCTCCAGTGCTGAGGATTATGATCCCAACTTGCGCGGGCACTTGGAAGCGCAGATCGCGAACAAATCGGATGAGTTGGCTTATACTGCACATGATCTGGACGACGGATTGCGGTCCAACCTTATCCGTCCCTCTCAGCTCGACGGGGTCGAATTGTGGGAGATGCTGCGCGAGAGTATCAAGTGGGAGGAGTCCGAGCTGGATGAGATAACTCGGCATCGCCTAATCCGGCGGCTTATTGGCCTCGAAGTGACCGATCTGGTTGGCACCACCAGTGCTATGATTGAGGCGAGCAGGGTTGATTCTGTCGAGACCGTCCAGTCACTGCCGCACAATCTGGTCGTTCATTCAGAGCGATTTGAGACGATGAACCGGGAGCTAAAGGATTTCCTGTTTCACAACATGTATCAGAATTATCGTGTAGTGCGCATGCACACCAAGGCTGAGTTGTTCTTGGAGGATCTCTTCCGCGCCTACACTACGAGCCCTAGGATCCTTCCTGCCGAGGTACAGCTGCAGGCGCGGAAGGGCGACCTGTATCGGACCGTTTGCGACTACATTGCCGGGATGACCGACCGCTTCGCCTTGCAGGAGCACAGTAGACTCTTCGATCCATACACCCGGCCCTGAGGTAAGAGGCTTATGACGAGACGCACTATCTTCCTGACCGCCGAGGGAGCTGCCAAGCTAAAGAAAGAGCTCGAACACCTTCGGGGCCCCCGCAGGAGAGAGCTGGCAGTGCGCCTGCGACACGCCATCCAGCAAGGTGACCTGAGTGAAAATGCAGAATACGAGGCTGCGAAAAACAAACAGGCCAACTACATGGCAA
>CAYGCA010000111.1:0-216 GCA_964348265.1 uncultured Anaerolineaceae bacterium | reverse complement strand
CGGCTGCCAGACGCCATCCAGCAAGGTAACCTGACCGAAACCGCTGACTATACCGCTGCCAAGGAGGAGCAGGCTTTTCTTGAGGGTCGAATACAGGAACTGGAAGCTACACTGCGGGAAGCGTCGATCGTTCAAGCGCCAACCACAAACGACAAGGTGGCTATCGGGAACACCGTGGTTGTCGCTGAGGATAGACGCGAACCCCAGACCTTTGTC
>CAYGCA010000110.1:0-4545 GCA_964348265.1 uncultured Anaerolineaceae bacterium | reverse complement strand
CGAGCGCGTCGAGCGACTTGCGGAGCAGCGACCTGTCGGCCCGGAGGATCGCCTGCAGCCCATGCTTCGATCGATGGGGATCAGCAACGCCGAAGTTGAATTGGTCCACGCACCTGAAGTTCTTGAAATGACCGATGAGCCAGCCAAAATGGCTCGCGAGAAACCCGGAAGCACCATGGCTGTCGGCATGGAGCTCCTCAAGGGAGGCAGAGCAGACGCGTTCGTTTCCATGGGGAACGCCGGCGGTGTGATGGCGAACGCCCTTTTTCGCCTGGGCCGGATTCGGGGCGTCAAGCGGCCTGCCCTGGCGTACCCCTTTCCCAGCCGCACAGGCCAAACGATCGTGCTCGATATCGGAGTCAACGCTGATGCCAAGCCAGAAAACTTGGTCCAGTTTGCAGTCTTGGGTGCCGTCTATGCCCAAATCCTACTGGGCAAGCAGGCGCCCCGCGTGGCACTCCTTTCCAACGGAGAGGAGGCGATGAAAGGCAACGAATTGGTCAAGGAGACCTATCCGCTTCTCGAAGCCTCTTCGCTGGTGTTTGTAGGGAACGTCGAAGCCAAAGAGGTCTACACGGGTTTCGCGGACGTTGTCGTGACAGATGGTTTCACCGGCAACGTCTTCATGAAGACCAGTGAAGCGGTCGCGTCCTTTTTGGTCGATCTCCTGCGATCAGAGATTAGGTCTGGACCGATTACCGCCCTTGGCGGCCTCCTTTCCAGTCCGGCTTTCAAGCGTGTCCAGCCCATCGTAGATGCTTCCGATCATGGAGCTGGACCCCTGCTTGGGGTCAACGGTCTGGTGTTCTTAGGGCATGCCCGCTACCAGGCCAGGGGCGTTTTCAGCAGCCTTCGCGCCGCACGAAGAGCGGTTGGAGCCGGGCTGATGGGCGCGCTGCAGGCTGCTATTCAGTCTCGCCTGCGCGATCCGCGGCCAGAGGAGGCGCTGTGAACTCAGGCCCAGGTGGCAGACGAGTCGTCATAACCGGTTTGGGCGTCGTAACTGTCGTCGGGTCCGAACTTGAATCGTTCTGGTCGGCATTGCTGAGCGGGCAGTCAGGGATCCGAAGAATAACCCAGTTTGATCCTGCAGGGCTGCCCTGCCAGATTGCAGGCGAGCTCCCCAATTTCAAGCCCTCTGACTATTTCAGCGCCAAAGAGGCCAGACGCATGGCGCGTTCTTCTCAGATCAGCTTGGCAGCCGCGGTGCTGGCCTCCCAAGATGCCGGCCTTGAGGTACCAGTCCCGAATCCGGAGCGAGTAGGGGTCTATATCGGCACCGCCGTGGGTGGCTACGACAAGGCCGACGAAGGGATCCAGAAAATACGAAATGAGGGATTGTTACGGGCAAGTCCGTTCGCCCTGCCGGCTGCGCTTCCGAACATGGCGGCCTTCCATGTCTCCCAGTACGCAGGGGCATTGGGCCCGAACAACACCATTACCACTGCTTGTGCGACAGGAACGCAAACCGTAGGCGAGGCTGCGACTGCGATCCGGCACGGACGTGCGGATATCATCTTTGCCGGTGGGACAGAAGCGCTCATCCAGCAGTATGCTTTGGCTGGGTTCGCATCTATGCGGGCCCTGCCGACGAGCTTCAACGATGAGCCCGAACGCGCCTCCCGACCTTTTGACCTGAAACGCGAGGGCTTCGTCTTCTCCGAAGGAGCTGCTTGTCTGATTCTCGAATCCTTTGAGCACGCCAAAGCGCGGGACGCCAACGTGTACGCCGAGGTCATGGGCCACGCCAGCTCGAGCGACGGCTTCCACATGGCGGTGCCTGACCCGAGTGCCAGTGGAGCAGTCCGGACCATGGCATGGGCGCTGGAAGATGCACAGACATCAGTCGATGAAGTCGACTACATCAATGCCCACGGAACCTCAACCCCTGTGAATGACGCCGTGGAGACGCTGGCCATCAAGAAACTCTTCGGGGAACGAGCCTATGAGATCCCGATCTCTTCCACCAAATCGATGCTCGGACACGCCATGGGCGCGTCAGGCGCAATCGAGGCTATTGTCTGCGCCCTTTCCATAAAGAGGAATCAGATTCATCCAACGACCAACTACGAATATCCTGACGAAGACTGCGATCTCGATTATGTGCCCAACGAGGCAAGGGATGCGGCGGTTAGTGTGGCTCTCTCCAACTCCTTCGGCCTGGGTGGGCAGAACGCCTGCCTAGTTCTCAAGGGAGTCTGACAGGCTTGCGGCACTACATCCGAGAAGGGGCGATCAAGCGCAAGGCCAGGATCGGCAGGGCCCTGGCCTTTGGAGGCTTGGCCATCCTGGTTGTCAGCTTCATCTACTCCTTTCAAAGCCCGGACTCAGTCAATCTGATCTTAGTCGTGGCCCTTTTTGCCACCTTGATTTCCCAGGTCGGAATATCAACCCTTAATCGCTGGGGACGTCATCCAAGGATTGATGAGCGTCTAGACGAGGCCCTAAAGGGATTTGACGACCGCTACGCGATCTTCCACTATCTGCTCGGCAGCCCTCACGTGCTCATCGGCCCTCAAGGTATCATGGCATTGATCCCCAGATACGAGGATGGGGATATTTCCTACGAGGAAGCGAAATGGTGGTCGTTTCAGAAGCGGGGAAGTCTCCTGCGGCGACCAGGCAGGCGCGAAATAAAATCCATCGGCTCGGAAGCCAAAGATGCATTGGACAGACTGCAAAAGGCGCTGAACAGAACTGGTCTGTCGGGGGAAGAACTAGCGATCAGTCCGGTCGCGGTTTTTGTCCAGCCCGATACGAATGTTATGGTAAAGAGACCATCGATGGATGCCGTCCACATTAAGAAGCTCAAGACCTGGCTTCGAAGAAAGGACAAAGCCAGTTCATTGGCCCCCCTGGAAATCGACAAACTGGCGGTCCAACTCGGCCTTGCAGGCCGAGAAAAGGAAACCTAGGGAGAGCCGGCTCGCCCCTTTGAGCCGGCATCGCCCTCGAGCCGCTGAGCTTTGAAGCCTCAGCTCTTCAAGAATTCTTCCAGCGAGCCGCGACTGATGCGGTAAGCCTTTCCCAGCTTCTTCGCTTTTAGGTCCCCAGCTTCGATCGCGGCGATCACGTCTTCTTCGGCCACGCGCAGAAACTTGGCTGCCTCGGAGGGGGTCATGACATCCGGAGGCCCACCAACGTCACCGGGTCCTTCACCGCTGGGCTCACCCTCACCGCCAGGCCTGGACTGCTTAATAGCATCGCCAATTGCGGTGCCAAGCCCCATGCCCGCACCAATGCCGGCGGTTAGGCCGGCGCCCCCGGACGGATTTTGGGCTGCATCGCGCATTGCATCGGCGGCTTGCAGCTGGGTATAGGTCGCCATATCGAGCATGCCCATGGCGCGCAGCTCCTCCGCGGATTTCGTGGAGGGCTTCAAGCTCTCGATGTAAAAGGCCTTGAGCGTTAGGCCGAGCGCCCTGAAATCATCCTGAGCCTTGGCTCGAACGCCTGCGCCTAGCTCCTCCACTAGGCTGATCAATTCGGGCACGCTGCTGGCCTCAGTTGTCTCTCCCAGCAAGTCCTGCAATTTGGAGAGAAGCATGGACCGCAAGCGGTCCTTGATATCACCGGTGCGATAGGCCCCAGATGCACCAACAATCTGGGTCACGAACTGCTGCGCGTCATAGGTCTGAAAGCCGTAGGTGCCGAACCCTTGCAGCAATGCAACTCCTAGCCCCATTCCGGGGTTCCGAACAATGATCGGCTGAGGAGTCCCCCATTTTTCATTGGCAAACTCTCTCATGGAGACGAAATAAACCTCGGCCGTGAAGGGCGAGCGCTCGTTGAAGAGCCTGCCAAGCACATTGATGAGCAAAGGGATATTGGCCGTGGTGATTGTGTGGCGGCCGGGGCCGAAAACGTCAAGCGCCTTGCCGTCCCGGAAGAAGACGGCCGACTGAGCTTCCCGCACAATGACCTGGCTGCCGATTCGAAAATCGCCAGCCCCGCTCTCGGGGAAGCGGTGGACGATCTCGTCCCTCATTTCATTCGGGTATTCAACTACATCAAAAACTCTAGCCATGTCCGATCCTCCTCAGGATAGGGGCGGATTCACGTGGAAAGGATGAGATCCTTCCGGCGATTGAAGGTCTCGACCATTTCTTGAGTCAATTCCTTGATGTTGCGAACGGTGACCGGAAGATCTTCCGTTCCAATCGCTCTCTGGACGCCATCAATCGCAGTCTCAACACGCGCAACACTCTCCAGGAGCTTGAGATCGAAGTCGTACAGCCTGGCGAGTTCATCCTCGCCAATTCTGACGTGATCGAAGAGCCCTGCGTAGCCGTAGGAAGCGCCCTTGACCCGATCGATGTAAGCCCGGAGCTTGACCGCAGCACTTTCAAGGTCATCGACATACTCCAGCTGCTTTTCAGCGATGAGCTGCCGCTGGAGTTCTGAAATCCGGCCCCATTGCTCCTCGTAGCGCCTGGCAATTGACTCTCGAAGCAGCTTGTCGGCCTCCCGCCGTTGATCGCGTTCGCGCCCGCGACCTCGAAGACCGGCACGTCGTGTTCCCGGTTGAGCAGATATGCCGCAACC
>CAYGCA010000109.1:1700-5294 GCA_964348265.1 uncultured Anaerolineaceae bacterium | reverse complement strand
GTCGGCTACGTCCCTGCGGATCATCTCGTAGGCCTCTCCGATGGCATTCGCACTCGAAGCGCAGGCAGTCACTATGGCCATATTAGGACCGCGAAGACCGTACTGAATCGCAATCTGTCCTGCCCCGGTGTCGGCCAGCATCATCGGAACCATGAATGGGCTGACGCGCGTATGACCCTTGGTCATGAACTTCTCGGTTTCTGACGTCAGGGTGTGCAGGCCGCCGATGCCCGTTCCGACGAGTACACCGACGCGGTCCCTGTTTCCGTCGCTGACGGGAAACTTGGCGTCCTCCAGAGCTTGGCCGGCCGCGACGACGGCGAACTGCGTGAAGCGGTCCATCCGACGGGCATCCTTCCGGCCAATGTAATCGCTGGGATCGAAGTCCTTGACCTCGGCGGCGAAGCGTGTCTTGTACTCGCTGGCGTCAAAGCTGGTTATGGGCCCGATGCCTGATTCCCCAGCCAGGACTGCCTTCCAAGTGGAGAAAACGTCATTCCCAAGTGGGCTGATGCACCCCATGCCAGTAACAACAACACGTGTGCGGGACACTCTCGCCTCCTTAGTTGGAATCAACTTCGCAATAGTATAACACCCTATGTATGCGGGAGGTTCGGACTTCGCTCCGAGCAGCGGTATGCTACAATTCCTGGGCCCGAATCAGTCTTAGCTGAATCTTGGATAAGGCAGACGAGCTTCCCGAATGATTGGGCGGGCCTCGCACTGAGGACACATGATCTTAGTCACCGGGGGCACAGGTTTCATTGGGCGGTCGGTCCTACGGCATCTGGCTGAGGCAGGCTACCCGGTTCGAACGCTCATTCGACCCTCGCAGGTTTCCCCGGCTCTCCCCCGGGGGGTTCCGATGGAGGTGGCCTTGGCCTCCCTCTCCGACGCCCGGGGGGTACGGGCGGCCATGGTTGGGGTGGATAGTGTGATTCACCTGGCTGGAGAGGAAGGTCTGGGTGGCCGGGCAGACCTATTGACCACCGATGTTAATGGAACCAGGAATCTTACAGAGGCGGCAGCGGAGGCGGGTGTCGAGCGAGTCATCTACCTGAGCCATGTCGGCGCCGATCGGGCCTCCGCTTACTCCCTGATGAGGGCCAAGGCTGCAGCTGAAGAACATATCCAGAGCAGCACCGTCCCCAATACCATCCTGCGGTCAGGCGTCGTTTTCGGGGCTGAAGATCGGTTCACAACGGCCATCGCAATGCAGTTGGCGATGTCGCCGGTCCTCTTTCCTATCCCAGGCGATGGCTCAACTCTTCTCCAACCTCTCTGGGTAGAGGACATCGCGACCTGCATCACCTGGATGCTAGATGATGCCAGTACGGTCAACCAGACCTATGAAATTGGGGGTCCTGAATACATCTCCTACTACCAGATTCTGCGCATGGTTCTCAACGCCTCAGGCATGACTCGAATCTTGGTGCCCACCCGTCCACCCTATCTGCGCGCCTTGGCATGGCTCGTGGAACACACTCTGCGGAGATCCCCGATCTCAACCTTTTGGCTGGATTATCTGGCTGTCAATCGGACGGCAGAACTTGACGCACTTCCGTCGGCCATTGGCCTGCAGCCCTCGCGTATGGAAGACCGCCTGCAGTACCTTAGAGGCAGGAACTGGGGTTGGGAACTCATTTCGCAGCAGTTTGTATCGTCCAATGGTGGTTCTGGATCGTAATCCGCATGCCAGCCAAGTACTTCATCCAGCCACTCACTACCATCCAGGAAATGTTTCAACTGGAGGAGCTTCAGCGCAGGATCTGGCCCGGTAGCGAGACGGATATCGTACCGGCGCACATCCTGCTTACGATCGCTCAAAATGGGGGCCAACTCCTGGGTGCCATTTCGGGGGAGGCAGTGATCGGCTTCATCCTTGGCTTTCTGGGTACCGACCACAGCAGCCCAGAGAGGGTGGCCATGGCGCGCCTCAAATTCTGTTCACATATGCTTGGCGTTCACCCAGATTATCGCAGCCAGGGCATTGGCTACAGCCTTAAGGTTGCTCAGCGCCAAGGAGTCATCGAGCAAGGGATTCGCCTGGTGACCTGGACCTATGATCCGCTCGTCAGCCTTAACGCCCATCTCAATATCCGAAGACTTGGAGCCGTCTGCCGGACATACATCCGGGACGCCTACGGCGACATGCGGGATGCCCTAAACGTTGGCCAGGCGTCTGATCGGTTTCAGGTGGATTGGTGGGTGACCTCACCCCGTGTGATTTCTCGCATTGAGGGCAGCCGGCCGCCGCTCGACCTGGCGAACTTTCTGGCTGCCGGGGCGGAGAAGATCAATCCCGCTTCTTTGGGCGACGATGATCTTGCCCGGCCGGCCGAGTCCTTTCGCGAGCCACAGGGCAACCTCGCCCTGGTCGAGATTCCCCCCAACTACGATGTGATCAAGGAAAAAGATCCTGGATTGGCGAGTGCTTGGCGAACCCACACACGCCAGCTGTTCGAAGCGGCTTTCTCCGCCGGTTATCTGGTGACGGATTTTGTCTATTTGAAGGGTGAGCGTCTACCTCGCTCCTACTACCTCCTCTCCTTTGGAGAGAGTACGCTCGGATGACATTTCGGATTGAGTCCGTCGAAGTGCGACACATTCGGATGACCCTGAAGGCGCCCTTCGAAACCTCCTTCGGTGTGGAGCAGGCACGGGATTGTCTAATCCTGAGCGTTAAGACCGATGGCTTGGTTGGGTGGGGTGAGTGCGTCGCGAGCGGCAGTTGCGGCTACTCATATGAAACCGCCGGCACGGCCTGGCATGTGTTGCGGGATTTCTTTATTCCCGCCCTCCTCCAAGAAGAACTCCGGGGTGTCGATGAGTTTGTCAGTCGTCTGGCCAGGTTCAAAGGCCACAACATGGCCCGGGCCGGACTCGAAATGGCCTTGTGGGATCTTCTCGGAAGGGCGAACGGCCAATCGCTGAAGGATCTGCTTGAAGGTGGGAGAGCTCGGGTCCCGGTCGGAGTCTCCATCGGCCTTCACAAGGATGCACCAGCCTTGCTGCAAACCGTACAGGAGCACGTTGAAGAAGGCTACCGGCGGGTGAAACTGAAGATCAAACCTGGGCGGGACATAGCGGAGGTTAAAGCAGTCCGGGAGGCGCATCCGGGCTTGGAGTTGCAGGTAGATGCCAACTCGGCGTACAGTCTGGACCATGCGCCTGTATTTGAGGCCCTGGACGAGATTGGGCTGCTGCTTATTGAGCAACCGCTGGCTGAGGACGATCTGATAGAGCACAGCCGGCTGCAGACACGCCTGAGGACGCCGCTATGTCTTGATGAAAGCATTCTTTCGGCCCGGCATGCCCGCTTGGCTCATGAGATAGGTGCCTGCCGGGTGATCAATATTAAGCCGGGGCGCGTCGGCGGTCTGCATGAGGCGGTGCGCATTCACGACTATTGCCTCAGACATTCCGTCCCCGTGTGGTGTGGCGGTATGCTTGAAACGGGCGTTGGGCGGGCCTCAAACCTGGCCCTGGCCTCACTCCCCGGCTTTACGCTGCCCGGCGATATTTCCGCCACGGATCGCTACTACGCGCAAGACATTGTGACCGAACGCTTCACTTTGAATGAGGACAGTACGA
>CAYGCA010000109.1:0-1690 GCA_964348265.1 uncultured Anaerolineaceae bacterium | reverse complement strand
ATCTTGAGGCGCTTGACCGGGTGACGCTGCGATCCGAGAGTTTCTAACCCGAGGCTTTCGATCGCGGCCGCGTGCCGAGCTTGCTTCGGCGCCAGCCAGGCAGGGCAGGCGTACCATTAGGGGCGGAAGATACCTGGCGACCGGACGCGGAGAGGCTGCTGGGACCTACGGCTCGAAAGGTTGCATCAGGTTCAGGACCCAGTCGATCGAGGCTGCGCCGGCATACGCCACCACCAACATCCTGAACGTCTTTCCTATCAAGGTCCAGAAGAAGAACCGCCAAATGTTCATGCGCAGGGCGCCAGCTGCCGCACCTGCCAAGTCGAACAATGGGGTGGGGACGAACGCTATGATCAGGATCATCCAGCCTCCGTAGCGCTCTGTCCACCCTTTCAGCCGGTTATAGACCGAGCTGCGTTCCAGGAGCCCCTGCCCACTGAAGCCGGCCATATAACCCGTCAGCTCGCCAAACGCCGCTCCTGCCCCGGCTGCCAGGGCTACCCCCACAGGATTCAGGATTGCTCCGGCAGCGAAGGGAATTGCAAGGGTCGGGAGAGGAAGAACGAGGGTGGCGTTGCTCAGCATCGAGAGGACGAAGACCCCAGGGTAGCCGTAGGCGGCCAGCTGCCGGGATTGATCGCGCAGTGAGAACAAGAGAATGGAGATGCCCAGAACCACTGCCAGAAGGGAAATGCGGGCGAGACCAAGACGCCATCCCACCAGTTGAGTTCTCGACATGTCAGCTCGACTTCGGCCTTCGTCGTTGAGGCCGATTTGGCTCTGGGAGAAAGGGGGCCTTTAAGTCCGATTCCTTCGGGTCCGGTGGCCCGCGCCTATCCAGCTTTGATGGTTTCCGAGCCACGCGGAGACCAGGTACCATGGACCTGGATTGACCCATCCAGAGGCTGAGGACTGACCAGGATATTCCTTCTCTCTTATCAAGCGTTCCCATGCGCGGCCTGCAGGGTCTCGATGCGAGCGACCACCATATCCATGGCTACCGTATTTAGGCCCCCTTCCGGAATAATGACATCGGCGTATCGCCTGGAAGGCTCGACGAATTCGAGGTGCATGGGTCGCACGGTGGTCTGGTATTGGTGAATGACCGACTCAACTGTGCGACCGCGCTCGACGATGTCCCGTTCGAGGCGTCGAATGAATCGAATATCAGGCGGCGTGTCGACAAAGATCTTCACGTCAAAGAGCTTCACCAGGTCCGGCTCCGCGAAAATAATGATACCTTCGACCAGAATCACCGGATGGGGGTCCACGCGTTCCGTATTCCTGGTTCGCACATGTCGCGTGAAGTCGTAGACCGGGATCTCGACCGGTTCCCATCGAAGCAAAGCCTCCAGGTGGGCTATCAGCAACTGAGTCTCGAGTGAGTCGGGATGATCGAAATTCACAATCTCCCGCTGGGCCCGAGGGAGGTCAGCCAGGTCTTTGTAGTAGGCGTCGTGAGGGAGGAAAGCGATCTTGTCCGCACCAACGCGCTCCAGAATCACATTGGCGACTGTGGTCTTTCCCGAGCCGGTACCGCCGGCGATGCCAATCACAACAGGGCGGGCGCGTTCAGACATTTCTCCAACATAGGCAGACGAACGCCAGCTAAAGCGCTTCATGTTTGGGAGTGCGGAAAGCCACCGGAGGGATTCGAACCCTCGGCCTGACGTTTACGAAACGCCTGCTC
>CAYGCA010000108.1:0-5407 GCA_964348265.1 uncultured Anaerolineaceae bacterium | reverse complement strand
CTCATCCCCGGGCGGGACAACGATTATTCCGCGTGGCTTGCCAATCTCGGTGGCTATCTTCGCCACAAGCTTGTTCGAAGCTATCCCCCAGGAGGATGGGAGTGAAAACTGTCGCCAGATCCCAGCTTGCAGCTCAGCTGCAGTCTCTGCACCCGGGCGGGGGTCTTCACTCCCATCCAGGAATGCCTCGTCGATTGAGAGCTGTTCGACACGCAAGGTGGACTGACCCAGCAGTTGCATGACTTCTCGCGAGACCTTCGCGTAGATTCCCCGGCGTCCTCCCAAGACGAGCAGCGCTGGGCATAGGCGCAGGGCCTGAGATGTAGGAGTCCCGGATCGGATGCCAAATCGTCGCGCCGCATAGGAGGCCGATAAGACGACTCCGCGACCCTGCGGGCTCCCACCGACAACAAATGGACGACCTCTGAGTTCAGGATTGAGATTCTCCTCGACTGAACAAAAGAAAGCGTCCAGATCAACGTGAAGGATCGTTCTGGTGCTCATAGCTTTAGAATTGACTCAGAAAGAGGCTCCGGTAGAATGTTTATGCCTCAAGCAGCAGTGCTGGGCTATGCTTGCACTTCAGGAGGTCCATGTGCAGACTTGCACCCAATGTAGAACCTACTCCCCCGACGAAGCCACAAACTGCGTGCGCTGTGGCGCGGATCTTTCGCAGTTTTCAGCCACTTCGGTCGCCCTTGCCCATCTTAGGGCCAACCCGAGAGTTGGAACCATTCGGCTAATACCTCACCAGGATTGCTGCCAAGCCTGCCAGGAGGAAGAGGGTGAATGGGATAAGGCTGAAGTCCCCGCCCTACCGGTCCCAGGCTGCTCACACTTCTATGGCTGTCGCTGTTTCTACGAGCCGCAGCTCAAGGAGATGTATCCGTAGGCGGGCGCCACACAGGTTGTGCTCAGATTTAGGCCCTTTCCCAGGGGGCTTCTGGAGAATCGAGACCTTTCTCCAGGATCCGCCTGGCCAACTTGAGCGCTTCGCTTTTCTCGTGAATCTCATCCGAGGCTTGGGCTTCTCGGATCATCTCCAGGATTTGGCCGAGTACAGGCCCGGGCTCGACAGCAAGCTCCTTTGAAAGCTCATCCCCCCGTATCAAAGGTGGCGGAGAGACCCTTCTGCCCCGGTCCTCAAAGTAGGCCAAGAGCACAACCCGTGCCATCTCAACCTGGCGGGCCCATAGCTCTTGAGGCGGCGGTGGGATATGGTCCGCCAAAAACTTGGCCAGGAACAGGAGAGAAACCTCGACCCCCGCGCGGCCCGTCTGCCTGAAGAACCGATAGATCGACTTCGGGGTTATGCCTGCTTGGGAGGCGAGCTGCGCTGGAAGCGACTGGTTGGAAACGACGGCTCCAACTCGTTCAACCTCTGCCCGGCTCAAGCGCAAGGCTTTCGCCCGGAGCCCTGCTACAGTAGCACGCGCCTCGTGCACCTCCTCCGAAGGCGCCTTATCAGTATCAGCCTGCAAAATCTGAGCCCTGCTCTCGGCCGCGTGGTAGAGAGCCGCAAAGAAGAGCAGCTGCCGCGCTGTTCGATCGGCGCTCAAGGCATGCGCCAGGTGCTCCTCCATCTGATCTCGGAACCGGCCCAACCGGACAGTGGCCTGAGCCAGGGTCATATCAGCCGCCGCTTCCGGATCATGCCGCGATCCAAGCACACTCAGCAAGCGGCTCAGCCAATCCATGACCGCCAGAGTGCGTTCCAACTCATTCCTCGCTTGAAGACTGTGACTTGGTATGTCCTCGAGCAAGGGAACCTCCGGACAGAATTGCTGCAGCAGTCTCAGTCGGATGAGTCGACGCACATGCTTGGCTGGCCGGCTGGCGGCCAGCATCTGGAAGAGCTCATCGCGAATCCTTTCCGGAGAAGCGGTTGTCAGGTCGGGCGCGGCCTCCTTCAGCAGCGCAAGTGTCTGGGTGTCAATTCTGAAGTCGAGCTGGGTAGCCAAGCGCACAGCCCGAAGTCCACGGATGGGGTCATCCACTATTGAACTCGGGCCGCATACCCGCAGGACATTGTCCTTGATGTCCTTTAGGCCTCCCATCGGATCAATAAGCTTGCCCGGCTCGGCCATCGAAATCGCCAGGGCGTTCACCGTGAAGTCTCTGGCCCGCAAGTCTGCCCTGATATCCTTGGCCCTTAACGCCGCGAAGTCAAGTGTCCACTTTGTTCCGTCTTCTTCGAAAGAAAGAACTCTGCCGGTGCCCCGCCTTTTATCCAGCTCGAAATAGTCAGCTGTAAGGGTGTCGGCCACCTTTCGAGCTACTTGGCGCGCATCTCCAGCGACAACGAAGTCCAAATCATTTGTCGACCTATTAAGAAAGTAGTCTCGCAATGCGCCCCCAACCAGCCACACATCGCCTTCTTCAAGTAACCAGGGGAATCGTTCGAGGATGAGAGGGGGCAGGAGTGATCTCTCGTGCATCACACGCCCCATGGGCTATTCGAATTGGGCAGCCTTCTCCGAAACGACAACGCCGATGAAGGGAAGGTTTCGGAAGTACTCGTCCAGGTCAAGGCCATAGCCAAAGACGAATTTGTTGGGGATCGTGAAGCCTCGGTAATCAATGGGGACATCAGCTGTCCGGCGCTCCGCCTTGTCCAGCAACGTGCAGACTCGCAAACCAGCGGGATTCCTCGCCCGCAGCAAATCAAGCACAGAAGCGATCGTATTCCCGCTGTCGATGATATCTTCTACAATCAGCACGTTTCGGCCTTCGATTGAGGTAGATAGGTCGAATCCGATGCGAACCTGCCCGCCGGACTCGCGCGCCCCTGCGCCATAGGATGAGACCGCCATGAAGTCGATGGAGTGGGGGACGTCTATTCGGCGCATGAGGTCGGTGAGGAACATGACCCCACCTCGGAGGATGCAAACTAGTAGGAGGTCCTTCCCAGCGTAATCCTGACTGATCTGCTTGCCAAGTTCATCAATCCGGGCCAAGAGCTGGTCTTGGGTAATCAGGACCTCTTCAAGGAAATCTCTGTAGTCGAGATTCATGCATCCCTCGAGACTTCGTGGTGCTGTCGACACCGAGCCTCATACAGCTCACTGGCGCCAACAACAACCACCGGATCAGCATACTGAGCCGGGCGTCCGTCAATAAGCCTCTGGGTCCTGGAGGCCGGATTCCCGCAAACCATGCAGATTGCATGAAGTTTATCCACCCGTTCAGCTTGAGCCATCAGCAGCGGCATTGGGCCAAATGGCTCTCCGCGAAAATCCGTGTCGAGGCCCGCCACAATCACGCGCACACCCGCCTCAGCAAGCGTTTGGACAACCGACAGAATCCCAAGGTCAAAAAACTGGGCTTCATCAATCCCCACTACAGTCACCGAATCATCCACCATGGTCAGGATTGCAGAGCTATCTTCAATTGAACTGGCTTCGAACTCCGAACCCGCATGAGAGGTCAGCTTCCCTTCGCCGAAGCGGGTATCAACCACCGGTCGAAAGACCTTGATCTTCTGTGGCGCGCCGCAGCCGTCGGATGAGCTCATCCGTCTTGCCGCTGAACATGGATCCGGTTACCACTTCAACGCTGCCCGACAGGTGCCGCATTCTCACTCACCTCACATTCCTGGGGGGAACAAGGACTGAGCAGGTGCCGCATGCACCTGCTCAGAGTCTACCTCATGAAAAGTCATGGGCAAGTGGGAATGGGATCAAAGCTAGAGCTCAGTGGCCGCTTCTGGCATTTCGTACCCGCGATGCTTGAGCGCCCGCTTCAGGTCAGCCAGGCTCTTGCGCCCAAATCCATCGATGTCCCGCAGGGCAGCATCCCCTTTCGCCAGGCGATCCATGACCTGGCCGACCGTCGTGATATCCACCCCTCGTAGCAACCCTTCGATACGAGTTCCCAAGCCTAGTTCGGTAATTGGGAGTCCCGGTGAAGTCCTCTCGGCCTCTAACCGGTCTCTCTCATCCAGGTAATCTTGCCGAGCCTGAAGCTTCTTGTAGAAGCGGTCAACCTGTCCCTCAGTATCAACGATCCTCTGCTCACCGGTAAAGAAGGGGTGACACTCCGAGCAGACATCCGTTTGGATGACTTCGGCCGTAGAGCCGGTATGCCAAGAGTTGCCACAAGCACAGATCACAGTGGCTTCGGGGAAATACTGAGGGTGGATTGCCTCTTTCACTGACCAAACCTGCTCATCTGGCTAGCGCGGCCGAACACTGACGCGCTTGCGTCCGCCACGACCGAAATCGAATACGACCACGCCGTCCGTGGTAGCAAACAGGGTATCGTCGCTGCCTTTGCCAACGTTCAAACCCGGATGAATTCGTGTTCCACGCTGGCGTACGAGGATGTTCCCGGAGCGAACGAATTGCCCAGCGAATCTCTTCACCCCCAGCCGCTGTGATCGGCTGTCCCGACCGTTGCGGCTCGAACCGCCGCCCTTCTTATGCGCCATGACTGTAAGCCTCCACCAACGCTGCCTATTTCTCCTTGGCCGACTTTCCGGCCGGCTTCTTTCCTCCCCTTGAAGGTCCCTTAGCCCGTGCAGCCTTCTTCGAGCTTTCAGAGGCCGTCTTCTTTGAGGAGGCTTCCTTCTTCTTCGTCGCCGGCAGTGTGATCTTGTCGATCGCCACACGGGTATAGCGCTGCCGGTGACCTTGCTTGCGGCGATAGCGCTGTTTGGGCTTGTACTTGAAGACCACAATTTTCGGTCCTTTGACCTGGGAGACCACGGTCGCCCGGACCTTGGCGCCCTTCACCAGAGGTTTTCCCACCTCAACCTTCGAGTCATCCACCACGAGCAGGATATCCTCAAAGGTGATCTTCTCTCCGACCTCGGAGGGCACCCGGTCGACGTCAATCGTCTCACCTTCCCGCGCCAAGAACTGCTTGCCGCCTGATTCAATCACCGCATATTTCACGTTTGTTCTCCAGCCTCGCGCCGCCGCCGATACTGCGCCGTGCTGACCTTGGGCGCAGCCCGCAGGTGAAGTCCGGATTCAGGCTACTTTCCCACCCCCATAGAGGGAAGGAACGGGCATTATAAGCTTGGCTCTGGGGGCTGTCAACGCTGGTCGAGAGACAGCCCTCCCTCCTAGTCTGCCGCGACCGGTTCGGCGTCGGCGATCGACTCCTCCGCTTCCACCCGCGGACCTTCGAGTCGCTCGTCGTGCAGCACCGTCTCCTCACCCGGGAAGCCTGTGCCGGCTGGAATCAGCTTCCCGATGATGACGTTCTCCTTCAGGCCACGCAGGTAATCGATCTTCCCTTCAATGGCCGCGTTCGCCAAGACCTTGATGGTGTGCTGGAAGGAAGAAGCCGAGAGGAAGGACTCGGTGTTCAGAGAGGCCTTCGTGATGCCCAGGAGTATTTCCTGGGCCTTAGCGGGCTGACCGCCGGCCTGGAGTTGGCGTTCATTCAAACGGTGCAGATA
>CAYGCA010000107.1:4699-5611 GCA_964348265.1 uncultured Anaerolineaceae bacterium | reverse complement strand
CCTCAGCAGGGGCGTCTTATACTGCCCTGAATGGATTGGCAAAGCGTCCTGATCCTCGCCTTAGTCTTTACGGCGCTTGGCTTAACGCTCATGCGCACCGATCCCAGAAGACGCAGGTGGTTCGTGGTCTTGGTGCCCATGCCCACCTGCTTCTTTGTGTACCGTTGGGCAGCGTTTCGGGATGCCTGGTCTGAACTCGGAACAGCTCTCCTCATTGCCCTCGTTCTGATCACCTTGTGGTGGTTTGTCTTTGGGCGCAATCTGCCTCCCCCCAAGGAGAGCGAGATCCGGGTCTGGTCCAAGGATGACCCTTTCTGAGATGCCCCGTTTCCGGACGCTCTTCATCGACCTAGACGACACGATCTATCCTCAAAACAACGGCGTTTGGCTGGCTATCAGCAAGAGAATAGAGAGCTTCATGACCTCCCGTTTCGGGCTGACACCCGAGATGGCGAGGTCCAAGCGCGTCGAGTACCTGAGGCGATACGGCACGACGCTTAACGGCCTGGTTGCAGATTATGGCGTCGACCCTCACGATTATCTTACCTTTGTGCATGACATTCCGCTGGACGACCTCCTGAGGCCGGACCGGGCCCTCCGGGATATGCTCAGGTCGCTCGACCTGATGCGGGTAATCTTCACGAACGCGGATCGCGAGCATGCAAGGCGTGTGCTCGCCAAGCTGGGAATTGAAGAGGAGATCGATCTTGTGATCGACATATTGGCCATGGATTTCATCAATAAGCCAAGACCTGAGGCCTATCTGCGGGCCTTGGAGTTGGCCCGGGAGGGTGACCCATTACGGAGCCTCTTCGTCGATGACAGGGCCGAGAATCTGGCACCAGCCGCTGATCTCGGGATGACGACAGTTGTGGTAGGCGAAGATCCTCCTCCGGATGGGTACGATTACCA
>CAYGCA010000107.1:2004-4689 GCA_964348265.1 uncultured Anaerolineaceae bacterium | reverse complement strand
CATTCGACTCATCACCGATCTCCTTGAGGCCATCCCTTCACTCGCTCCAAAGACCCGAGAGGATTAGGATGAATTCGGATAACGGTTGGATTTTCATTTGCGGGATTGTTGCCTTGGTGATCTTGATCAATGTGAGTTTGATCTATTCCTTTGCGAGCGGGGGAGTGAAGCAGCAGTTGAACCTCTTCAGCAAGATGGCTCAGAGGGCGCGCAGCCCTTGGCGCTCTGAGGAGGAGGCACTGAGGGAGCTTCACACGACAGTCGCCAAGTTAAAGCAGCCTCATGCCTCCGGTAATAGCGGCGACCTCCCCGAAGAAGAAGACGGCCCCCCAAATTCCAGCGACAACTGAAGGCGAGCCAAGTCAACTGCCGGGCTCCGTCGACTGACCTTCAATCTCGGCCACCCCACCGGGATTTCATCAGTACCGGCTTCGCTCGCAGGCGGAGCCCACGGTCTGGCTTCCTTGGCATTGCCTGCTCATAAGATTCTTATACAGATATGGTATCGTTCGACGTGAGCAGCCGTCGATCGGCCTGTAGAGGAGCACGGTCATGTCGTCCAGAGTTGTAAAGATCATCGCCGGTCTTTTCTTGGGAGTGTTTCTGGCAAGTGGTATCTTCACCGCAGGGCTGGCGATCGGGGCCTCTCTGCCTGGGCTTGATCGGCTCGATGTCCCCTTTCTCGAAGCCTTCCAGGAAACCGACGCACCAGTAGGGTCCATCTCCCCTACCGGAGAGGGGGACGCAAGTGCTTCCTCGCCCCAGACCAGAGAGGAACTCTTCGAACCCTTTTGGGAGGCCTGGGACATCGTGCACGAGCAGTTCGTCGATCCAGTAGATGACGTCGAACTCATGCAGGGCGCAATTGAGGGCATGTTGAATGCACTTGAAGATCCGCACACCTCCTATATGGATCCCTTCGAATATGAACAGGCATCAACGGCTCTGGATGGCACCTACGAAGGCATTGGGGCCTGGGTTGATACCAATGCCGAGTTTCTTACAATTGTTTCTCCCATGCCAAACTCGCCGGCAGAGGGGGCGGGCCTTCTGCCCGGAGACGAGATCATCGCCGTTGACGGCGAAGATATGACGGGCATCGACGGCAACCTTGTCATCCGCAGAGTCCTCGGACCGGCCGGGACGACAGTCGAACTGACCATTCGCCGTGCCAACGAGCCTCTTCCGTTCACGGTGGAGGTAACCCGCGAGAGCATCCTTATTCCCACCGTCGAGAGCGAAGTGCTTGAGGAAGAAATCGGCTATATTCAGCTCTTTATGTTTGGGCGGAACAGCTTGCGAGATTTGCGATCGGCTCTGAGAGAAGTCATGTCGCAGGACCCAAGGGGCCTGATCATTGACCTGCGGGGGAATGGTGGAGGTTTCCTAGACCTCGCCGTTGATGTGACCTCAGAGTTCATTTCTAACGAAACAATCCTCATCGAACGCTTCGGGGACGGCCGGGAAGAGGTCTACACAGCAAGCAGGGGCGGCAGGGCGACCGAGATTCCGCTCGTCGTGCTCATTGACGGCGGCTCCGCCTCTGCCTCCGAGATAGTGGCTGGGGCGATCCAGGATCATGAACGTGGTTTGCTTGTCGGAGAAGCCTCCTTCGGGAAGGGTTCGGTCCAGAACTGGGTCCCACTCGACAACGATAAGGGTGCTGTTCGAATAACGATCGCCCGCTGGTTCACGCCGGAAGGGCGTCAAATTGCCGAAATCGGATTGGACCCAGACGTCGTCGTTGAGATAACGGAGGAGGACTTGGCAGCTGGATTGGATCCCCAGCTCGAGGAAGCCGTCAGACTCATTCGAGAGATGGTAAATTAGCTTCAGGAGAGATTCTGCTCTCTTAGCAGTAGGAGCTTCAAATGTTCTTCTTTTCGCTTGACTATCTGATCTTCATGTTGCCCGCGTTCTTCCTGACCCTGCTGGCGCAGTGGTGGGTGAGCTCCACCTACCGCAAATGGGGCCAGGTGCAGAACTCGGCTGGCCTAACGGGAGCCGAGGCGGCTCGCCGCCTCCTGGATTACGGAGGCTTGAGGGGCGTCAGCCTTGAGGGCGTACCGGGTCAGTTGAGCGATCACTATGACCCGCGCAGTCATGCTTTGCGTTTATCTCCAGCTGTAGCGCAAAGGCGATCGGTGGCTTCGCTGGCCATCGCTGCGCATGAGATCGGTCATGCGTCACAAGACCAGCAGGGCTACGCCCCCATGCGCTTCAGGGCGGCCCTGGTCCCGGCTGTCAACATTGGCTCCAATCTGGGCTGGATCTTGATCCTTGCCGGGCTCTTCCTCCAGGCCGCGCTCGGCACCCAGCTCGCGGGCTCTATCGCCTGGTTGGGGGTAGGACTGTTTGGCTTGAGTGCTGTTTTTGCCCTTGCAACCCTGCCCGTGGAGCTCAACGCCTCAAGCCGGGCGCGCAGGTTGCTCAAAGGCGCACACTTGATCAGCTCCGGGCAAGAGGCCCGTGGCGTGGGAGCTGTCTTGAATGCAGCTGCGTTCACTTACGTGGCCGGGCTGGCAACAGCGATGCTTCAGCTTCTGTATTACATAACCCTCGTGGCTGGCATGGGTGGACGGCGCCGCTAGGGCTCGCGACTCTCAACTAGGTACCTCGCCTCTCCGTTCACCAATTGAGAGGCAGGGCTATCCAAGCAAGCGACCTTTCTCTCGGGAATTGGCG
>CAYGCA010000107.1:0-1987 GCA_964348265.1 uncultured Anaerolineaceae bacterium | reverse complement strand
CTCCCCTCGCGGCTAGAACACGAGCCCCGGAAGGTCAATTGGAGCCTCGTTCTCCCTCGAGACATTCCCACCTGTGTCCTTCGCAGGCAGTGCATCCCTAAGCTACAGCGCGCACTGCTTCAGCTATAATGGTCCCCCCGCAGAACAAACCAGTTCAATAGCGTCAAAGGTGAGGCGCAGTGTCTGAGCAAATTAGTCCTGGTGAAGAAAGGGAACATGAGTCGACCCTAGACCAGATTCGGGCTGCGCTTGAAATCGGACTAGTTGCCGATGCCATTGCGGTGTTGGTCAGGCTTCATCCGGCCGACAGAGCAGTCGAATTTCGTCGCTTGGAAGAGGAACACCAGTCTGCCCTGCTGTCGGCTTTGGACGTTCCCGCCATGGCAGATCTCTTTGAAGAGCTTTCGGACGAGAAGGCAGCTGATCTAGCCGAGACGCTCACCACCGCTCGCCTGGCGGATGTTCTAGACGAGATGGAGCCCGATGAAGCCGCCGACATTCTGGGCGACATCCCTCCCGCTCGGGCCGCCATGGCGCTGGCCGAGATGGAGGATGCTGAAGAGGTTATTCCTCTACTCGGCCATCCCGACGAGACGGCCGGTGGGCTTATGACGACTTCGTTTATTGCCCTCCGGCGCCGGACCACGGGAGCCCAGGCAATTCAGTTCCTGCGTGAAATTGGACCCGATGTTGAGAAACCCTATTACTTGAATGTTGTGGATCGGGATGGCCGCCTCATCGGCATTGTCGGCCTGCGGGACCTCGTGGTCGCCGACCCGGACACACCCGTTGAGAATTTCATGGACCATGAAGTCATCCATGTGGCCGCCGGTATGGATCAAGAAGACGTGGCCAGGTTGATGGCCCGCTATGACCTGGCAGCGGTTCCGGTGGTCGACAACAATCAGGTTCTACTTGGCGTGATCACTTATGATGACCTCGTTGAAGTGCTAGAGGAGGAAGCGACTGAGGATCTCTATCGCTTAGCCAATGTCTCCGACCGTGAACTGAGCCTCGACACTCCGATCAGCCTGACAATTCGACGCCGCCTGCCCTGGCTTTACGTGAGCGCCTTGACGGCACTCTTCGCTTCGTGGGTCATCTCCCAGTTTGAGGCCATTATCGCCCAAGTGGCGCTGTTGGCTGCCTTTCAGTCCGTAGTTGCCGGATTGGGGGGAAACACAGGCACACAGAGCCTTGCAATCATCGTAAGGGCAATTGCTCTAGGCGAGGTCGAGCTTCGACGTTCCTGGCATATCATCCTGAAAGAAGCCGCAACCGGCCTGCTCCAAGGCGCTGCGGTTGGCGTCGCAGCTGGCTTGAGCGTCTACCTCTGGACGGACAACGCCTTCCTGGGGCTGGTTCTCGGATTTGCCCTGGTGGGTAACATGCTCGTGGCTGGGATCTTCGGTACGCTTATCCCATTGGCGCTGAAAGCCGCAAACTTGGATCCGGCCTTGGCCTCTTCAGTACTTGTCACGACTGTCACCGACAGTGTGGGCTTCGCGCTCTTCCTCGGCCTCGCAGCGCTCTTCTTGCCGCGTCTGGTCTAGACTCACAGATCAGAAGAACACGCAAGGGGCTGAAAATGGCCATGGGAATACGGGGCCTCTCCACCAGAAGGTACGCCCGGAATTCGGGTCAATCGATACAGCAAGCCTGCCAAGCTATGCGTCCGAACCCTCCCGTTTCCTACCGGGGCTGGAAGAGCCGCTTAGGTTCAAGCCCCATGAAATGTCCGACCGCAAAGCCGTGGTCAGGGGTCTTGGGGGGCAGAGTTCCGCTCAAAGGACCCTGATTTGTCGGAGCAGCCTAGATCTGGCCTGGTGCCGATCCGGGAAGGTTGGAGGCGGATCCTCCCCACCTATCGCACTCTGGCAAGTCTGCCGGTATGGCTCGCTGGGAGACCAAGAGAAGGCACTTAGGCCAAGATGCATCGCTTGACGCCCCTTCTCCGAGACTCCCCCGCTCCAGCAGGATGACCGTG
>CAYGCA010000106.1:411-5712 GCA_964348265.1 uncultured Anaerolineaceae bacterium | reverse complement strand
CTTTACGGCTTCAGCTTGCTCTACGGTCTTGCGGGTGAGTCCAATCTGTATGCGTTGGCGGATGCCTACCGTGCGGGAGGCATTTCACCCTGGGTTCTGGGAGCTACGGCTGGACTGGTGCTCGTCGGTTTTGGATTCAAGGTCGCCGCTGTTCCCTTCCACTTCTGGACCCCCGATGTGTATGAGGGAGCGCCTACTCCGATCACTGCTTTTGTGTCAACCGCTTCCAAGGCTGCCGGCTTTGCAGTCCTCCTGCGGGTAATGTTGGCGGCCTTCCCATCCATCGAGGGGTCTTGGGCGGGGATTGTGGCCGCGATCGCCACTGCGACGATGACACTTGGAAACCTGTTGGCACTGGCGCAGCAGAACATCAAGCGACTGCTGGCCTATTCGTCCATCGCCCACGCCGGCTACGCCCTCATCGGGGTGGCCGCGGTGAGCCAATTCGGGGCCGCAAGCATGGTGTTCTACCTGCTGGCGTACGTTGTCACCAATCTGGCTGCCTTTGCGATCGTGGTGTTGTTCGCTCGGACGGCCGGATCCGATGAGATCGAGGATTACGCCGGTCTAAGCCGCCGTTCCCCCGGGCTTGCCCTGGCTTTGCTGGTGGCCATGCTGTCTCTTGCCGGTATGCCGCCTCTGGCTGGTTTCATGGCCAAAGTGTACGTCTTCGCTGCAGCAGTCCAAAGCGGCTTGGTCTGGCTGGCCTTCGTGGGCATCCTGAACGCGATCATCGGCCTCTACTACTATTTAATCGTCCTCAAAGTAGCGTACTTGTATCGCTCAGAGGATGAAGACAAGCCGATCTTTGTCCCCCGGGCGTCTGGCATTGCTTTGGGAATATGCACCGCGGCCGTCGTCGTAATTGGAACCCTTAGCGCTCCTTGGTTAGACTGGGCGTTGAGGACAGCAAACAGCCTATTCTGAGGCGCGGTGAGGCTGGCTTGGAATCCGTTTCGTCGGCGGCCAGCGATTGTGATACAATTCTCTAATGGCGAATCAGGGCAGCCAAAGTCACAGGGATGGCGGGAGGCAATCCGCGCTCGCCCTGGCTGTCCTGGGTCTCCTGGGGCAAGTCGGATGTGTCACAGCCCTTGTCATTCTGGCGGCTCTCGCGGCTGGATTGTGGGTCGACGCTCAGCTTGATACTCGACCAGTCTTCACGTTGGCAATGGTCCTGGCAAGCGTGCCCCTCACCTTGTACTTGATGATCCGCATTGTTTTGGGAGGTATGGACCGACTACACCGGGCGGCGGGCACCTACCCGCCCTCGAGTGGAAACTGGGAGGCGAAGGGTGGAGGAAACCCAGACTCAGACGCGTAGGTGGAGATGGGGCACAAACCGCTGGTTCGTTCTCCTGTTCATCATCCTCGGCTTCTTCGCTGCCAGGGCGTATCCTCCGCTGCTGCCCCACGTTCAGCTTCCGGCGGAAGTGCTATCGGAGGCCCCCCTTCTGAGTTCGCCCCGACTCGGGGAAATTTACCTGACGAATACGATCGTGGCGATGCTCATCGCCGATGTCATCTTGATCCTGATCGCCCTGAGCGTGCGCCGGGCCGTCCGAAGCGGGCAAATGGTGCTCACTGGGATTTCAGGCGCAATCGAAGCCCTGCTTGAGGCGCTCTTTGAGCTGACCGAATCGACGGCTGGAAAGTGGGCCAAGACCATCTTCCCCTGGGTGGGCACTATCGTGCTGCTCGTCTTGATTTCAAACTGGACCGAGCTGATTCCTGGCGTCGACAGCATCGGCTTGGTCCACCACTCGGACGAGGGTCATCCGCTCCAAGTCCTCACTCGCTTCGGCGAGACGGAGATCGTAACGATCGTCCCCGGGGAAGCCGGCCACGAAGAGTCTGCTGGCGGTGAAGGTGAGCATGCTGCTGATCTATACACGATTGTTCCCTTCGTGCGGGTCACCTCGACCGACTTGAATTTCACCGTTGGCCTGGCACTGATCTCAGTGTTCATGACTCAGATCATTGGCATCCGTGCCCTGGGCGGGTCTTACTTCACCAAGTTCTTCAATGTCAGGACATTGTTCACACGTCCAATGTTCGGTGCGATCGATTTCGGCGTGGGGCTCCTAGAACTCGTATCAGAGATCTCCAAAGTTCTTTCGTTCGCCTTCCGACTTTTCGGGAATATCTTCGCCGGAACAGTGCTCTTGTTCGTGATTGGCTCGTTGGTGCCAGTCTTTGCGCAGACCTTCATCCTCATGCTGGAGTTCTTTGTCGGCCTGATCCAAGCCCTGATCTTCGGCATGCTCACGATGGTCTTCATGGCGCAGGCAACCGTCGGACACGGCGGTGAAGAAGGGGCCCATTAGCAGTTCGAGTGCCGAGTTGCGGGGCAACTGGAGGAGGATAATCGATCCATGGAAGGAAACATCGTTGATGCGGCAAAACTTATCGGCGCCGGTCTGGCGATGATCGGTGTGATCGGGGGTGGTATCGGCATAGGTATTGTGGCGAGCGGAGCTGTGCAGGCTATAGGCCGGAACCCGGACGTGGCCGGCACCATACAGGTGAACATGATCCTTGGTATCGCCTTCGCTGAGGCGACAGCCATTTATGCGTTGGTCGTCTCGTTGCTGATCTTATTCGTCTTTTAGCCTTCGCCCCAGGCGACAACGAGGAGGTCACCCATTGGAAGCATTAGGCATCAATCTTGGCTACTTGCTCGTTCAGATCTTCAACTTCGCCATCCTTTTCGTCGTGCTCAGAGCGTGGGTCTTTAAGCCCATTGTTGGTCTGCTCGAGACACGGCGTGAAAGAGTTGCTCAGGGATTGGAAGACGCGCGTGTGGCGGCTGAAGCGAGGGAGAATGCTGAGCAGGATGCGCAAAAGATCATTGCCGAAGCTCAGAAAGATGCCGGCAACCGGCTTCGCGAGGCCACTGAAAGAGCTGAGCAAACTGGACGCGAGATTCGGATGGAGGCTGAGAGGGAAGCGAACGAGATCCGGGAAACGGCGCGTGCTGAGGCCGAGCAAGCCAAACAGGTGGCCCTCGGGGAGCTCCGAACTCAGATTTCGGCCTTGGCCCTCGCTGCCGCCCAGAAGGTGATCGAAGGCTCGCTGGATGAGCAACGCCAGCACGCACTTATTGATGAATTCTTCAGCGGCGTCAGGTCGGGCAGAGTTGTTCTCTTGGCAGAGGAAAAACTTCAGGGAAATCATGCACAAATCACGAGCGCCCTGCCGCTGACGGAAGCCGAGATGCACACCGTAAGCCATGAAATCCTCAGTAAGTTGAGTTCCAGCGCAAAGATCGATTTTCGAGTCGACCCGACGATCATGGGCGGTCTGGTTATCCGGGTAGGGGATAGGGTGCTGGACGGCTCGGTAGCTGGTAAGTTGGAGAATCTGCGCCAGACCCTGAGGTAGCCCGGGGTTGGGCGAACTACTGCTTCTTCCTAGGGAGGCGCGCCCGCGCTGGTGGGCGCGCTTTCGAGAATGCGGCTCCATAAGCTAATCCGGGAGTTACCGGAGCTCCAGGTTGGCGGACTGCCGGACGCTGAGATTACGAGCCTCACGGCCGATTCACGCCAGGTCAGGCCGGGATCAATGTTTGTGGCCGTCCGGGGGTCTTTGGCCAATGGACATAATTTTCTGGAAGAAGCTGTCCGGAGCGGAGCCGTGGTGGCCGTCGGAGAGGAGGCTAGATCCGATCTAGGGATCCCGTACCTTCGAGTCGCTGACTCGCGGGCAGCCTTGGCGCACTTTGGTGCGGCATGGAATGCCTTTCCTGCGCGTCGGCTGACGGTGATCGGGGTCACAGGAACGGATGGCAAGACAACAACCGCTATCCTGGTGCATCAAATCCTGAAGGCTGCGGGCATTCCTTCAGGGCTGGTTTCAACCGTCAGTGCGATTATCGGCGACACCACGCTTGATACCGGTCTTCATGTGACCACACCTGACGCGCTTCAGCTTCAGGGCTATTTGGCGCAGATGGTTGAGTCCGGCCTCACGCATTGTGTCTTGGAGGCGACTTCGCATGGCCTGGCCCAACGCAGGGTGGCGGCCTGTGATTTTGACGTGGCCCTTGTTACAAACATCACTCATGAACATCTCGATTACCACGGGTCGTATGAGGCCTATCTCCAAGCCAAGGGATCCCTTTTTTCCGGGCTTGGGGTGAGTGCGCCAAAGGACCATTCTCTCGTAAGAACGGGGATCCTGAATCGAGATGATGGCTCGTATGATTACCTGCGGAGAATCACGCCGGTTCGACAGATCTCCTATAGTCTCTCCGGGGACGCAGATGTGATTGGCGAACGGTTACGGTTTGGCCCGGAGGGCTTATCGCTGGAGGTGCGGAGTTCTAAAGGAACTACTCGACTTCAGAGCCAGCTTGTCGGGGCCCACAACGCATACAACCTGTTGGCGGCCTTTTCGGCGGCCGTTGAGGCTCTGGATGTTTCCCCCGCAGCTGCGGCACGCGGCATATCCGAGGTCCGGAAGGTTCCGGGGCGCATGGAAGTTGTTGACCTCGGGCAGCCCTACCGCGCAGTCGTTGATTTCGCGCACACCCCGAACGCCCTGCGAAAGGCGTTGCAGGCCGCCCGCAGCCTTACGCACGGGCGGATCCTGGCGATATTCGGTTCAGCCGGGCTGCGCGACCGGGAAAAGCGAAGGATGATGGCCGAGGTTTCCGCCGAACTCGCCGACATCACAGTTCTCACGGCCGAGGATCCGAGGACGGAGTCGCTGGAGGAGATCCTTGAGGACATGGTTCATGGAGCCCGTGCAAAAGGCGGCGTCGAAGGCCAAAACATGTGGAGGATTCCTGACAGGGGAGACGCTATGAGATTCGCGGTGAGTGAAGCCCGGACTGGAGACTTTGTTCTGGCCTGCGGAAAGGGCCACGAGCAGTCCATGTGTTTCGGAGAGCAGGAGTTCCCTTGGGATGATCGAGTGGCCCTGCGGGCGGCCATCGCCGAGGATCTGGGAATCAAGGGTCCTGCAATGCCTTGGCTCCCAACCAGCAGCGAGACGCCCTCATAGTTGGCTTGGCCGGTTCCGGTGGTCTGTCACCGTTGACCTACCACAACCTAGGAGTGCTAAACCCTTGGCGACAATAGAAGTGATGCAGATTCATGAAAGACGCTCCCATCCAGTTGAGGAGCCATTGGCTTTGGAGCACTTCTTGGCTATTGCCGCTCCATATTCGTCCGACGAGGCTATTCAAGCCTTGGACGAGCTTCTGCTTCTCGAGGATTCGCGGGGCTTCATCACCTACAATGACGTGTTGCAGCACTTCCCCGACTCAGAAGTCGCCGAGGTCTTTCGGGAATGTGC
>CAYGCA010000106.1:0-401 GCA_964348265.1 uncultured Anaerolineaceae bacterium | reverse complement strand
ACTTCCCCGAGGCGGAGGAGGATGCTGATTATTTGAACTCGATCCTTGAGGCCCTCTTGGAGGTTGGTGTCGTCCTCGACAAGGGCGAGGATGGCCCAATCGGGGACGGCGGCCAATCCAAATACAAACCGGGCGGTGTTAGCGAGTTGGCTCCCGAAGAGGTGGGCCTCGGAGACAACGCTGCCGTGCAGGCGGTCGACGCGGGCGACCCGATAGGGCTCTATTTTAGCCAGGTTGGACGTGTACCGCTGCTCAAGCGCGAAGAAGAAGTGGTGCTGGCGAAGGCGATCGAGCAGGGTCGTCTGGCGCGGCTTGAGCTGGCTAGAGGCGTGAGACCTGGCAATCGCAGGGAGCACCTCTTGGATCAAATCGAAGACGGTCTGGCCGCTCGAGAGCACCTA
>CAYGCA010000105.1:5366-5848 GCA_964348265.1 uncultured Anaerolineaceae bacterium | reverse complement strand
CCCCAAGCTGCTGCTCCTAGACGAGCCTACAGCCGGCATGAACCCCATGGAGACGATGGAGATGGTCGAGCTCATCGGCAAACTTCGTGAGGAAGCGGGCTACACCATCATTGTCATCGAACACGACATGCGGGTGGTGGAAGGCATCTCGGACCGCGTGATCGTTTTGGACTATGGCGAGAAGATTGCCGAGGGCTCTTTCGAAGAGGTGACCAACAGCCCCCGCGTCATCGAGGCCTATTTGGGTCGGCGACACCAGGCAGAAAGGTCAGACACTTGAGCGAAAACGGTGGTCCGTCTCAAGAACCCCTGCTGCGCCTAAGCGAGATCAATACTTACTACGGTCAGATTCATATCCTCCAAGACATCAACCTGGAGATCTATCCCGGTGAACTTGTCTGTCTGCTCGGCGGCAACGCATCGGGCAAGTCAACGACGTTGAAGACGATCCTGGGGATCGTCACCCCCGTCTCTGGGACGGT
>CAYGCA010000105.1:0-5356 GCA_964348265.1 uncultured Anaerolineaceae bacterium | reverse complement strand
CCGACGCTGATCGAGGCGGTCCAGTACCGGGGCGAAGAAGTTCAGCACAGGGCAACCAGCCACCGCATTGAACGCGGTCTCGCAGTGGTTCCCGAGAATCGACGCATCTTTGGGGAGATGAGCGTCCGCGAGAACCTGCTCATGGGCGCGTACTTGCGAAATGACTCATACGGCATTCAGCAGGATTTGGCCTACGTCTTGGAGCTCTTCCCCCGACTTGGCGAACGGCTGAGTCAAATGGGCAGCACACTGAGCGGCGGTGAACAACAGATGCTCGCCATGGCCCGGGCGCTGATGTCAAGACCCACTCTCATCCTAATGGATGAGCCCTCCATGGGGCTGGCTCCCATTCTGGTCGAGCAGAATTTCGAGATCATTCAGGAGATAAACCGACAGGGAACCACCGTGTTCGTTGTGGAGCAAAACGCAGCCATGGCCCTCTCTGTGGCGGACCGTGGCTACGTCCTGCAGACTGGCCGCATTGTCCTCGCGGATCACGCCGAGGCCCTACTCAACAATGAAATGATGCGCCAAGCCTATTTGGGCGGGTGAAGGCCGTCCCATCAGCGGATGCCATAGAGGACAAACCAATCCGAGAGCAACGATGCCATTACGCGAACGCTTCCCTCTGTTGAAATCGAAAACCTACCTGAACAGCTGTTCTCAGGGAGCACTTTCAATCGACGTCAGGAACGCCTACGAGACTTACCTGCTGGACTGGGACGAGCACGGATCGCCATGGGAGCTATGGGTCGAGCGCATGGAGTCTGCCCGGAATGCATTTGCCAGCCTCATCGGGGCCCAAGCCGACGAGGTCGCCGTTGTGACCTCCGTCTCCCACGCCGTGAGCGCCCTGGCCAGTGCCCTGGACTTCAGAGGCGATCGAAATAAGGTTGTAATCAGCGATTACGAGTTTCCAACCATCGCCCAGATTTGGCACGCGCAGGAGCGACGCGGAGCGCAAGTCGTCCACGTCCCGGTGGCAGGGAACGACATCCCACTTTCCCGCTTCGCTGAGGCAATTGACGACAGGACCCTCCTGGTTTCAATTACACACGTTTCCTTTCGCACCGGCACTCGGCTCAGGGTGCCGGAGATTATCAAGCTGGCTCACAGCAAGGGAGCCATGGTGCTCCTCGACAGTTACCAGGCATTAGGGACCTTCCCGGTCAACGCTCTGGCTCTGGGTGTCGATTTCCTGACCTCAGGCGTGCTGAAGTATCTGCTATCCTCAGCCGGGCTGGCCTATCTCTACGTTCAGAAATCCCTGATTTCTCGGCTGCATCCTACGGCCATAGGATGGTTCTCACAGGAAGACATCTTTGCCATGGATGTTTCCGGCCACAAACCTTCGCCAACCGCCCGCAGGTTCGAAGCCGGCACCCCACCTGTGCCCAACATCTATGCCGCGCTCGCCGGGATGCGGCTGATCCAAGCGGTCGGGCTGGATCGAATTCGGGATCATCTTCGCGAGATCACCGGCGCCATTAAAGAAGGCGCCATGCGGAGAGGCTATAATCTAGTGACGCCGGTAGACCCCAAACGGCATGGAGCCCTGATCACACTGCGTTCCCACAAGGCTGATCTGCTCGTAAGACTTCTAAAAGAGGATGGAGTGATCACCTCCAACCGTGATGACAACCTGCGCATCTCTCCACACTTCTACAATAATCTGGCCGACGTCGATCGGCTTATCGATTGCCTAGACAAACACCAGGAGCTGTTGGTCTGAAGGCAGCATAGCCAGGCTACGATGATAGTCTAAGGGGAGGATCTGGCAGGCGCACGCTTGCCAGCAAAGCCAGGATCGATTCCCCTCCGGTCGGTCTCAGCTAATCGTTTTATACACTCGACCGAGTGCTCGAATTCGACGTGAATGCCTGCACCAGGGCTTCCACATCGAAGGGGACCGGTTCTTGGTCGCTCAAAGCCTCAGCCTCGGATCGTGCCAACATGGAATCTTTGAATCCGGCGCCGCTGAGAACACAAACCACTGTCTCTCTGCCCTCAATCACTCCAGAAGAAAGGAGGCTTGGCAGCGCCGCCAGCGGAGCGGCTCCGGCGGGCTCGACCCAGATACCTTCTTCCGCGGCGAGGCGGCACTGAGCATCTAGAATCTCGTGATCTCCGAGCCCGACGGCGAAACCTCCTGACCGACGGACGGCAGCGAGCGCGTGATCGCCGGAAAAAGCCACGTTGATCCCGGAGATCCTGGACCTGGCAAAGGGGAGCTCCTGGACATGTTCCGCGCCCACCTGGAATGCGTTGAGCAGCGGCGGAGCCTCGGTAGACTGAACGGCAACCATCCGGGGGAGACCGCTCGTCACGCCGGATTGCCTGAGTTCTAGAAAGCCCCTCCAGATCGCAGCGAGCATGTCACCCCCACCGGTCGGGCAAACCACCACGTCAGGTTGTTCGCCGAGCTGCGCGGCGATCTCATAGGCCATACTCTTTATACCCTCCAGGATGTATGGATTGGCCGGTGCCCAGACGAACGCCGCGTAGTAGTTGAGGCGACCCGCCACCTTGCGGATCAATTCACCGACTGCCCCAGGCCCCCGGCTGAAGACTCCCTCGACCGGGATCACACTTGCCCCCGTCAGCACTATCTGGCGCAGCTTCACCCCCGGGTTCCCCGGTTCAAGCAGGATCAGGCACGGTATGCCGCAGGCCGCCGCGTAGGCCGAGATGGCTGCGCCGGCATTTCCGGAAGACACAGTCAGCACGCCGTCTGCTCCGTCCTCCAAGGCCAGCGCAAGGGCCAGTGAGGCGGCCCGATCCTTGAAGGAGCCAGTCGGGTTGCAGCCTTCAAGCTTGAAGTAGAGATTTGTCAGGCCCGCCGAGGGACCATGGCGGCTCGACTTGACGAGAGGGGTGTTTCCCTCTCCCAGTGCAGGGATTTCCCTAGAGACAGGCAGCAGTGGTCGGTATCGATCGAGGCCGTGGCCGATTTCGATGGCCGCCAACTGCTGGACAGCCTTGGAGGGATATTTCGGCTCCAGGATTCCGTTGCAGATCGTGCAGCTCCCAAGCGTCCCTCTCCTCACCTCGTGTTGACATTCGGAGCACAGGACGCGTATAGCCTTGAAAGCCATAGCCATTAGTCAGGTGATTCCCAAAGAATGGCAGAGCATCGCCGCCAGCCTGCAAGAAGTGCGATCCGGAACAGGGCGTTTCAGGGCCGCCACTCAGGCTGGGGCCAGGGCCAACACGCGGACTGGGCTTCCGGAGCCATCGACGATCTTAAGGGGGGCTGCGATCACCACTGCTCCGACTGCCGGTAGTTGGTCCAGGTTCGTTAAGCTGGCCAATCCGAATTTTCCGGCACCGTGCATAATCGCGTGGTTCGGGAAGGGTGGGTCGAAGGTACCCGCCTGGCCAGCGTCGGTGCCAATTGTCTCTACTCCCACGCCGAGGACATCACGCTCGTGCGCCAGGAAGTGCGAACAATCCTTATGGAAACCAGGGGCATGGGCGCCATCCTCCCTCATATTGAGGAACTCGCCCGGATCCAGACGCTTGGACCAGTCCGTACGCATCAGCACCCAGGAGCCGGGCTCGATCTTTCCATGCTCACCTTCCCAAGCCAGAACATGCTCGCGGGTAAGCAGAAAGTCCTCATAGGCGGCCGATTCCTGGCTTACATCGATGACAGAAGCCGGGCCTATCAGTTGCCGGGCAGGTATCGCATCAAGGGCATTGTTGGCCAGGTCCTTGCCCGTGACCCAGTGGATTGGAGCATCGAAGTGAGTTCCGGTGTGTTCTCCCAGGCTGAGGGTATTCCAATACCAGGCTGGACCCTTGTCGTCATAGCGCGAGATTGTCTCCATTGCAAATCCGGGAGACGGCGCGAATTGGGGCGGCAATTCGATGACTGGTGTTCCAGGATGCAGGGGCTGGGTCAGATCCACGACTCTGAGACGACCGCCTCGGAGTTCTTCAACCAAGAGACTGAGTACGGTAATGGGAGCATTCATCAAGTTTCTCCTGCCACTAGTTGTATGGGCGGTGCTGGAGTATTCGGGAAGGGCCCAAACTCGAGCGTGGTGCGCCTCTGACCCTCCGCTGGAGTCCTGGGGGGACCCGAATTGGATTGATTCCCTCGCCACCGGCCTCTAGGCCGGGTGTTGGGTAAGGTTTCTGGAGGCCTCCTCTGCCGGCTTCTTGGCCCGGGTTCTCAACCGCTTATGGATATAGCGGTGAAATCGGAAGGCATTCTCGGGCAACTGAAAGTCCATCCCATAGTGATCGGGTCCGACGGCCTCTACCTTGGCTACTATGGTGGACATCTCATTCCGTTCGAAGGCCTCAGCGGCAGCCTCGACGAATTCATACATGCTCTTCACCAGGGAGACGTTCGGGCAACCAGCGGCGCTGGCGATCGCGGCCAGATCCGTAATCCCGCTGGTCGTGTGAGAGGCGAATCCGCCAGTTGAGAGAAGACTGCCATTGTCGAAAATGATATGTGTCAGGTTGGGTGGGCGATAACGGGCCAGCGTCGCCAACCCGCCCATGTTCATCAATACTGAACCGTCGCCATCGAACACCACAACTCTTTCTTCCGGCAGGTTCATCGCCAGTCCCAGCCCAATCGATGAAGCCAGACCCATGGCATGCTGCAAGTAGAAGAAGTTCTCCCTGTGGCCGAGATCATAGAGTTCCTGCGCGGTCGCCCCCATGATGGTTACCACAAGCCGCTCCTGGAGTTCGGGATAGAGCGCAGCAATACATTCCGCCCTTTTCATGATCAATCCTCCATAATATCCCGCGTAAGCAGTAAAGCGACAGGGGTAAGCGAACTCATCGCAAAGGTGTGAGCCTCTTTGATTTGTTTTGCCACCCGACCAGGTTCGCGAACTGAATCAAAGGGAAGGCTCAAGCCCCGCAGCACAGGCTCGGTCAGGATCCCACCCTGCGTGTGCCATGGATAGGGTTCTCCGATATGCCCACGGTGGGCAATCAGCATGAGCATTGGAATCCGATACAACAAGGCAAGTGAAACGATTCCATTGATGCTGGCCAGAAAGCCATGATTCTGCATCAGCAGAGCATTGGGCACTCCAGCAAAGTAGGCGCCGGCAGCGATGCCGACAGCCTCTTCTTCCTTGGCAACCTCCACCAGGGTCATTTCAGGATCATCCTCAGCCAACTGAAGCAAGTACACTAGCCACGTCTCAGGCAACGCCGAGACATAACGGATCCCGGCCTCTTTGATGGCCTCATAGATGATCTTGGAATTCTCCCGCGAGACTGTCATCGGCTTGCTCTCCGGATAGCGTATGATAAGCTGTTCCCCTTAGTCTAGGGAATCGCCTACATCAAGTCAAGAAGAATATCTTAGGTTCGGACAAGAGTT
>CAYGCA010000104.1:4036-6155 GCA_964348265.1 uncultured Anaerolineaceae bacterium | reverse complement strand
TTCAACAGACTGGCCGTCCAGATGCCGCCCCCAAGCTTGACGATGTATTCCCCGAAGAGGGTGAAGATCAGAATCTGGGTTTGGATGGAGGGACGGGATTTCATGTCGCATTCTGCGTCGAAGCGTCACAAAAGTGAGACATATTGAGTATATCATCGGATCTTCTGATGTCAACAAACCTTTGACGCTTCATCCCCGACACGCCTGCTGCCCTCGTCCAGTGTGACTGCAGCGACAGGTCGCTTGCTTTAGATTGATACAGGAGAATCGAAGCCATGCATTGCCAGTGCGCGGGGCCTGCCGAGGCGCGCAGCAGCGAGGCCGACAGGTGCGATTTGGCGGCCGCGGGGCAAAATCAGGCGTTGCCCTGAATGCTCACCGGGTCTTGTCGCTCTTTGTCCTATTGACGGCGGTTGAAGTCATGCTAGACTTGATATGTCTCACTCTCAGGACGAAGAGCAACATAAGTGGGCTATATCTGGCGCGGCGGAGGTTGCTGCGGGTGGCAGCTCTTATGAGCATTACCAGCTTTTGGTGTACTCCTGTCCTTAGAGCCGGTGTTCATATTCGGCAAGACTCACCGAACACGCAAGCCCGTTGGGGGTCGGTGAACCGACGCGAGTCATCGGCGCAGGATAGCGAAGTTCAATTTCGGCGCGGGTTCCGTTTTGACAGACCGACCAGCGTGCAGTCCACCCCAGGGGGGTGGTGGGGTATGGACCCTGAAGGATGCCTTGGAGCGGGGCAATCTCTATCGAGCCGGTGGAGCGCAGAACATGATTGGATTTGAACTGACCGATGAACAGCACGAGTTTCGCCTGCTCGCGCACCGATTCGCAAAAGAGAGCATCCGTCCGGTGGCGGCAGAAGCAGATGAAGCGGAGGAAGTTCCGTGGGAAGTCTTGGAGGCCGCCCACAAGATTGGACTGCTGACTTATCACATCCCCGAAGCCTACGGTGGCGGAGGCGTAGATAGCCTGCTGACCCGCACCTTGATCGACGAGGAGCTATTTTGGGGCTGCGCTGGAGTGGGAAGTATCATCGGTGGAGTCGGCCTCTGTAGCACACCGATTTGGCTGGCCGGCACCGAGGAACAAAAATCCAAGTACCTCACACAGTTCTGCAACCCAGAAAAGGTCACGCTGGGCGCCTTCGCCCTGACCGAACCTTCAGCGGGGTCCGATGTAGCCGGGATCATCACCCAGGCCAGGCGCCAAGGCAGCAAATACGTCCTCAACGGCTACAAGTCCTTCATTACCAATTCCGGGATTGCCGACGTATACATCGTGCTTGCCACGGTCGACGTCTCGCGTGGTCGGGAAGGAATTACCGCCTTCATCGTCGAGAAGGATTGGTCAGGGGTTATCCCTGGGAAGAAGGAAAAGAAACTGGGCATCCGCTCCTCCCATACGGCCAGCCTGGGCCTGGAGAACGTCGAGGTTCCGCGCGATAACCGGCTGGGACAAGAGGGCGAGGGTTTCAAGATTGCGATGAAGACCTTTGATATCACACGGTCTCACATCGCTGCCGGAGCGGTTGGGGTGGCGCGAGCGGCGTATGAATACGCCCTTAATTATGCCCACGATCGAACTCAATTTGGCAAAATCATCGCAAGCTTCCAGGCAGTAGCTTTCATGCTGGCCGACATGGCTACCAGGATCGATGCAGCTCGTCTTCTCACCTGGCGCGCCGCCTCGATGGCCGATGGGGGCTTGCGGTTCAGTAAGGAGGCCAGCATGGCAAAGGCCTTCGCCGCCGACACGGCCATGCAGGTCACCACCGACGCCGTCCAAATCCTGGGCGGTTACGGCTACATGCGTGAATTCCCGGTTGAGAAGTGGATGCGGGATGCAAAGATCATGCAGATTTACGAAGGGACCTCTCAGATCCAGCGCCTCATCATCTCGAGAGAAATCGCGCCGCGATCAGCCAGGGCTGTCAGCCAGCTGGACGAAGTCGGATAGGCTCGCTTAGATCGACGAGCTGGAGGCCGGGGGGCGGCCTGTGAAGATGACCACAAAGTTGACATTCCCAAGAATCATGCTACTCTCAATATGTCTCATTAAATAGTCGAGGGCCAAGATAGTGCGACATTTAGATCACCCTCCTGCTCGCACGC
>CAYGCA010000104.1:1858-4026 GCA_964348265.1 uncultured Anaerolineaceae bacterium | reverse complement strand
ATCTTCAATCTGTTCGGTGACTACCTCGCTCCGCGCGGCGGCGCCGTTTGGACAAGTGCTTTACTGGAGGTGCTCGGTGAGTTAGATGTCACAGAGCGGGCGGCCCGATCTACCCTTTCACGCATGAAGCGCAAAGGCTGGTTATCCTCGTTTCGCCGAGGCAGGCGCAGCCTGTACCAACTGACCCGCAAAGGGAGAGACTTGCTGGATGAGGGTGGGCGGCGCATCTTTGGCCCTCGCAGCCCCAATTGGGATGGCGATTGGCATCTGGTGATCTACTCGCTGCCACAAGGGATGCGCTCCCTCCGTCGGCAGCTGCGTACTCGCCTCTCCTGGCTGGGCTATGGAATGTTCCTGCCAGGCACGATGGTTTCGGCCTACCCGAGGCGTGAATCTGTCATTGCCCTCATCCGCGAGCTTGGGGTGCAATCGTACGTCCACTATTTCACTCGCGCCCGCCTGGAAATGAAGGACAGCCGCGAAGTTGTGGAACGCTGTTGGGACCTGGTCGGGTTAAACCGGCGATATGCCCGCTTCATTGAGCGTTATCAGCAGACTTACGAGGAATCCCTTGAGCGATCCCAGGAGCAGAGCAGCCTACCAACGAAGGAGAGCTTTGTGAATCGCTTCTGGGCCACCTATGAATTCTCGTCCTTTCCACGTGAGGACCCCTACCTGCCGCCAGAGTTGCTGCCTCCCGATTGGCTTGGAACTCAGGCGGCGGGACTCATTTCGAAGCTTCGAACCCTGCTGTTAGAGCCCTCGGAGACATACATTCAGGAGACACTGGGTTTGCTCCCCGAGGGTCAAGTTTTCCCGGAGGAAAGGGCCGGGGCCATACGGCCTGAGCCCGCAGCCTCTCTGGTCTTTCTGGAGAAGGAGCTGGACGGGAGAACAACCGTTTGAGTGCTCAAAGGTCGAGCCCTCGAGGGAGTGGGGGAGTCGTGCCTGGGCAAGGCTAAAGCCAGACACCACGCCGAGCACGGGGTCAGATTAGTTGTGATGGGCCCGCGTCATTCTAGATTGAGGTACGAAGAAGCGCCTCTTTCCCGCAGGCGCGATCGGCCACTGCAGCCGCGAGCCCATTCGGCTACGCCGGACGGGAATGAGAGGGCCTCAACTCAACGATGGCAGAGTTCAGAGAAATGACATGGCCAAGCAAAGCATCAGGTTGCTGAACAGTTGGAAGAACGGAACTCTGGATGAGATTCTGGAGAAGGCGGGCCAGCTTATTGAGGAGGCTAGCTTCAAACCCGTCCAGCGTTGGCGAGAACGAGGTGGCAAAGTTGTCGGCCACTTCCAGGTCTATTTTCCGGAGGAGATTGTGCACGCTGCCGGGCTCCTACCGGTCAAGATTCGCGGAGCTCCCGTGGACTCGATGCAGGCCGACTCGCGCTTTGGATCATACCTGTGCTCAATCCTGAAGACTTCGCTCGAGTTGGCTCTGAGTGGACAGGTCGAACTTGATCTGTTCGTAACTCACCCAATCTGCGACGCCGCCCGGAACTTGGCTGCTGTCTGGGGTCGCAATCTCAACTACTCCTGCCAGATCTTGTATCTGCCGCAGAACGCGAATTCGGCCTTTGCGTCGCGTTATCTGAGGGATGAGTACGACCGTCTAATGGGCGAAGTGGAAGCGCTGGCTGGCCGTGAAGTAAGAGAAGAGGATCTCCGGAATTCCATCGAGGTGTACAACGAGAATCGCCGCTTGCTGAGGCGGCTGTATACGATCAAGCGCAATCGACCATGGCTGCTATCCATCGACGAGGCCTACGTTCTTATGACGATCGGGGGCCTTATCCTCCGGGAAGAGCACAACGAGCTTCTCCAAACAGTGATTCCAGAAATCGAAGCTCGGTCAGCTAAGCCGCAGGACAGGATTCGAATCGTGTTCGAAGGGGGCTTTTGTGAGCAGCCACCCTTGGACTTGCTTAGGGTCCTGGGCCGATCGTGCTATGTGGTCGAGGACGACTTGATGATCGGATTGCGCTGGATCGTTGATGACGTGCCGACCGATGGCGATCCGCTCATGAATCTGGCGCATGCCTATCTGGAAATGTCTTCCTATAGCCCGGTTCAGCACGATCTTCGGAAGCCGAAGGAGGCCATGCTCTTGGGCCGGATTCGCGAGGCCAGCGCCGAAGCCGCCATACTGGGCGCAGCCAAGA
>CAYGCA010000104.1:1605-1822 GCA_964348265.1 uncultured Anaerolineaceae bacterium | reverse complement strand
GCCCTTGACGAGGCTGGCATCCCCTATTTTGTTGCCGAATTCGAGGAGAATATGACCAGCTTCGATCAAATCGAGACCCAAATCGAGACTTTTGCCGAGAACATCCTCTTCTACTAGCCTTGAAATCCACACCAAGTCGGGCAAGGACGCGACATCCTGAAGGAAGGCATGATGGCAGAAGAAGTCCAGGCAGCAGACACGCTCGTCGGCCGAGGAA
>CAYGCA010000104.1:0-1595 GCA_964348265.1 uncultured Anaerolineaceae bacterium | reverse complement strand
CGCGACGACCACCCTCATCCTCGTGTACATCAGGGAAACAAGGAGGGCGCCCGCCTATTTCGACAGTGGTTCCACGAGCTGAGCGAAGTAGCCGAAGATGGCAGACAGGCGGCCTACGTATTTGTCATGGGCAGCATGGCCGAGATCTTGAGGGTCTTTGACCTGCCGATGGTCTTCCCGGAGATTAACGCCCTCCAGACGGCGGTCCGAAGGGTCGCCGATGACTACCTCAATGAGGCCGAGGATTATGGCTATTCGCCTGATGTCTGCGCTTATGTCAAGGCTGATGTCGCGCTTCAATTGCGTGGGGGCGAGCATCCCATGGGTCGCGTGCCTCCGCCCACTCTAGCGGTGATAACCAACGCTTGTAACACCTACATCAAGTGGGGCGAGATTTGGGAGCGCATGTACGAGATCCCGGTCTTCACACTCGATGTGCCTGGCACCCGAGCCGCTGGCTCTCAGACTTGGCCCGGGGACTCAGACTTTGAACGCGATCGAGCCTACGTCGGTGCCCAGCTGAAGGAGCTCATCGGCCTGTGTGAGGAGGTCACCGGGAAGAGCTTCGATATTGACCGTCTGCGCGAAATCCTCGGCAACACCAACAAGATGGTCGCCGGTTGGCGGCGCGCGCTCCAGCTGAACCAGAGCATGCCGGCTGTATTCAACGCCCTTACGGACGGTACCATCTACCTCGGAGTCGCTAACGCTTTCCGCGGAACACCTGAAGGCGGTCGCTACTTTCAAGAACTAGTGGATGAGTTGAAATACAAAGCCGATCATCAGATCGGGACCATGCCTGAGGAAAAGCATCGCTTGATCTTTGTCGGAGTACCCTGCTACCCGATCTTTCGCCGCTTCAACGAAATGTTCTCTGAATGGGGAGGGGTCTTCATCGCCTCTACCTACCTGTGGTTTGCAAGTGGTGGGACGTCTCAGGGATATGAATACGACCTCAACAGACCCTTAGAAAGCCTGGCTGAGGGCGTCTTGATCAGTGTGCGGCACGCAATGGACAGTATGTTCTATCAGGACCAGGCCCTGGTCGAACTGTCTTCCGATTTTCGGGCTGATGGGGTGGTATATCACCCCATCAAAAGCTGCCGCACGGTTTCAACCGGTTTGGCGGACAATCGGCGTGTCGTCCTGGAGGAGCGCAAGCTTCCCTGCCTTTTCATCGAATCAGACATGATGGACAAGAGGGTTGTATCCGAAGCCCAACTAAAGAACCGAATCGATGCCTTCTTCGAAGGATTGAACGCCCGTGGACTCCAGCAGGCTGGGGACTGAGAAAGGCTTTCCGATGGCTTATGCTGCAGGCGTAGATGTGGGGTCAACCCAGACCAAATCGGTAATCATCGATGAAGATCGGAAGATTATTGGACGTTCTTTGATCGATACTGGCGCCAACGTGATGTCCGCAGCCGAGAAGGCCTACGTTGAATCCCTAAGGAGCTGCGGCGTTCAGGAGGAAGAGGTTGAGTATGTCGTCGGCACTGGCTACGGCCGTTATCGTGTGACCTTCGGCAACACCCAAGTGACCGAGATTAGCTGCCATGGCAGAGGGGCGGTTCACCTCTTCCCAGGAACGCGCA
>CAYGCA010000103.1:273-6355 GCA_964348265.1 uncultured Anaerolineaceae bacterium | reverse complement strand
CTGTGCGCCAGATGATCGACATAGGCCACATATCGTTCCGTGGTTCGATACTCTGCCGGTGGGATATACCCATGATTGAAGATGATAATCGGCCAGCCTGCCGCAGGCCGCTCGCCGAAGGGAATTGTCAGCAAGCCGTAGATTTTTAGCCCTTCGGATTGATAGGAGGCAATGTAGCGGCTGTAGTTGCTCCCCGGCGTCAAGGTTTCTTCGATGACAATGTCGCTCCCAGGATAGGTGCGATTGCGCAGTGATTCGATCGTGAGCGGGTGCAGCGTCGGTGAGGGGGTCCGGGTGGCTGTGGGAGATGGGTAGGGGGTAGCGGTCGCCGCAGGCGTGAACGTGGCCGGCGCGTTGGGAGTCAGCCGCGTTGTATCTTCGGGTGGAAGGTGCGCAGTCCCATACCCGCAAGCGGTTGCCAAGATTGACAATGAAATCGCTACAGCCCAAAGTCTCGAGTGCCGAATCGCGCTCATCCTCGGTGGAAACTAGGACTTTCAACTGTTCGAAGGCAGCCTCAGATGCGCGGCCTTCGAGCCAGCCAGGCGATGCCCACACCTTCGGTGTCCCCGGCGCCCTGCTGGTTACGCAAGGCTTCATCAAGCATCCCCAGGATCTCCATGCTCCCAAACTTGGTGGACAGGTTGTAGCTTTCCATCCTGGTTGGGAAACCCACGGCGCCGCCCTAAGGCCGGGTCGCCAAGAACAGACGCTGAAGCCAGGGCGATGACGCCCGGCATTCTATCATCTACCCTGTCTGCCCGGTCGATCATCGGATCCAAGGGTACGACCGAGAACAGCCAGACGCCTCCGGTCCCCGCCTCCGGCATAATGCGCGCGGCCCTGATGCTTTCTGCAGATGCGTTGGGGGCTGCCACGCCTCCCAATAGAGCCGAGCAGCCCGAAGTGCACTCCACCCTCAATGCGGCGCAGCTATTGAGGGGTGTCCGCCTGGGATAGGTCGCGCACCGCTCGAGCGGAGGGCCAACCCGCCCCATCCGCCTTCGGCCCCACGGGGAGGGGCCGCCGTGAGCCAAAGGGAAAAGGGGTAGCAGGTAGTCGGTCGAGAGCAATACGCCCTTACCTCGGAGTAACCAGTTGGCAGACTACATTGATATCGATGGATGGAATTCCACCCGACTCGGGGGGAAGGGACAGCACATCATTTCCAATTACGGTCAATTTTGAAATACTGTAAACCTCGTAGTCGTCCTGGTGCACCACGAAATCCGAGGAGGCACTGGCACATGTACCTCGGTTTCCGTGGAGAGGCAGATCAATGCGGGCAATGAGCTTGTAATCTCCAGGGTTGATACCGTAGATCCTGAAGGAACCATCCTTTCGAGTGTATGCCCCATAGCCCGAGCTGAAAAAGGGGTCGGTGCTTTCGTCCCTCAAATACATATCTGCGCTGCGAACCGGTCGACCGTTGATCAGAAAAGAACCGCGAACCTTGGGCATTGCAAAATAGAGCCGAAAGGCCCACACAAAGTACAGGCTGGTCGCCAGAAAAAGCACGCCATTTAGGACAAGACCAAAGATAGAGGCAGCTCTGGGCTCAGACCGTCTGACAATCCCTCGACGCGCTAGGGTGAGCCCAATTATGGCCAGAAGGCCTGCTCCGAAAAAGACGGCATTCACCACAGGAAGAGAGAGTATCGTGAAACCAAGGCCCAGATTCGGATTTTCAATAACACAGAAATCAAGATAGAGCGCGGCGATGAGGATCTCAAACGCCAGGCCCACCGCTAGGAGGGAGCCCAGACCATACCGAGTGCGCGAGCCGGGTTCCATTGGGCTTGACCGACCCTCGGGTCCAATCGGGCACATTTTGGTTCCTTTCCGACTTGAGTGGACTCCATGGACCGGTCGGGGGCTGGGCCTGGGAAGCGATGATCCCTCAATCTTTCGCCGCTTCCGGCGTCCTCCTGTCCGGAGTCCCTGCAGGCTGCCTGGCGAAGCATAGCAGAGGAGGCACTCGCGGGAAACCGCTGGATGCTAGCCCTGACAAGGCGCGAAGCAGCGAAAGGTAGGACAGCCTTGCCTGTTGACGGATCCTGCGGCCTCGGCTACAGACGGATGCATCGCTGGACTGCCCTGGGGGTGGAGCGAACGCGGTCCAGAGCGAGGTGGCCTTTCATGATCCCGGCGTTTCGGCCCACCGGATCGCTTCTCGAAACTGGGCACTGATCCTTCCGGCAGACACGGCCATAACGATTGACTGCACAGCCCCTATTTCATCAGCGCTGATTTCCATTTCCTTGGCCACGCCAAGGTAGTGCTCCATTCAAGGTTGGCAGCCAACGGCCATCGCGGTGGCTAGATGGATCATAAGGGTCGTTTTTGGCTGAAGGAACTCATTCTGCCGGGCTGATTCATAGAATGCATCGTAGGCTTGTTTCTGTTTCTTCGGCAGCATAGCTTTCTCCTGCTTGAGGAACTAGCCGCCTCTCGGCTGGGCGCTGCGAGCCTGGAGGCGAGCTGAGACCGGATGAGGTGGGCTCCCTGGAGCACCGCGCTCGGGACGTGCCCCTCAGGAACACCGTTTGGGCGCAAAACCAGGCAACTTCCTTCCGATGGCGGGTAGAGGGGAGGTCCCTTCCGGTTTATGACCTCGTCCATTCTCATCAGTCACACACCAGGATCACAAATCGCCTGTTGTCGGAGGGCCGCACGAACTCACCTGCATGTGTAAATCCAGCTCTTTTACAGGCTCGAAGTGCGCGCTGATTGAAGCTGGCAACTGTGGCCCGCAGCCTGCCAGTATGGAATTTGCCATGAGCAAACTCGACAACCGCACTGAGGATCGAGGCGCCATGACCCTTTCCGGTCAAATCTGGGCGCAATCCCAATCCTACATCCAGCGCCTCCCCCTGATAGTCTCCACCCAGAACTTGGGCTTCTTTGCCAAAGCAGCAATAGCCGATCAGATTGCTGTTTCCATCGAGCAGGGAATAGTAGCTATTCTCCGGCGCAAGAAAGAGTGCTAAATCCGCCTCAAGTTCCTTGGAGTCGGGATTGTAGAGATCGTAGGGAGGTTCATAGCGCCACTTGAGAATCGTTCTAGCGCTGGGCTCATCCATGGGGCGAAATCGAATTTCGACGTCATCACCAAGTGGTGTGGGCATATAGACCTCGAGCTCTAGTAGGGCGACCGAGGGAGGCGTCGCATGCCGCACCCCGCGTGGCCAGACGCAGGTGGCAAAGAGGCGTTTGGACGCGAGCAGTCACTCTGCATCCCCTCACATCTCTAACTCGTGACGCCACCGGTCCACCCACCCCGGATCGATTCGCCTTAGCCGCTTCTTCCTCAGGTTTTCCTTCATCACCCAACGCAAATCGGGGTCTTCGATTTCGAACCAACCTTCCATCGCAGCCTTTCCTTCTTCTGGAAACGCCTCCACGGCAACGCTCCAGCAATATCCAAGTCCTTTCTTCAAAACCTGGAAACCCCCACTCTGCCGATCGTCGGCTTCTACGACTGCGGCTGTGATGTGGTTCAGGATGGCAAGAACCCTTGTGGCTTCCGGGGCCTGAGCAAGGAGCTGGGGCTCACATAGTCCCGCCGCCGCTGCTCTTTGCTCATAATAGCTGCCACCCATCCACCTCTCGAGCTCGTCCAACAATGCCTCTAAGTCCGCTGCGCCGAACCGCTGCAGGGCCATTGCCACTGCCTCACGAATTCGCCAGCGTGGGTCGCCGGCGGATAGGCGCAATCGATCCAATACGGTTCGATCCCCATTCGCAAGCAGTCGACCCAAGCCCAACACACCACAGAAAGCCAGGAACTCATGAGGAGAATTCACGGGAGCCTTATCGGCAGTGAATGTGAGCAAGTAGTCGAAGAAATCCGCTTCAGCCTCTTCCGCCACTGCCCGGGCCAGCTCAATATTGGCTCGACGACCTGGAAGATTCGATTCCTCCAGAAGGAACGGCTCCCAATTCTCAAGATGCTGCAACTTCTCACGATAATGATCTACTTTGCCCATCGGGAACCTCAAGTGGCGCGCCTTCCGCCGGAGGCGGAAGGTTCGGCAGATCCCTCACAGGGATGTGGGTTATCTCCCAAACCTATACAAGAACGACGGTCAGCAGCGCCGAAACAAGCGCCCCGGCGGCGCTGAACAGGATGCCAATAAGAAAGCCGCGGAAATGAAATCCATAGTCCTTATACCCAGCCAGGCCCTCCGTGCCCGGCAAGATGATGGCCTTTGGCTGGATCGTGACGAACACCAGCCAGTCGGCGACGACGAGGTCGATCACATTGAAGACCATGAGCACAATGAAGGTTGAGAGCGAAGATGTCCCGAAGCTCAAGTTGGTTTCTGTCAGTCTATGAAGCCTCGCAAGCGAAAGTGCAACCACAACCATGATCGTCGCAAGGAAAGCAGTGGCCACTACGGGGCGAAGTCTCCTTGCCTTCAGGCTCATTTGCCCATATTTCTCCCTGATATCGGGCGGATAATCACCGACCCACATGTCAGGAGCGAGCGCGAAACTTGCCAGCATCAGACTGCCGAGCAACAGGCTAGGGAGCACACCATAGGCGATCGCGTTGGAGATCAGCACTGACATGGCGACGTACGGCTCATCCAGCTTTCCGCATATCTCGACCGGTTGCCAAAAGCACTCCGCTATAGCATGCTGACTTACAGGCAGGGCCACGGGAAATGAACCGGCGACCACTGGGGCCCTCAAAGTTTGGAAGAATGTGCGCGGCCACTGTCCATCGGATCGACTGGGTGGCCTCTGAAACTGAGCCACACCTGAGACCGAGCAACAGGGAGCGATAGAAAGAGCCCAGCAGCCAACTTGCAGGAAGAGCAGCTACAAAGGTGGCTCGCCGGAGGACTTCCTCCATCCTTCTATTGGCAGCCGCATACAGAGCCGGAAAGTTGAGGAACGGCAAGCTCCGGGATCTGATTTCTGTTGGGAAACGCATCAAGGCGAACGACAAAGGGGAACCGGTGAGCAGAAGAACGCCCAACCCATTGGGGCGTCCTATGATCGGAAAGGGCGAATTGAATATTCGGCGAAATCCTGCTGTGCCAATTTGGAGCAGCGGCAGCAGAAAGCCCCGCTGATGCAGAACAAATTGCCGACAAGGTATCCGCGAGCCGGGCCAGGTCATGCAGCGGAAACTCCAAGCGTGAGATAAGTGGTGAACAACACGATAGGGGAGGCTAGGATCAACACTACCTGGGTTCAAGTTGACTGCAAAGCGCCCCATCTTCGCTCGGCAATTGGAGAGCTAGGAGCCCTCAGACTGCGCGTGTCGCGAAGTGCGCCTCGAATCAGCGAAGGTTCAGGCGGGTAAGCGCCTCCTGGGCCCGGAAGAAACAGGACGTCATCATCCCAGATACAATCCCCACCTTGGCGAATTTCAGGAGGGTCTTCTTCGGTCCTTGCCTGACCTTCTTTCTTTTCCAGTTCTGCGCTCAGATCCGTGATATCCCTTACCCAGGGCTTTTCTTCTATCCTCTCCCGATCGTCTATCCTTGCCTCGGCGACGTTCAGGGCCTGAGTAGGTGGGATCCTGTGGAACACTGCCCGGCTCGCCTTGCTTTTCTTCCTCTTCTGGATGATCCTCTTTGTCTGACATCCGAATCCCTCTCTCGCAGCTCAGATCGATCTAGCGGCCTCGAATTTCGTGGTCACCCGCCGGCTGCACTGGGCAGGCGCCCCGGGGGACGAATGGCGGGCGCGGCGGGACTACCTCACGCCGGTGTGGAGAGCAGTCCGCTCCCTCTGCTCTAATCATAGACCAAGATTCCAACGCGCAGAACGACTCAAGAATCCACCCGCGGGGTTGGGCATCGCCTGCGCATCACCTCCCGGGAGTCCAGCGCGATCCTCCGTGCGAGGCGAACGGGGGCTCTCCTTTGGCCCCGGCCACTCCCGCCCTTTGGCCTGGGACCGAGGGGAAGGGCACCCCGGCGGCCTCGCGGCCGCTCACCTCGAGCGCCGCCCAGCCCGTGCCGCGGTCGGGCTGCCGCCAGTCGAAGCCGTAGCTGAAGGGCCCCGACACCGAGGCCGCCACACCGGCCACCGGCCAGCCCTGGCCGGCGAGGAGCCGCTCGAA
>CAYGCA010000103.1:0-263 GCA_964348265.1 uncultured Anaerolineaceae bacterium | reverse complement strand
GGGAAGGGCAGCTGATGCTATGGAAACGCTCGCCCCCCGCATCACTTGTTGGCTTTCGAGTCAGCTAATCCTGAACACGAGCCGCCCCGTGGCCCGGTGGACTGGATGCGGCGCACGCGATAAGCACCTGCATTCTCCCGTTTCGGAGAGTCGCGAAACCCCTCTCAAACAGAAGGGCCTCGTTTATCGAGTCGATGCCATCGAAAAGCCTGGAGCCGGAATGGCCCTGCCCAGACAGGGTGGGAGTCCACCCAGTACCGAGC
>CAYGCA010000102.1:0-6565 GCA_964348265.1 uncultured Anaerolineaceae bacterium | reverse complement strand
TGCCATCGAGACGTTAGCGATGCCAGAGAATCCCAGTAGGTCCAGCTGTGCCACGAAGACCTCCGGTACCCCATTCTCCACGAGGTAGGCCTGACCCTCTGGCTCATTGAACAGCCTGGCAAGATGCACGATCACATTGTCGTCCAAGGCAATCACGACATCCGTGTTCTTTACGTTGTGAATCCATGGGACATGCTTGTCTCCAATACCCTCGATACGGTGCGCCCCAAAGCCGTTTTCAAGCAAGGTGGGACATTGCCATGCCTCGCCGGCAGCAATCTTGCTGGCCGGGAAGACCTGCTTCAGGTAGTCGCCGCAGGCTATAGTTCCAGCCGAGCCGGTCGTCAGCGTGACGCCTCGAAAGGTGTCGTTTGGACCCATCTCGCTTCGCAGGACTTCTTCCATGGCGTGTCCGGTCACCTCATAGTGCCATAGATAGTTCCCGAATTCCTCGAATTGGTTGAAGATCATGAGGTCCTGACCCGAGCGGCGCAGCTCCCAAGTCTTATCGAAGATCTCTTTCACGTTCGATTCACTGCCGGGAGTCTTTATGACCTCCCCAGCGATATCGGCCAGCCATTCGAAGCGTTCCCTGCTCATTCCTTCGGGCAAGATGGCAACCGACTGGCAAGCCAGCAGGGCAGAGTCATAGGCTCCACCCCTGCAGTAGTTGCCGGTCGAGGGCCAAACGGCTTTCTGCGAGGTGGGATCGAACTGGCCGGTGACCAGTCGAGGAACAAGGCATCCATACGCTGCGCCCACCTTGTGAGCACCTGTCGGGAACCACTTTCCCACAAGCCCAAGGATCCGCGCTTCAACGCCTGTTAGGCTAGAGGGGAATTCGAGGAAATTCACACCGCCGAACCCCCCACCCTTTTCGACTGGTTCGTTCTTCCAGGTAATGCGATAGAGGTTCAGCGGGTCGAGATCCCAAAGACCGACGTTGCTCAGCCGCCGCGTAACCTTTTCCGGAATGAGGGAGGGGTCTTTCATCTGCGCGAACGTGGGCACCACGATCCCCCGCTCGCGTACTCTTTGGACGGCCCGCTCTCGGCGATCTTTCTCCACCGCAAGATCGATTCTCATGATTCAGAACTCCTCGTCCTCCTGTCTTTCAGCCTGAAAATCCTCCGGTGCCTCCCGCACGATGTAGAGTGGTCGGCCCTTGGCCTCATCGTAAAGGCGCCCCACGTAGGCGCCGAGTATGCCTAGAGAGATCAGCTGCACTCCACCCAGGAAGAGGACTGCGATGAGGGTTGTGGCCTGGCCGAAGAAGGCCTGGCTGCCTGCCAGGCGCAGGGCGATTACGACCGGGATGGCGAGCGCGCTGATGCCCGCACAAACCAGACCAAGATAGGTGGCAATTTGAAGGGGAAAGAAGGAGAAGCTTGTGACGGCGTTGATGGCAAACGCCAGCATCTTACGAAACGGATACTTGGTAACCCCTGTCAATCTGGCGGCCCTTTTGTAGGGAACACCCACCTGCCGGAATCCGACCCAGGCGGACATGCCGCGCAGAAAGCGGTGTCGTTCCTTCATTCTACCCAAGGCTTCTACGACTTTTCTGTCGACGAGTCGAAAATCGCCGGTGTCGACCGGTATTTCCACATCGGTGATCGAGCGGATGATGCGGTAGAAGAGCGAGGCAGTAAACTCCTTGAAGCGCGTTTCACCCTCCCGCTCTGCTCGGACCGCGTAAACGACCTCATACCCCTCCCGCCACTTTTCTACAAGCTGCGGGATGACCTCCGGAGGATCTTGAAGGTCAGCATCGATGATGACAACCGCCTCCCCCTGGCTATAATCCAAGCCTGCCGTGACGGCGATTTGATGGCCGAAGTTGCGAGCGAAAATCACCGGTTTTACGGCCTCATTCTCCATCGCCAGTGTACGAATGGCCTCAGTTGAGCCGTCCGTGGAGCCGTCGTCCACCAGAATCAGCTCCCATGGCTCCCCCATCGCCTCCATGACCGCTGAAACTCGCTGATGGAGTTCGGGCAGGATTGCGACTTCATTGTAGACTGGCGCCACGATGGACACCTTGAGGCTTCGATCCGGCAAGCCAAACTCTCCCAGCTAAGATTATGCCATTGCCTGTTTCAAGGCGGATAGGGTAGGCTCGATAACCTTGGCCTCGCCTGCGGCGGTCATGGCAGCCTCAACATCCTTCAGCCCACTACCGGTGTTGAGCACAACTATGTGCTCATCCCGTCCGACCAGTCCCTGCTCAACCGCCGCACCCAAACCGGCGTAGGCGGCGGCTCCGGCGGGCTCGGCGAAAATAGCCGCCATCTCCCCCAGTTCTTGCACGGCCGCAAGGATGGAACCGTCGCTCACAGCCACATACGCGCCACCCGTCTGCGTCGCCGCCCGGTACGCTCGCACCCCGTCTCTGGGCAGGTCGACGGAGATGCTGTCGGCAATCGTGTCCGCCCGGACCGGCTGGATCTTCTCGTTTCCTGATCTGAATGCTTGATAGACAGCTGCGGAACCTTTAGCCTGGACCCCAAATAGGCGGGGGATGCGCCGGATCCATCCCAAGGAGGCCAATTCCCTGAAGCCTTTGTGCAGCCCCGAGATGATATTGCCATCGCCGACGGAGACAAAAACCGCATCAGGCGACGCCCAAACTTCGGGATCCTCAGCCTTGGTCCCCACCTGATCTGTCAGCTGCTCACAGATTTCGAACGCCGCCGTCTTCTTGCCTTCGGCAGTAAAAGGATTGTATCCGGTATTACGGCAATACCAGCCGAAGGTCTTAGCGGCTTCGATGGTAAGATCGAAGGCCTCATCGTAGGTGCCGTCCACCAGAACTACTTGGGCCCCGAAGACCAGCAGCTGAGCAACCTTGGCGCGGGGCGCGGATCTCGGAGCAAGAATGACAGCTGGCATATTCACTGCGGCGGCCATTCCTGCCAAGGCGGCGCCTGCGTTGCCCGTGGAGGCTGTCACGACCACCTCGGCCCCAATCGCCTCCGCTCTTGCCACCACGACCGCGCTGGCCCTATCCTTGAAAGAGGCTGTCGGATTCCGGCCGTCGTCCTTGATCCAAAGGTGTTGGAGGCCGAGCTTTCCGGCCAGGCTTGCGGCTGAATACATCGGCGTCCAGCCCACGGACCACAGTGGCGTTCCAGAGTGTCCCGGATCGCTGACCGGCAGCAGAGGAAGATACCTCCAAATGGAGGCATAGCGTGACTTCGCCAGCCCCCCTGGCAAGACGGTGCCTTTCAGGCTGGCGTAATCGATCACTACGTCGAGATTCCCACCATCCTTGGCACAAACATAGATCACTTCGTCCGGGCCATACTCTTGGTCACACAAGCTGCATCGATAGCCGAGGAATTCTGACACGGTCTTTCTGCCTCTAAACTTCTCCGTCCCCCTTCGTGGGGCCAACAACCCTGGGGCCTCACAGGCCGCCGGCGCGACCGTCAGTCTTCAAGGACGACGGATGTCAGAGCATGGGCGCGGACATCGATCAGGCCAAGATCCGAAATCCCCGCTTCAGGAATGGAAGGAAGCGAAATGAAAGAGAGCGTCATGAATGGAGTGTCCAGAGGGCAGCCGAGCGATGCCGCAGCCCGGCGGACATCTGTCAGCCCTCTGTCGATCTCGTTTGGGGAAGCTTCACTCATCAATCCAGCCAGCGGCAGCGAGAGCCCGCTGAGCACGCGCCCTGCATCGACGACGACGAATCCACCATGCATCTTCACGAGGGCCCGTACGCAAGCGGCCATATCCTCGTTATTGGTTCCAATGACGAGCAGATTGTGATGGTCATGAGCGACCGAACTCGCCAAGGCGCCCCTCTTGAGGCCAAAACCCTTGGCCCAGCCCAGGGCTAGATTGCCATTCTTCCCATGCCTCTCCACCACTGCAAGCTTAAGAACGTCTTCAGCGAGATCAGGGAGAACATCCCCTTCTGAGACCACCAATTCGGATTCGAGGAGACGGTTCGTGATTTGCTGTGGAACGATTTGGATCACCCGAACCCTGACCTTAGCTCCCTCAACCTTTACGGCGAAGTCGTCGGGGGCAGTCCCCTGCCCGACGTGGACTGTCCTCTTGAGCCAGCCCGGGAAGTGAGGCTGGTCGACATCCGCGATCAGGCGGCCGTCCTCAGCCACTAATTTCCCCCCGACAAACACCTTTCGAGGCTCATCGGCGTCAAGCGAGTCACAGAGCAGGAAGTCAGCGTATCGCCCTGGACTGATCGAGCCAATCTCGTGCTCAAGTCGAAAATGCTGCGCCGCGTTCAAGCTCGCCATCTGAATCGCACGCACAGGGTCGAGGCCAAGTCGGATGGATGCGTTGATGTTGTAGTTTATGTGGCCCTCTCGTTTGATGTCGGAGGGATGCTTGTCATCGGTGCAGAACATCAAGTGCCTGGTCTCCAGGGCCCGCGCCACTACCTCGGTCATCAAATCAGCAAGGTTTCTCTCCGAGCTGCCCTCCCGGATCATAACCGACATCCCGAGCGCCAGTCTCTGCTCAAGCTGATGAATGGAAATGCACTCGTGGTCGTCGGCCAGTCCGGCGGCCGCATAGGCTTCAAGCTCCTTTCCCTCCAGACCAATCGCGTGACCATTGGCTATCTTTCCTCTGGCGCGGGCGGCAAGTACTTTCTGCAGGTGCTCATCGGAGAGATAAAGCACTTTCGAGGGATCGAGTTCTCCAAGGCTGACCGCCTGCTTCCACTCTAGGATGCGCTCCACCGCTTCCCTGCCAAGCTCCGCGCCGGTGGTTTCAAGCCCGGGGGCAGTCGGAACGCGAGAGGGAACCTGCAGGTATAGTCGATAGGGCAGCCGATCGGATCCCTCAAAAAAGGCCTCCAGACCAGCGAGGCCAGCCACATTGGCCACCTCCATCGGATCAATGAAGAGGCTCGTAGTTCCCTTAGGCACGATTACTTCGGCCAGTCGAGCGGGAGTGAGCAGAGCGCTCTCGATATGAATGTGCGCATCGATGAGGCCCGGGATGGCGTACAAGCCCTGCCCATCAAGGACCTCCTGCGCGACCGGGCTTTCGGCCTCAGATGATGCACCAGGCAGAATTGTGACGATCCGGTCGCCCTTGACGCCGATATCGGTCTCGACTACCCGATCCAGGTAGACGTTCACCAACCTTACATTGCGGACGATCAGATCGAGTGGCCGCTTTCGCAGCGCGGCCTCGATCTGCTCGCGAAGCTCACCCAGACTCTGGGTCATGTGCTGCCCCTTCCTCCCGCAGTCCGGAGCGGCGAGCGACCCGCCCCAGACCACCCGTGACCAGTTAGATCCCCCGCTCGCCCCGGATGTAGGGGATGCCAAGCGCCGCCGGAGCCCCCAGGCGCTTTCGAAGCGCCTCCCTTGAAGCGATGACCAATACACCAATCGTGAAGAGGTAGGGAAGCATGTTGGCGAAATAGTTTAGAAGCGGGTCTCGCAGAAAGACGTGCAGGTCCAGAGGGAGCGGAGGCGCGGCCTGCAGGTCCAAGGGCAGGCGCCGGATGGCGCCGAACAGGTAGGAGCCGAAGGCCGCCCGGACGGGATTCCAGCCGGCGAAGATCACCAGCCCAACGGCGATCCAGCCCTGGCCTGCAGTCAGCCCATCAATCCAGAGCGGCGTGATCGCCAAGCTGAGACTGGCTCCAGCCAGCCCGGCTAGCAGCCCCCCGACGACCACATAGGTGTACCGGAGGCGGAAGACGTTGATCCCCAGCGCATCCGCGGCGGCGGGGTACTCCCCAACGGCTCGCATGTGGAGCCCCGGACGCGTGCGGGCGATGAGGAACCAGGCGAGCGGCACCAGCAAGAACCCGAGGTAGACGATCACGTTGTGCTGGAAGAAGATCTCTCCGAGCATCGGAATATCGGAGAGCAAGGGGATGTCAAAGGCCGGCAGGCGCGGCGCGTCGCGCACGTCGACCAGGGGCCAGCCAATCACCGAACTGAGACCCGCCCCCACGAAAGTGAGGGCCAATCCACTGACCACCTGATCGCCGCGCAAAGTGATGGCCACAAACGCGTGAAGCAGGCTCAGCAGCCCACCGACGAAGATCCCCACGAGCAGCCCCAACCAGGGATCGCCTGCAGTGTGCGAAACGCGAAAGGCAGTGACCGCCCCCATCAACATCATACCTTCCACACCCAGATTGAGGACCCCTGCTCGCTCTGCGAAGATCTCCCCGATCGTGGCATAGAGCACAGCGGTCCCCGAAGCCACGCCGGCTGCAAGGATGGTGGTTGTAAAAATCAGATAGTTGTCCAACCTCAAACCCCTTCCGCGACCACCTGGCTATCGTCGATCCGGCGCTCCAAGCGCACCCGATAGCGGAGCAGAAGTTCTCCACCGATCACCACGAAGAGGATCACGCCGTTGAGCATTTGAACGATTCCAAAGGGCTGGATCTCATCGCCACCCACAAGCAGACCGCCAAACAAGTAGGCCACCAAGACCACGCCCCAAGGATTCAGCTTTCCCAGCCAGGCAACGATGATTGCAGTGAAACCGTAGCCGGGCGAGATATGCTCCTGGAAGATGTGCACCACGCCGGACACCTCGCTCATCCCGGCCAGACCGG
>CAYGCA010000101.1:2516-6603 GCA_964348265.1 uncultured Anaerolineaceae bacterium | reverse complement strand
GACCCCAGGCGAGGAGGATGGAGTTGGAGAGACCCCCCTCCCGGAGGCCAAGAAAGCCCACTGATGGGGCCCAATCCGGAACGAAGATGAGCGTCTAGATCGTGGAATTCTCAGAGAGTAGGTAGATGGGGTTGCTGTAGATCCAAGCCCTGGGCCGACGCCTTCGCTTCACAGAGACCTCGACGCGGTAGGCTCCTGGATCCTTCACGGGCAGGATGGCTGCCTCAACCTCATGCCATTCCCTGAGCTGTGCGCAAGAGAGAGAATCTCCGCCTCCAGTTGACCTTCGGCCATTGTTGGAAGCCACACGTAATGCCGAATCTGCTGCTGACCACCTCTCCCATTTGGACCAACCCTTGATCGGCGTGGGCATAGAACCGAAAGCCGCTCGTGGAGGCCTCCAGATCGTAGCCTACAAAGCAGTGGCCATTACGCAGACACGTGAAGATCAGGTTTCGGTCTCGCTCAGCGTCTCCATGGAGGGGCTCGCCCGTTAGAATATGCATATTGACTGTTCGGAACAGAAACTCGTAGGGAAAAATGATTCGCCTCAGGGGGCCTTTTCTGAAGGTAAAGGCATGGGCGTCTGATCCTCCAACCCCAGTGACTCGCCTTCCTGCAGCGAGCAGCCTATCCCATTGTGCCAGCGCGCCCGGAAACGGACCGGAGGCAATGCGTGATGGATTGTAGGCATAGTAGATGGCCGAGGGCCATGACGTGAGTCGCGATTTGAATTCGGACATAAAGTTCCAGATCTCCAGGCCTGCAAAGCCCTCAACTTCCCATGATACCCATGAAAGGTCGAGCTCATTGAAGAGCGGTGATGGGGTATCCACCGGATGAGCCAGGACAGCCAGACCTCCTGCGGCCTGGACCGCGTTGAGCAGCCTTTGGGGCTCGCGTGCTTGGGCGGCGAGTTCTTGCCGAGCCTCATAAACAAGCAGATGGTCTTTTTGCGGCTCTCGGAGAGGGTCGTGAATCTCTTCCCCGGTCAGGAGGAGGACGTGATCATCGCCCACATAATGGTATCCGTCGAGACCTTGGACCAGCACATTGTGGTCAGTCACTACTACGAAATCCAGGCCTGCTGCAATAGCGGCGCGGACGACCTCTTCATGGGTACCTGAGCCGTCCGAATAGACGCTGTGAACGTGCAAGTTGCCGACGTACTCGTGAAGCATTTCGATATCTTGCTGGTTTGACCGAAGCAATCAGATGCTGGATTCTATCGGATCGCGGTTAGGGTTTCTGCCGGCGTCGCCCGGTGTTATGAGCTGGGATCCTACCTGGGCGCAGACACCAATGAGCAGCTGACGCTGAGCGGAACTCAGGGGTGCCAGGTGCGTGATGACTATTTGCACGCGCTCCTCCAGGAGAGCTCGAAGCATTTGCCGCCAGGCTGGGCCAGCCGGGTGCTTATCCACAAGCAGGGTCAGATCGTCGATTTCAAAGGGTCCAATGAGTTCTTACAAACTGCGTAGGATCTTACCTTGGGTGCCCAGCCAGGGGAACCTTGGCCTGGCAGAAGGATCCTCGAGAGGATGTTGCTCGATCATGTAGACTACGATCGGCCCGATCGAGGAGGAGTTGTTCATACCTGCTCCCAAGTACCGATTGATAGTTGCCCAAGGATAGCATAACGGTTGTAGGGGAGCAATTTCGACGCTCCGGAACTCGTCATCTTGAATTTCGGGCGTGTGTATAATCAGATCGATTGGAAGGCAGCGTGACCAAGCTCATCATCATTCTGTCGGCATTCAGCTCCTTAGCGACCCTGAGTGGATGCTCGGGCCCACCTGGCACCTCCGCAGTGGCTCCCGCCGATGCTTCCCGCGAACCCGTGCTTGGCACCTCCACTCCGTTCGAGCCGCTCCAGCCGACGCTCCGGTCAGCCGAAGGAGTGGCTGATTTCCGCCGGATGACATCCACACCTAATCCGGTGGCAACTCTAACCGGTCTCCTCAGCGATCATTTTTTCACGTACAACAGGTTTGACCTCAGTCCGGCTGCTGAAGCGATCCTGGAACGAGTCAACCGTGAGAGGCGGGCAGTTGGGGTCGGGCCTCTGCACGCCTCACAAGAGCTGAACGACCTAGCGTTTCTGAGGGCAAAGGACATGGTGGCGAGGGATTACTTCGGTCACGTGGATCCTGAAAGCGGGGTCGCCCTCGCGTGGTCCCTGCTGACTACCGGCGGCTACGAGGGCAAGATCGCTGAGAATCTGTTCGCCACGACAGCCTCCTTGGAAAGGGTTCCCGAGGCGACGCTCGCGAGGTGGCTAGCCAACCCTGAGAACCGGGGGAACCTGCTTGATCCTGATTTCTCCGGATCCGGGGTGGGACTCATGGGGGATGGGGTATGGTGGAAAGTCGTGGCGCTATTCGCTGAGGGCAGTCGCTAGAGGAGTACCGACGGTGAACAATCGTGAAGTCGCGCAGGGCTTTGAGGACAGCGCCGATCTCCTTTCGATCAAAGGAGAGGCCGTTTATCGGATCGTCGCTTACAGGAAAGCCGCGCAGGAACTTCGCTCGCTTGGCCGGGATTTGAATGAAATCTGGAAGGAAAGCCGTCTGGAAGAGATCCCAGGGGTGGGCAAGGCAATTGCAGGTAAGATCGGGGAGTTGCTTGAGACCGGCGGCCTCGATTTCTATGACAAACTCGCAGCGGAGATCCCTCCTGCGCTGATCGCAGTCCTGCGCGTCGCCGATGTAGGTCCGAAGAGGGCGCTTCAGTTCTGGAAACAGCTCCAAATCACAAGTGTGGACGAATTGGAGGAGGCAGCCAGGAGCGGTCGGCTTCAGTCCTTGCCTGGCATGGGTACCAAATCCGAGGCTAGGATCCTTGAAAGCATAGAGGCGCTGAAGCGCCGGCAAAGCGATCGTTTTTCGATAGGCTTCGCGCTCCCGGTTGCAGAGCAATTCCTTAATCGACTTCGTAATCTGGAGGCCGTGGATTCGGCTGAGGCTGCCGGCAGCCTTCGCCGAATGCGTGACACGGTGGGTGATCTTGATCTGGTTGTGGCTTCTGCGAACCCTGCCGAGGTCATGCGAGCGTTTATTGGTTTTCCAGAAGTCGAACGTGTCCGCGGCCAGGGTGCCACGAAGGCTAGCGTTGAATTGATGGATGGCATGCAGGCCCAGTTGTGGGTCTACCCGCCCAGGGAATACGGTGCAGCCTTGCAGTATGCCACCGGTTCGCAATCGCATAATGTGAAACTCCGCGAGCTGGCGCTCGGCCGGGGACTGTCGCTCTCTGATCACGGCTTCAAGCAGGCGGACGGTATGGAGATCTTCTGTTCGGAAGAGATCCAACTCTATGAGACATTGGGTCTGCCTTGGATCTCACCCGAGCTTCGGGAGGATCGCGGGGAAGTAGAGGCAGCCCTGGCCGATCGTCTCCCTAGATTGGTGGCGCTCGAAGACTTGCAGGGTGAACTGCACGCTCACAGCGACTGGAGTGATGGAAGCTGCACAATCCGTGAAATGGCGGAAGCGGCCGTCGGAGCAGGCCTATCCTATCTCGCGATAACCGACCATTCACGGAGTCTCGGAATCGCCAATGGGCTCTCGATTACACGCTTGAAAGAACAGAGGCAGGAGATTCGCAAACTCCAGAAGAAGCTTGGCGACAAATGTACATTGCTCCACGGGGCTGAGGTAGAAATTCTGGCGGATGGTCGACTTGACTACCCAGACGACGTTCTAGCTGAGCTTGATTTGGTGGTTGCCTCTTTGCATACCTCGCTGAGACAACCCCGGGAGAGGATAACGGCTAGGTTGCTTGGGGCTATTGAGAATCCGCACGTCGATATCATTGGCCATCCGTCAGGCAGGCTGATTGGCAGCCGGGAAGGCGCGGATCTTGACATGGAGCAAATCCTGCAGGCGGCTGTTGACCACGGTGTCGCGCTTGAGATCAACGCCAACCCAGAGCGTTTGGACCTTGACGATATTCATGCCCGGCGAGCAGTTGATAAGGGTGCCTTGTTGGCGGTAAACACCGATGCCCACCATCCCGAGCACCTCGCGTTCCTAAAGTATGGAATTGGGGTAGCGAGGCGGGGCTGGGTCGAGGCCGAATCCGTCGT
>CAYGCA010000101.1:1107-2506 GCA_964348265.1 uncultured Anaerolineaceae bacterium | reverse complement strand
CAACACGTGGCCTGCCGCCAGGCTGGAGAAATGGCTTCTCTCCAGAACATAATGTGCGAGAGCGCAACTTCCCGCTGATTGGCGGGTTTTCCTAATTGAGCCGCAGCCTCGGGCTGTTTGCGTATGTCAACCTATCTGCAGGGAAGGCTCCGTGCGTCAGTTTGCAGTTGTGACCGATAGCACCTCAACGATCCCTGATGATCTTGTCGCTCAGTACGGTATCAAGGTCGCGCCTCAGATTCTCATTTTTGGCGAAGAATCGCTGCGGGATGGGGTCGACATATCCGCCGCTCAGTTCTACACACGCCTCAAGGAATCTGAAGTTCACCCCACGACCTCACAGGTGACCGTCGCGACCTTCCACTCCATCTTCGAACCTCTGGCGAGAGAGGGTGTTCCCATTCTGGCGATTCTCGTTTCCTCCAAGGTGTCTGGGACGATCCTCTCCGCTGAGCAGGCCAAGGCCATGATCCCTGGCGCGAGAATAGAGGTTGTGGATTCCTGTTCTGTTGGCATGGGGTTGGGGTTTCAAGTCCTGGCTGCCGCCCGGGCCGCTGAGACTGGAAAGTCGTTTGAGGAAGCTGCAGCGCTTGCCCACAATGCCAGCGATCATGTTGGCGTCCTCTTCTTCGTCGACAGCCTGGAGTATTTGCATCGTGGCGGAAGAATAGGTGGCGCAACCCGCTTCTTGGGGACAGCGCTCAACATCAAGCCCCTGCTCGAAGTCATGGGTGGCAGAGTTGAGCCACTCGAGAGGGTTCGAACCAAGAAGAAGGCTCTCGCCCGACTGCTGGAGGTCTTCAAGGATCGGGTAGCGGACCAGGATATGGTTCGCCTGGCAGCCCTCCACGCCGCGGCCGAGGAGGATGCGCACACTCTTCTGCATGAGGCTGAGAAGCTGTGCAAGCCAGTTGAGTCCTTTGTAGTTCCTGTTAGCCCAACAATTGGAGCCCACAGCGGCCCCGGAACAGTTGGCCTCGTCTACAGTGTGAGGCTTTGACCGGTCGAAGATTCATACTCATGATCGGCAACCGCAGACCACTGGCTGTCTACCCAAACCTATGCACAGGTCCATGGTGCAGGACCGAGGCCAAGCCTTATTGCATCACTCAGTCCCTGGCCTAAGACCGGTGTTTGAAGCAACTGCAAAGGGTGACTGGGGCTCTAGCGATTGACCTCATAGTGACAGCTCTCCCGGGATGGAGAGCCTGTAATTCGGGCGAGCTGCGTTTCGATGGTTTCTGGCTGCCCAAGATTGGCTTGTGAGCGTACAAGTGGTAAAATCCACAAAGTATTTCTGCGTTCGCGGGTCGGGCTTGTGCAAAGTGCATCCGAGACGACATAGCAAAACTCAAGCGTTTTGATTGTGCAAGGCGTACAGCCTAGGCCAGTCAGAAGG
>CAYGCA010000101.1:353-1097 GCA_964348265.1 uncultured Anaerolineaceae bacterium | reverse complement strand
CCGAGCTTCTTTTTGTGCGGCGGACCCGCACGCGCTGGAGGTGGGATCGGAGTGAGAGAACGGACCATTCTAGTACTTGTAGTCGCTGCCCTGGTCCTCCTGGCTTTGGGGTATGCTGCTGCCACAACCCTCAACCTCATGCCCGCCCAAGCTTCCACACGCGCTGTCCACGTCGATCTTCTCTTCAGGGCTCTATTGGGTGTGGCGACCGTTATCTTCCTCCTGGTTCAAGGCGCGCTTATCTACTCAGTTGTCAAGTTTCGGGCACGAAAGGCAGACGAATCCGACGCCGCGCCCTACCATGGAAATGCCAGTCTGGAAATCATTTGGACCCTCATTCCGGCCCTGATCGTTGTCGTCATTGGTGTCTATTCCTTTCGGGTCCTTGCTGAAATCGAAATGCAGCCCGCGGACAACATGGTGGTCGAAGTGGTTTCCAGGCAATTCTCATGGGAGTTCCGCTACCCTGAAACCGGCGTCTCATCACCGGTTCTGCATCTCCCGGTGGGAGAGTCGGTCAGATTCGAGATTACGTCCGAGGACGTCATTCATTCCTTTTGGATCCCGGCGTTTAGGGCGAAAAGGGACGCCACACCTGGGCAGATATCCGCGCTGGTAGTTACGCCGTCCGAAGAGGGCACTTATCCCATCCGGTGTGCAGAACTTTGCGGGGTTGGTCATGCCAATATGTTTACGGAAGTCATTGTTGAGAGTGAGGCGGAATTCCGTCAGTGGATGAATTCC
>CAYGCA010000101.1:0-343 GCA_964348265.1 uncultured Anaerolineaceae bacterium | reverse complement strand
CGCCTTCCTCGAGTCGTTCATTCCCGGCCTGGGCGTTCTCCGCCTGTGAGGGCCTGTCTACACCGAAGGAGTGGATGAATTCCATGACTTCACTACCGGCTGATCCTGTCGAAGCTGGGCGCTTTGTCTACGAGAATTATGGCTGCGGTGGCTGCCATGCATTGACCGATACCGGCTCGGTCGGGGCGGTCGGACCCGCTCTGGATGGAATTGGCGGGCGCGCCGGGCAAAGGGTTTCGGGCCTGGATGCCGAGAGCTACCTTGAGGAATCCGTCCTCAAGCCCAACAGCTTCATTGTTGAAGGCTTCACAGCCGGCTTGATGCCAGCCGACCTGGGGCAGAG
>CAYGCA010000100.1:0-6741 GCA_964348265.1 uncultured Anaerolineaceae bacterium | reverse complement strand
CCGTTTCGAAGGCCTGCCGTCCTCCGCCTGTGTACTTCTCTCTCGATCGCCTCGAGGATGTCCTGAAGCCTACCGGCGTCGTCTCTCATAGGGCCTCTGCTTCCTCCAGGACCCGTTGGCGGATTCGCGAACGCAGACCCTTGACCGTCACGACGTCGACCTCGCAGCCCAGCAGGTCCTGCAGATCCATGAGAAGCCCTCCCATGTCCAGCAAGTTGCGATCAGGCTCCATCTCGACCAGGAAATCGACGTCGCTGCTGGCTGTAGACTCTCCCCGGGCAACGGAGCCGAAGACGCGAACGCCCTTCGCGCCGTACTTCGCTGCAATCTTGAGAATATCGTCCCGTTTCTCTGCAATCAAAGCTTGCGTGTTCATTACCTCTCCTCGGGGTTCTTTATAAGTTCTGGGTTGTACAACTCTATGAACCTTCTTGACCCCTCGTCCGGCTCGGGCAGATCACACTTGGCGTGTCCCAATCAAGTAGATTCTAGCCCAAAGAACCATGGGCGAAAGACGGTGAACCACTCGGCCGAGAGTCCTTGATGCGCCCGCCGCTGGAAATTCCATTATCGCCACAATCATTGCGGCGATGGTGTTGTTTCCTTTTTGGCTGACAAGTGAAAAGGCCCGAGCAGGCGACTATCCTGCGTCGGGCCATGAGCAGGATCTGAGATTGAAGTGGGATCACAGCAGCTCGCGAAACTCCTCAACACTGATGTCTGCGTCTCGAAGGATCACCTGCAATGTTCCGGTGGGGATGTCTCTACCCCTGTAATGGAACAGTGAGCCTCTTATTATCGGTCTTGCGTTTGAGGTGCGGATGGGAACCCTTCTGTCGTTGTTCTTCGAAGTCTGCTCGTTTGAGCGCGCGAATGAGTCTTCGGCTGTCCACGCGCGGCAGCATACCCTCGGTCATGCTGACGATGGGATTGTTAAGCGGGTGATGACCAGGGGTTCCTGTTCCAGGGGAACGGGTTCACCATCCTCCTGCATACTTCCGATATGCAGCTCGATCGCTTCGGCGACGTTGGTTCGAGCTTCGTCGATGGACGAACCGAACGAGTGGCACCCTGGCAATGCGGGGACGAAGGCGTGGTATTGGTCGTTGTCCGGTTCGATCACGACGGTAAACTGGTAGCGTAGGCATCCCCTAAATTGTGAGCTGCCCCCGATCTTTGTACCAACCTTTAGGTTAGTCCAACCGCTTGAAATTCGGTAATTTGACCGACGAATGCAGCCGAGGCTGGGTCGGCCCACTGGTCTGGGACGAATGAGCCCGAAACGGTTTTTCCTGTGCCGGGATCATATGCCCGGTATGGGTGCAGCTTACCCCTGGGTCGGGCGAAAGCCGCAGAAGCCCAGCGAGATGGCAGCGCCCATTTGCCCTGCAGGGATCCCTGCGGGAGGTCGAACACCGACGGGTACCCTGCTCAACTCGAGAGTCCACAAAGGGTGCGTATCGCGTAGCATGCCCTGGGGGTATGGAAGTAAGGTGAAGGCTCAGGGCTGGAGGAGATAGGCTGCTTGGGTCGTCGCGGCGACCCTCGACAAGCCTATTCTTCTTGGGGAAGGGGCTAGGCTGCGAAGTTGACTCCCGCCGGGGCTCCCAATCGGGCATATCGCTAGTGCCAGTTGGCCACCATCATTAACCTTCATCTTCATCGACCGCAGGCTGAGCCTCCCCCGAGATCGTCTCCTCCACCGACTCGGGTTCATCGATGCGAGCTCCTTCTCCCACGTCTTCTTCTTGAGCTTCGGCGTCTTCGAAGATCCGCTTCACCACACGTCGGATTCGCTGTGTGGCGTCATACCAGCCAAACCCAGAAAGGAATCCGATGGCCAGGAACGCCAGGTTGGACAGCGCCGCATCCTCGGACGCGCTTACTCCACCTGAAAAGACAAGCAGGCCAGTCTGCAGAAGAGCGAATACGATCAGGCCAAGCACGCCAGCCAACCATGGAGCGAACAAGTATCCCCATGCATGCGCTGGATCAAATTCTGGGATTTCAGACACGTGCCGATGGAAACTTACCAGCCCAAGCGCTCCTGCCCCAAGCACTCCGCCCAAGACAGCGTGCAGGCCGGAAATGAAGAGTGGAGAGATCGCGCCGCAATCTGGCACGCCGAAGACTTGACAAAAAACGTGATTGGTTTTGAGCCATGTGTTGGCAAGGAGGATCAAGGCCGCAGATAGGTAGGTGAGCATCCAGGCAACAAGGACGATTTTGAGCAGCAATATGCCAGCGCCCTCATCACGAGCCAGAGGCTTTGGTTCCTCAACAATCACAGGTTGTTCCTCGGTTGAGGAGACCTCTGTGTGATCTTCAGTCATAAACACTCCTTGTCCCTCGCGGCGCACTTCTTGCCCAGTCTGGCCAGGGGTTAGGGGCCCACCATCCCGATCGGAAGGTACAGTTCGAGTTCGATTTCATCTTCTGGCGCCCCGGGATTCAACACTTTCTCAAGCTCATGCGTTTCGCGCCACTGATATTCGCTTGTTTGAACCCACTCCCAGAGCATTTTCCAGGTCTCCAGAACATTCGGCTCGCCTGTCAGCTTGCATCGGGTGACTGCATACAGCCCGCCCGGGAACTCCTTGGTTTCAGCGCCGCTGGTTAGCGTTTCATGCGGTTCAATCGCAATCCAAAACTCATAGCCGTATTCATTGCTGTCGGGAGTCGGGTTTGGATTGTTGAAGCCAAAGACCGGATGCTTCTGAAGATCTTCGAGCAACCCCTTTGGCTCCGCCCACGCGCGTAGCTGCTCCCACGCAGCAGGTTCTGGCGATTCGCCTAGCGCACGGAAACTCGCGACTGTCATTGGTGCAAGCATGACAATTCTGACATTCAAATTGGCCATCGGATGTTCCTTCTTGTCGGGCGCCCAACGGCCGCGAGCGGCCTCTTCGCGCGCCGGACCCCCAGAGTTCAGGAACAGGGGGCAGGAGGGGTAACCGAGCCAGAGATGAGCAAGCCCTCGCGCGTTCAAGGCCTATTAGGCGTGCGAGCCATGGGATACCTCACTGCCCTTCTCTGACTCCCCTTGGGTGTTGCGTCGTGAAAGCCTAGCTTGAGGAAGGATGAGGCGTAGCCCATGAACCGGTAGCTCCTCGCAGGACGCCAAGTGCCCTCGGCGTCCCGCTCCGGTTCGACCGGATATCCCTCAACAACCTCTGCTCCCTGCGAGCCCGCATACTCAAGCGCAGCTTTGAGGAATTCGTCCGTCAAGCCTTGTCTTCTGGCGGTCCGATCCAGATAGAAGCAGACCACCGACCAAGTCGGCTGATGATCGATCCGCTGGATTGTGGTCGAGCGTTCGAGCCTCGGGTAGGTTTCTCGAGGAGCGATTGAACACCAACCTATGGGTGTGCCGTCCACATAACCGAGGATCCCCACCGGCGTGCCCGAATCCACAACGGCTTTCATCGCCGCCTTGCGGCCGGCGCTATCGAGGCTGCGGTATTCGCTGCTCGACAGACGCCATAACATACACCAACAGTACCCGGGATTCCCATGGCCTTCGAAGAACTGCACGAGGTCATCCCACTGTTCGTGCGTTCCAGGCTGAAACTCAATCTCCTCTGGTTCTTTCATGCGCAATACAAGGGCCGTCTGACGGCCGCCGGTCTTCGCGAAGTGCCTCCGGCCTCTACAGGATGCTCCCGCAATTGCACCGGACGTGGCTCGCGAGCGAGGCTCCGGGGGCAGCGAGGGGTTTGGCGGCGGATGGATCACTGCCCGCTCTTCGTTCTTGAAGCAGCCCGAATCGATAGATATCGATCAAGCGCAGACACATACGCGGAGATCGAATTCCTAGCTTATGGATTTGAAGGACCTGCTCAAGCGCTTCGTCGTAGGGTGCGATTCCTGATTCTCAGGGTAATTCAGACACGATCGTCCGGTACTCGGCCTCATCAAAGGCTCGAAGGGTCTCGGTCCGGACGTTCCCCAAGCCGCCGATCGCCAACGCAAGCTTCATGGCTGTCTCATCATCAGGGGCTTCACTGATGACCACGGCGTCATACTGGCCAAGCACCAAGTAAAAGGCCTTCAACTGGGCTCCCATAGATTGAAAGGCTTGCTTGGCAGCATTCAGCCGATCGGGGCTTTCCTTCATGTTCTCCACACCTTGTTGCGTATAGCGGATTAGTGATATGTACGTTGGCATGAGCCTTCCTCCTACTGCATTGCCATCCGAGTCTCTTCCTCGATATGTCAGGGGGAAAACGACTACCTGAAGATCCTCCTATAGATCGTATTCCAGTTAGTGATTGGCCTTTGCCATCCAGGCCAGCCACCAACAGCATGAACTGCTTGAGTCGCAGATCCATCATATCATCCGCCACCTAACAGCCCCAAGCTGCGCGCCCCCGCGCAGAATCCCCGGCCCCTACAGGGCGCTTCGCAAAATGAAATGGAGGGTTGACTGGACCGCTGAGGTGAGGGAAGCACTCCAGAGGGTAAGGCCGGGATCGCCCCGGCCCTCACAGGGTCCTCCCGCGAACGCGACGGGACGCGGTTCACGAACCGTAGTATTGGGGGTGGCTGCGAGTCACAGCCCGCTACCTATCCGCCCGTTCTGGCCGGGCCAGGGAAGCCATTTGCTGGGTGCTGGAAAAAGGAGAGCCACTCTTGAGAGCCGCAGCCAAGGAAGGCCTTGCTCAAGCAGGAGTAGAGACGAAGCTAACTTGGTTCTCAGGAGAACCGTGGGTTCAATGTGCTCCGCCTCCTGAATGCCCTCATGGCCCACTCGCGGCGCGCACCGTCCCGCCCCCCCCCGGAACTGCGCTGGCGCCCAGCGCCGGGGCAAGGGTATGCCGCGCCACTCATCCCTCCGCCCCAACGGGGTTGGGGGAAACGCGGTGCATCGGGGGGTGTGATACCCACATTCCGCACCCGTCAGTGTCGGTTTTGCGGAATATTCGGTAAGCTTGGTGTATGAGCACCGAGCAGCGTTTTGAAACCAAACGCCTCGATCATCTTGGCATCGTGGCCGGGATCTGCCACGAAATCGGTCTGATGGGGTCCGTTGACCAGGCGGTCGGCCCCAGCGAACCCAAAGTCAGCTGTGGAGCCGCCGTCCAGGCGCTGGTGCTGAACGGCCTGGGTTTCACCAGTCGGGCGCTGTACCTGATGCCGCAGTACCTGGACAACAAACCAGTCGACCTGCTGATTGGGCCAGATCTGGCTGCCGAGGACTTCAACGACGACAGCCTGGGGCGCAGCCTGGACCAGTTATTCGAAGCTGGCGTGACGGAAGTCTTCGCCCAGGTGGCGGCGCAGGCTTTGGAGGTGTACGGTATCAAGCATCACTTCTACCATTTGGACAGCAGCAGCTTTCATCTCATGGGCAGTACTCAGCCGAGGCGCCAGAGATCGAGGCCATTGAGATCACCTACACCTGTACCGGTGTTCCTGCGGGATGGTTACTCCAAAGAGCCTCGCCCGGACCTCAAGCAGGTGGTGGTCAGCCTGATCACCGGACATCGCAGCCGGCTGCCAGTCTGGATGGAAGCCTTGAGTGGCAACCGCAGCGACAAGGACAGCTTCCCCGAGACGATCCGGGCCTTCTGCCAGCAGTTGAAAGCCGGGGAGCGCTGCTACCTGGTGGTCGACAGCGCTTTGTACGGGGCCGCCAACCTGCAGCGCCCGAGCGAAACTCGCTGGCTGACCCGGGTACCAGAAACGCTGGCAGAGGCCAAACGGCTGCTGGCCGAGACGGATCGAGAGCAGCTGACGGCGTTGCCAGATGGCTACGCCTACCTCGAGGCTCCCAGCGAGTATACTGGGATCGCCCAGCGCTGGCTGGTGGTCTATGCGCCCATCGCCGCTCAGCGGGAAGAAAAGACCCTGCTGCGCCGGGTGGCCAAGGAAGAAAAGGCCGCCCACAAAGCCTGGCGTCAGCTGGCCGGACAAACCTTCAACTGCCGGGAAGAGGCTGAGGCTGCCCTGGCAGAGATCCAGAAGGGCTGGAAGTATCAGCAGGCAGAGGCAGAGACCAGTGTGCTGACCCGCTACCCAGGTCCTGGCCGCCCGGCACAAGGCGCCACCCCGGACGTGGTCGGCTACCAGTTGCAGGCTGAAGTGACACTTTCTGAAGAGGCGCTCGAGAAGGCCCGGCGCCGTCTGGGCCGCTTCGTCCTGGCGACCAATGAAGCTGATCCGGAAATGCTCTCACCGCAGGCCATGCTGTCCCAGTACAAGGCCCAGGCCGTCTCGGTCGAGCGCGGCTTCCGCTTCCTGAAAGACCCGCTCTTCTTTGCCAACAGCCTGTTCCTCAAGAACCCGGGCCGCATTATGGCCCTGATCATGATCATGGTGCTGGCCCTGCCGGTCTATTCCCTGGCGGAACGCAAACTGCGCCGGCAGTTGGCCGAAACCGGCCAGCGTGTGCTCAATCAGGTCGGCAAAGAGATCCAGACCCCCACCATGCGCTGGATTTTCCAGGTCTTCGAGGGCATTGACCTGCTCCTGGTCAGCCAGAATGGGCAGGTGATCAACCGTCAGGCGCTCAACCTCCGCCCGGAGCACTTGACAGTGCTGCACTTGCTCGGCCCACCGGTCGAAAATTGCCACATGCTCGCTTCTTAAGGTGCGGAATGTGGGTTAAGCAAAGAATTTTCAAGATAATCCTTGTTAGGCAGCGGATGTTTTGTCAACTTATCCTTAGTGAGATTGGAAAGTAATCCTATGTCAAGTTTCTCTACGAAGATTTATATAGATGCCCCTCCAGCAGACGTG
>CAYGCA010000099.1:0-7028 GCA_964348265.1 uncultured Anaerolineaceae bacterium | reverse complement strand
CGGCGGTACCCCCTTCCTGCGAATGGCGGTTCCGGAGCTGCAAAACCGCCGCCCAGGCATGATGACGCTTATCTCCTTGGCGATCAGCGTGGCCTTCGTCTACAGTCTGGGGGCCCTCTTCCTCCCGGAAAGCGACACCTTTTTCTGGGAATTGGTGACGCTGATCGACATCATGCTTCTGGGCCACTGGCTTGAGATGCGCAGCGTACGCCAGGCCTCTGGGGCTCTGGATGAGCTGGCCAAGCTGATGCCCGATACGGCTGAACGGCTTCTTCCCGACGGCAGTACACAGGAGGTATCGGTGCACGAACTCCAGACCGGCGATCTCATCCTGGTTCGACCCGGGGCAAGCATTTCCGCCGACGGCGTCGTGGAGCAGGGCGAGACGGATGTCAACGAAGCCATGATCACTGGTGAGTCACGGCCGGTAAGGAAGCTGGCTGGAGATGGAGTGATTGCGGGGGCGATTAACGGCGAAGGCAGCCTGCGTGTCCGGGTTATGGCCACCGGCGATGAGACCGCTCTGGCCGGCATCATGAGGCTCGTGGAGGAGGCCCAACGTAGCAAGTCGAACACGCAGATCCTGGCCGACAAAGCTGCTGGCTGGCTGTTCTACATCGCCTTGGTGGTAGCCGGCATTACTGCCGTCGGCTGGCTCATCGCCGTCGGTCCCGACGTACAGGTTATCGCCCGTGTGGCAACTGTCCTGGTCATCGCCTGCCCCCATGCCCTAGGACTGGCGATCCCGCTTGTGGTGGCCATCACCACCTCAATCGGTGCCAGCAACGGTATCCTGGTGCGGGATCGGCTTGCGCTGGAGGAGGCGCGCGACATCGACACCGTGATCTTCGACAAGACGGGCACGCTGACGAAGGGCGAGTTTGGTGTTGTCGGAATTGCAACTGCCAACGGATGGGACCACGACGCCGCCCTCGCCCTGACAGCGGCGATTGAGGGGGATTCCGAGCATACGATTGCGCGAGGCATCCGCCGAAGCGCTGAGCAAAAGGGCCTCTCGCTGCCCAGCGTCTCCGACTTCGAGGCGTTGAAGGGCCGCGGGGTGCGGGCGAAGAGCAACGGTCGAGTCGCTTACGTGGGAGGTCCTCGGCTGCTGGAGATGCTGGGGCTCGAGCCAGCCGATGGCATCGCCCGCTTCCGGGAGGAGGCCGACTCCAAGGGGCAAAGTGTGGTTTACCTGGTACATGACGACCAGTTGGTTGCTGGCTTGGCGCTTGCCGACGTAGTCCGGCCCGAGAGCAAATTGGCGGTGCAAAGACTCCATGAGATGGGCATTGAGGTAGCCATGCTCACAGGGGACAGCGAGGCCGTAGCCAAGGCCGTGGCCAAGGAGCTCGGGATCGATCACTACTTTGCCGAAGTGCTTCCAGAACACAAGGATCAGAAGGTGGCCCAGTTGCAGCGCGAAGGCAAACGGGTGGCCATGGTGGGGGATGGCGTCAACGACGCGCCCGCCCTCACGAGAGCCAACGTCGGCATCGCCATCGGCAGCGGCACTGATGTGGCTGTAGAGTCAGCCGGCATCATCCTGGTGAAGAGCAACCCGCTTGATGTCGTGAAGATCGTGGAACTGAGCCGCGCCAGTTACCGCAAGATGATTCAGAACCTGATCTGGGCAACCGGCTATAACGTGGTCGCGCTCCCACTGGCCGCCGGCATTCTGGCGCCCTTCGGCATCCTACTCTCGCCGGCGGCAGGTGCCGGCTTCATGTCGGCCAGCACAGTCATCGTGGCGCTCAACGCCCAGCTGCTGCGCCGCCAGCGACTGGCGACCTAGCGCGGGGCAGTCCCACCTCAAGCGTTCAAAGGCTACCGGACCGGATATGCCAGGCCTCTCGCCTCTTGCCGGCTGATGGTGCCTGTGGAAGGATCGGGGGCCTCCACACCGGCACACCAAGGCGCTGGAGCGATCCGCGCTTTCGCTCAATTGCCAGCCCCTTCGCACTCGGAAATCTGTCATCAATCCTTCACAGAACCGAAATGGGATCGTCAAACTATTCCCATATAGTCAAGCTGGTTGATTACGAAAACCGAACCAGGCTGACAGGTTCAATCAGGAGGTTTGGATGATGTACTGGGGACACGAAGTAAGTTGGGGGTGGATGATTTTCGGGTGGTTGATGATGCTCGTTTTCTGGGGCGGGTCGATCGGCCTGATACTTCTGGCCATTCGGGGTTTCCTCGGGGGCAGGTCACAGCCAGCGGACAGCCCTGGAAAAGGACAGCCGGCGCGGGAGCGCTCTCCCGTGGACATCCTCAAAGAGCGCTATGCCAAGGGTGAGATCGAGAAGCGCGAGTTTGATGAGATCCTGAGTAACTTAGAGGGTTGATCAGGCTGCGCCCTGAGCCTTCGGTTTCCTGGGCAATCAGTCCGATAGTGAATTGGACGAGGAGGTTGATGATCATGTTCGGGTTTGGTCTACTTTCTTGGGGTGTGGTTCTTGGTGCCCTCGCTTACCTGTTCGGTTGGATCCCGCGAGACGGCCAAGATACTAGCAACACAACAGGCAAAACGGCCCTCGAGATTCTCAAGGAGCGCTACGCCAGAGGTGAGGTAAGCAAAAGCGAATACGAGGCCATGCGCGACGACTTGACTGTCTGAAACATTTGGCCCCATTCGAGGAGCGCCGCTCTTCGCGGCGCTCCCCCGCCCCTCCCCCACGTCCCTAGCTTCAGCCCCCTTCGCTCCATCCTGCCTTCATCTTGATGTTGCGCAGATAGGCACTTACCCTCGCCCGTCTTGCGCATTTCCAGCCTTCTGGCTCACCCCACAGGCGAGTTACGCTTGAGGTAAATGAAGAGCCGCTCTTGCCAAGCCATTCCAGGAAAGGAAAAACCATGATCAGCTCCGTTCTTGGGGCAGACTTGATCTTTGGCCCAACACTAGCCATCGGTCTGGCAGGAGCATATCTCATCCTGGAAGGGAAAGGTGAAAAAAGGTTGGACGACTGGATTGACGGAGCCTTGGAGCGAAACCTCCAAACGGTCGAGCGCGCTCAATTTGAGATCTGACTGCCCCTGCGGAGAATGCCCATGCATAGCCGGCCTTTGGTTGTCCTCTACGGCGCTCAGCTGCTAGCGTCGGGTGTCAGGTTGTCACAAAAGCAGACGGCCCTGATTGCGACAATGGCTGAGGGATTGAGGCTCTAGTGTTTTCAAGACCGTCTTGGTGGGGTTGCGTTCATCACTCGAGAGAAAGGCACCGACCGGCCGGAAAGACGGCGACCCTATGACTTCAATATCTGACATCCCCTCGGTTCCCGCCTTGAAGGAACCTTTGATCGGGCGTGAGGGTGAGGCATCAAGCGACGCGCTGGCGAGAGCGGAGGCAGATAGCATTGCCTCCCTGACAGCGAGTTTGAAACCACTGGGGATCGGCGATACTGACGCAACTCGCCTGTGGATCGCACTGAAGTCCAAAGGGGCGCTTCTCATTGGGTGTCCACACGTCGAGGACGGGAACGCGCTCGCGACGACCGTCGCCCACATCATCGTCGGAGGCGATACAGGGCGATGCCTGAGGTTTCAAGGTCACCCGTGGTGGGCGGAGAGGAGCCCGGGTTCGGCCAAGTTCGTCATTGCCCAGGAGCGCCTTACGATGATGCGGCTGTGTTCGTTCCTCACGGAACCTGCAGGCGGCGGTGGAAAGGATACTCTGTACTTTGTCCTCTTCCTGGGCATCAGCCGAGCGGAGTTACAGCCATTTCTTGTCAGACTGCCCCGACACCTCAAGACGAACATACTTCGATCGCAAAGCTCGCCCAACGGCTTTATGGATCAACTCCTCCCTTCAGATAGACTCTATATTTTAGCGACTGCCCAGCTGGAGGATTGGCTGCTGGAGGAGGTCGATGTCCTTGATACTGCAACTGTGCTCCTCCTTCGACCGGATCAAGAGCGGGGACAAGCCGACCACACAGCGCCGACTGCCGCTCTGGCGAGTATTCAGGCGACGCTCTATGCCTCCAGGCACTTCGACCCCCTCGAAGCAAGAAAAGCCCTTCCCCCGCGGGGGGTTGGTTTCGACCCCTTGCGGGGCCTACGTGAGCTCCTCACACTGCTTCGAAGGCACCTCATCGGGCTGGAGGCCGGTTTGATCCGGGATGCTTTCCTCTACCTGGGCAACGCTTGGGACGCTACCAGGCAAGGGCTCTATACAAGCGACCGCTTCGAGAACGCAGAACTGGCAACCAGTGAGTGGTTGATTCAATCCGCTCTCCCCCGCTTGGCAAATGCCGCGCGCCAAAATGCAGATCTTGCAAGAGATATCGAAATGTGGCTCGCGAATCGATATCCACAAGCCCTACACGGATTTGAAATGCTGTTTACGAATCTTCACGCTCCTTTGATAAAGTAAAACCGTCTTAGCTCCGCGAACTCATCTACAAGTTCGTGTGATCCGCCATTTCGCCTAGATGAACCAAGGCATGATTGCTCTAGAGTTGCTGTATGAGCCTAAGTAGCATGAAGGCTGACTTCAGCCGCCTGGAGGCGACCCCTGTACTTTATCTCCGGCCCCGGTTCAGGAGGCGACCTCAGGATTCCAGGAAAAAAGGTGGGAGCGCCGGAATCGGCAGTTGATTGCATGAATGGGTGGAGAGCAACAACCGCTTCGAGTGTCCAGGTTTCGGCTGAGAGTCTCCCTTGACCGGAACCCAGGTTGACCGGCCAGCGAGGCGCCAGCTGGCCACATTCGTGATTCAAGTCCTGAAGGAGGGCTGTCCAATTCTGGCCAGGACTGAACCATCCGTAGAGAACGCGGGGGAACGTCGATGCCTGTACCCGCCAGAGCAGTCGCCCTGCGCTTCGACACCGCTTGCCCAGTCCTGGGAGCTCCGAATTTCAATTCCGGTGGAGTCCTTTGAAAGCCGAAGGCCGGTCTTTTCTGATTGAGGATCTTATTGATCCCGAGGGTTCTAGGGCCCTCATCAATTCCATCTCCCCTGGCACGAGGTTGTCCAATTGTCAAGTAAGGAGTGAACCATGGCAAAGGATCCAGTATGCGGCATGGAGGTCGACGAGGCGACAGCCGGATGGTCCTCAGAATATATGGGTAGGACCTACTACTTCTGCGCTCCAGGCTGCAAGAAGGCCTTCGATGAAAACCCCGCCAAGTATATAGGGCATACTGGCGAGCACGAGGGCCATCCGCACAACTAGCCGAGCGGGCAGGCCTCCGGCCTGCCCACTCGATCAGATCGCCAGGATCGCAAAACGATGATCGGTGGCACGACATGATTGGCCCTTCGCGGCCTGAAGGCCCTAGTCAAGCTGCTGAATGCGGCGTTCTCAATGACCGCGCAGGACAATGGCCACGTCGATCCGGTCGACATTGAGGCCACGGAACATGAACTAGCCTGGGTCGCCGACGCCGATCTCATCACCTGGGGGATGGGCTGCATCAACTGCGCTGCACGGGTTCGAAATAGCTTGCTCAGCGAGAAAGGCATCATTGACGTCAGGAGATTGACCACCTCTCGGGAAGAGGTTCTGTGAAATACTACCCATCTTTGCTATCTGCTGACGCCCTCCTCCAAGCGGTAACCCGAGCCGGCAACGACCGTCGCCATAGCTACCGGGCCAGCCTCTCGTAGAGACAGAGCCTCAAGAGCCTTGACCCGTTCGAAAGCGAAACCGGGTTACTTGAATTTGGGGCACACAAAATCATGTCTCGTCCCGACGTTGAGCTACCTAGTCCTCTTTAGGCCTCCTTCACTTCGATCAGCGTGCCCCCCGGCATGGAGACGGTCACATCGCCAGGATCGTACGGCACCTCAGGGTCGACCCAACGAAAGACCCATTTGGTGTCACTGGGACGGGCGGTGACGCACCCTCGTGATCTGGGTACGCCAAAGTCGTTGTGCCAGAACGTCGAGTGCACGGCAACGCAGTTGCCCACAAATAGCGTCGTCCAGCCGATGCCCGGCAGATCCCAGCCGCTGCCTGTCGTACCGCCTGCCATGTGCATCGAGATCGCTTTTCGCCATACTGGATGCCTACCCAAGGGAGTCGCCCAGGCATCCACCGGCTCGCCATGCGCGTTGAATCGGGCGCCCGAGGACACACGACAGTGATAGACCTCCCTGTTCGCCTCGAAGCAGGCAAGCGTCTGGTCACTCTCGTTCACCACCACCCGCGTATCCTTTGCCTCGGTATGAATCGGGGCAAGCTCCTCAGACGTGAGTGGACGAAAGGCATGTGCAAGCACCCAGAGCAGGTCGCCAAAGCCGTACTGTTCGTTCACTCGGTAGAAGCTAACACCTTCTTCAGCCAGCATAATTTGGTCAACCCATACGATCTGGCTGTAGTACAGCCGCGGGATGTGAGCGGTCTTCAACCAAGGTGATCGAGCAGGAGGGTTGGCCAGGACTACATCCACCCATGGAACGGTCACCTCGGCCCACATGCCAGGTCCTAGGCTCGTAACGGGCAGTTCCTCAACCGGTTCGTTGGGCAAATCTCTGACAGGTTGAACGAAGGCTGCCAGGAGATAGCCCTCCGGTGTCTCAATCCAGCGTTGGTTAAGTCGGTGTGGGTGCGAGCCGGCCCGTTGCGCCAGCCAGAGGACCACAGCATCCCTATAGAGTACGCCAACCGTCTGGCTATTGAAGTCCGGGCGGACTTGATCTCCCCCTTCTCCACCGCGACCCTCTCCAGACGTTCTTCTGAGTGGGAACCATCGAAGGAATCCCATTGGCGCCAAGGTCGCAGCACCAACCCTAGGGCGCTGAGCCCTGAAAGTCTCACGAAGTCGCGTCGGCTGATGTCGCGCGCCACGGACCTTTACCAGGCCACTTGTGCCTGCCTGTGCCGGATTGCCTCCTACGGGTCGCTCCCGATTGGTCGGAGGATATGTCTAGAAGTAGAGCCTGTGGAATCCAGAATTGAACACAGAAGCAGCAAGATTTCACTCGATCCGGTTGAGAAAGCTACCCTATGAATGATGCTCGACAACCTAAGTACATTCACAAAAATCATGATGGTTGAGCACCGACGACCGAGAGCACTAT
>CAYGCA010000098.1:0-7132 GCA_964348265.1 uncultured Anaerolineaceae bacterium | reverse complement strand
GGGCGAAGAAAGGGCAAACCTGTCGAAAGGCAGGGGCGCAAAGTCACGGAGCTAATCGGCGAATTCGCCGTAGGCTCGCCGGACTGCCTCAGCCGAGGAAGAACGCTCCGGGGTCAGTCCGAAGGCCAGGAGCGTTTTGGCTCAAATCAGGGTCACGAGGTGTGTGGACCCAGGAACAGGAGCAATGAAGAACATGAGTAGAGCATCCAGGATCTTTCAGGGTCTGATCGCCATCGTCTTGATTCTTGGATTACTGGGGCCGGCTGCTGCGCCGGTGAGTGCGCGACCGGGGGCGGTGCAGCCGCTGCTGGCGGAGATGGCCTTGGAGGCGCCCGGGGAGATGGTGCGCGTCATCGTCCAAAAAGCGGACACGACCTCCCGGGCCGAGGCTCTGGTTTCCAGACTCGGGGGCGCAGTCCTCAAGGACCTGCACATCATCAACGCCTTCGCGGCGGAGATGCCTGCTGAAAGTGTGCCCGCGCTGGCGAAGAACCGGGCGGTTCGCTGGGTGAGCCTTGACGCCGCGGTGATGCAATCCGGCAAAGGGGGCGGTGGCGGCGGAAAGAAGGATGGCGGCGGGAGCGGAGGTGAGGGTGGAGATCCATGCGCCGATTGCCCGCTGAATTACTATCTCGACACCCTGGGCGTGCGTCAAGTGTGGGAAATGGGCTTTCAGGGACAGGGAGTTGCTGTGGCTGTGATCGATAGTGGGGTCCAGAATAATGGGCCTGACTTCGTTTACGACCCATCGCTTAGGACGAAAGAATGGAGATCTCGCATCGTAGAACGCCTCGCTTTCAATGAGGATTTGGCAGCTAGCGACAACAACGGCCATGGCACCCACGTGGGGGGGATCATTGGCGGCAACGGTGTCTACTCGGGAGGCCTCTACACAGGGATGGCACCGCAGGTCGAGCTAATAAGCCTTAGCATCAGCAATGCTACAGGCATGGCTTATGAATCCGATACGGTCGACGCCATGCAGTGGGTACTGGAAAACAAGGCCAGGTACAACATCCGGGTTGTCAACCTGTCTATCAATTCCACCGTCGAGCAATCCTACCATACCAGTCCCCTGGACGCTGCGGCCGAGATCCTGTGGTTCAATGGCATTGTGGTGGTTGCAGCATCTGGCAACAAGGGCTCTGGGCAGGGCTACAACACCGCCAACGCCGCCCCGGCCAACGATCCGTTCATCATCACTGTGGGCGCCAGTTACGAGCATGCCACCGCCTCTCGCGCCGACGACACGGTCGCTTCCTTTTCGGCCTTCGGTACCACCACGGACGGTTTCACCAAGCCTGATATCATCGCCCCCGGCAAAGACATCATCAGTGTGCTGGCCGGGAGAAGTACCTGGGATATCGAATACCCGGAACGGGCCGTGATGATCAACGGGGAGGCCGAGTATTTCCGCATCAGCGGGACCTCCATGGCTGCGCCCATGGTCACCGGTGCCGTGGCCCTGCTCCTGCAGGCCGAGCCTGATCTCACACCAGACCAGGTCAAGTATCGGTTGACCCACACGGCAAGCAACATTCAGAACGGCGAAGGCAACAGTTATCCCTATCTCGACGTGGCTGCCGTCCTCAGCACGCCGACTACAGAGAGCGCCAACACCGGCATCACGGCCAGCCAGCTGCTCTGGACAGGCGACGAACCGGTCACCTGGACCAGCGTCAACTGGAACTCGGTCAACTGGAACTCGGTCAATTGGAACTCGGTCAATTGGAATTCCGTCAACTGGAACTCGGTCAACTGGAACTCAGTCTTGTTTGATGACTGAGCCTCGAAGGGCATGGATGAAGAAGAAGTACAGATGATCGGTGATAGCAGAGTGCGCACCCAAGCTCTGCTGTCACCGAAAGGTATCTTAGTAGGAATCGGTCGGGATTAATGGCATGAAAGAACTCTCATTGAAGGCAAAACTCTATGTCGGTTTTGTTCTTATCCTTGGAGCTTGGCTCTTCAGTTGGGGACTCCCACAGTTGGATAGCCAGGAAGTCTGGCTGCTCATGGGCGCCGGCGCGCTGGCGAGCGCAACCCAGGTGCTCAAAGTGGAAGGCCAGACCGCCAAGTCGAGCTACAACATCAGTTGGATGGTCTTCGGCTTCGTCTTGTTCATGCTGGGCGCACCCGCCGCTCTCTTCGTCATCCTAGTCGCTCACCTCGCCGAATGGATCTGGCACAGGTATCCCTGGTATATCCAGAGCTTTAATATTGCCTCCTATGCAGTCTCGGTCTTTCTGGCCCAGGCGGTGTCTCGAGCGTTCATCGCCTTTGCGCCTGAATCCTCCGGATGGATGATCATCGCGATCCTTGCCGGCTCGATCACCTTCACCCTTGTCAACCATCTCCTGGTCGGCCTGGTTATCAAGCTGGCTCGAGGCGAGAGTCTTCGGGAATCAGGGGTGCTCGGAATCCTCACCCTGATGATCGATTTCTCTCTGCTCTGCCTGGGGGTAACGGCGGCCGTCGTTTGGACCTACAGCCCACTGGCCATCGTTCTGACGATTGTCCCTCTCTATCTGATCTACAGCACGCTCAGGGTCCCGGCGCTCGAACAACAGACCAAATTGGACGAGAAAACGGGGTTGTACAACGCAAAGTATTTCGCGGATCATCTCGAGAAAGAGCTCTCCCGAGCGGAGCAGTTCAATCGACCGCTGACGATCGTCCTGGGCGATATGGACATGCTGCGCAACATCAACAATACCTATGGACACCTGGCCGGAGACGAGGTGCTGAAAGAAGTTGCCAGTATCCTGAAAGCTTCTGCTCGTGAGTATGATTTGGTCGCCCGTTTCGGCGGCGAGGAGTTCGCCATCCTTATGCCTGAATCTACGCCTGAGGCGGCCTACCCGCAAATTGAGGCCATACGCAACGCAATCCAGTCGGCTGAGATTGAGGTCGAGACCAGTGTGACGCCTATCCGGTGCACCCTGAGCTTCGGAATTTCCGGGCGCGAGGGAGCAAGCACCACGGCCAACGAACTGGTTCATAACGCTGATGTGGCTCTCTACCATGCCAAATTGAACGGTCGGAATATGACCTCTATCTACTCTGACGGGGGCCTGAATGACCTGTTCAAGGTGCCCCAAGAAAGCGGCGAACCTGTGCCGGGCCATTCGCTGGGAACTCGCTTGCAGAGCGATCTGAAACCGTTTCAACCTTCCCCGCTACGAGAAGCTCGATTGGTTGAGGAGGGGCCGGCCGATCAAGAACCTAGGGCGAAGCCCGATCGGGTCAATCCCTACCCATCGTGGTTCATCAGCGCCTTTGTCGTGGGTCTGGCGATGGCTGCATCTGGGCTGGCCTGGTTCATGCTCGCCTCTGCCCCGGCAGTTGATTGGATGGCCCTGCTCTTCATCCTCCTGATTACTATCTTGGCGGAGGGGCTGGCGATTGATGTCTATGCAAGAGATTCCTCGGTATCAACTTCCGTCGCGCCCTTTGTCGCAGGCGCGCTGATCCTTGGCCCGATTGGATCGGTGTTGCTCAGCCTCTCCCTGGCCGGCGTAGCCTGGCTGAAGCATCGCAGCTCTGCCAAGCGTTTGGTGTTCAACGCGAGCAATCATCTGCTGGGGGGCCTCCTGGCCTATGCCGTCGTAGCCATGACCGGGATTGGCATAAGCGAGCATTCCACCCTGGCCCAGTTTGGGCTGACGGTGCTGGCAGCGGGGGTGGTCTACCTGAGCACAACCATGATGGTCAGTGGAGCGATCGGTCTCGACATGGGCGTCAGCGTCTCTCAAGTCTGGCGGGAGAGATATCGCTGGCTGAGCCCCTACTATCTGGCTCTGGGTTGCGCGTCGTACGTCATTGTGTTGAGCTATCTCCATACGGGAATGCTTGGAATCCTCGTTGCCAGTGTGCCTCTCTTTGTGCTGCGCCTCGCGCAGATCCAATATGTGGATCGCACCAAGGACGCGGTCACGCAGCTTCGAGAACTGAATCTCGAACTCGGCCTGCAGACTGAAGAGATCGGGCAGCTGAGTGAGGAACTCCTGATTACTCTGGCGAAGGTGATCGACCTGCGAGACCCGTTCGTCTATGGGCATTCTGAGCACGTGACTCGCTACGCCACAATGATTTCGCGAGAGCTGGGATTGGGGGCCAGGGAAATTGAACTCATCCGCAAGGCAGGCTTGCTGCACGACATAGGCAAGATCGCGGTGCCCGAGTCTATCCTCTTGAAGCCGGCAGGATTGACGGCTGAGGAGTACGAGATCGTCAAACAACACACCATGCTCGGAGCAGAGCTGCTCGCGAACTGTCATTCACTCCACGAAATCATCCCGCTAGTTCGCCATCACCATGAGCGCTACGACGGTCGCGGGTATCCTGATCAGATTGAAGGTGAGAAGTTGCCGCTCGGCGCCCGCATCCTCGCCTTGGCAGACTCAGTCGATGCGATGGCTTCCGATCGCCCGTACCGCCAGGCCTTGAGTTCCGATCAGATCTTGGCCGAGGTGATTGAAAACAGCGGCACTCAGTTCGACCCGGGAGTGGCCGCCGCGTTCGTACGTATTCTGAGCCGGGAAGGCACCTCGGTGATCATGAACTCTGCGCGGAAAGTCGCTGCCCGACAATTTGACCCTCAGTCCATCGAGGTCGGCGTTGCTGTCTCTGTGCCGACTTTAGCCCATTCGAAATCGACCTTCGACAATTAGCTTCCGCATCCTCGTTCGAGAATCCGAGGCGGTAGAGGTTCGCCGCCCTGACCGACACAGACGGACTTTCAGGGAAGAAGCGGAGGTCGAGGGGGATCTACGTTCAATTTCAGGCTGGGACAGGCAGCCACACGAAGAAAGTTGCGCCTTCTCCCGCAGCTCCACTGCTTTGAACTTCAATAAGGCCGTTGTGCTGATCCACGATCTTCTTCGCGATCGCTAGGCCCAGGCCTGTGCCCGGCACCTTGGATGTGCGTCCAACCTCGCCGCGGAAGAAACGGTTGAAGATCTGACTCTGGTCGTCGGGGTGAATCCCTGGGCCGCTGTCACGGACATAGAACCCCGCCCACTGTTTCCCATCCTGCGCGCGCGAGGCTGTGCCTACAACGATCTGCCCACCACTTGGCGTGTAGTTCAGAGCGTTGGTTAGGATCGTGCTGAGCGCCTGACTCAGCAGACCCGCGTCGCCATGTACCGCAGGTAGATCAGGCTCAAGCTCGAGCTTCAGCGACAGCTCCTGGCTCTCGGCCATCGGGATTCGATCTTGGACGCAGGCGCTCAGAAACCCTTCAAGCTTTAGGGTGTCGAATTTGGATTCTGCAAATCCCAGATCCAGGCGTGAGAGATGGAGTAAGTCTTCGATAATTCGCTCGAGCTGATTCGTTTCGCGCTGAAGAGTCTCCAGAATGGTTTCGATCTCTCCCGGTCTTTTCGTGAGCAATTGCTGGTAGATCTTCAGGCTGGCAATGGGGGTCCGCAGTTCGTGGGAAACATTCGAGACGAACTCGTCTTTCACCTTGCTGAGTGTTCTTAGATGCTCATTGGCTGTGGCGAGCTCCTCTGCGGCCTTTTCAAGTTCTGTGGCGTGCCGCTCATTGGCCTGGTAGAGCCTCGAGTTGTAGATGCTGATTGCCGCGTGGTCCGCATAAGCGGAGAGTATTCTCAGGTTGTGCTTCGTGAAGTGTGGCTCCGGTCGACTTGAGAAAGCGGAAAGGGTTCCGATGATCTGATCTTTGATCTTGAGCGGCGCCACAATGGCCCCAGTTGCACCAACTTCTCGCCCGAGCTTGGAAACTCTAGGATCCTGGTGCAGGTTGCTCACCAGGAGCGGCTTACCCGAGATGAGAACGAAACCGTCGAGACCTTCCTCGCTCTTCTCAGACCGGTCCTGGAACACATTCTCTGCCGCTCCGGTCGAGGCGATGTGGGTCCGGGTCTTTCCATCCGGACTTAGCATGCAGATGGAGGCGCCGTCGGCATTTGTGAGTTCTGCGGCGCTCTGAACAATTAGATCAAGAATTTCCCCCGATGTGAGTTCGCTAACGACCGCCGAGCCAATCTGCCAGAGCTTTGTCAACTCTGTCAAGCGCATGCGAGTATCCTCATAGAGGGCTGCATTCCGGATAGCAATGGCTACCTGTTCGGCGAATACTTTGAGCGCCTCGGCATGGTTGCTAGAGAAGGTATCCGGTGTTGCGCTGTCCAAGGTCAGGAACCCGATTGTCTTTCCGGCCTGACGAATAGGGACGCTGGCAGTCGAGCGAATCCACTCGCCTCCCTGAACGGTGACCCAGTTCGGATGAAGCCGGGTGTCGGCAACTAGGAGTGGGGCTCCACTCTCAACCATTTGTTGGAGGCCGGGAACGCCGGCGATATCGAGTTCCACATCCCTGATCCAGTCCGTGTCGCCATGCTTTTCATAACCCCGGGAGCGAGCGACGCGGGCGAATCCGGAATCTACCAGCATGATGTTGGCGGCATCGTGCGGCAAGACCTTGCCAACGCTGAGGAGAATGCGATCCAAAACGGCGTCCTTCTCCAGTGTGCTGCTGACGGCGGCGGCCGATTCACGCAACGCTTCGGCGAGAACTCGCTGCTGCTTTTCCGCTTCTTCAGCCCTCAAGCGATCGTCGACTTCTCTCATCAATTCCAGATTGAGAGATTCGAGCTCCATTTGCTGCTCTTCAAGTCGCCGCGCATGCTGCCGGAGCTGTTCGTGCAGGCGGGCGTTGTCGATGCTCATTCCTACCTGGCGACCGATGGCTCGCACTTGCTCGATCTCCTCGGGCGTGAACTCGCGCTTGAAGCGGCTCTCCCAAACTTCAATGAAGCCAATGGGCTTCTCGCGTGCAAGCAGGGCTACCCCGAGAACGGATTTCCCGCCGTATTTCTCCATGTGCTCCCTATCCTGCGGCGGGAGATCGGGGTCATCAATATGATCTATGAAGTAGGAGCCGCCCTCCTGCATGAGTTCAACGATGAGCTCATCTTCAGCGTATTCTTCGCCCAGGTCGGAAACGCCCTCAAGCTCGGACGCCTCGGGGGAGATGTATTCTCCAAGGACCAGAGTTTTGTTCGGTCCCTCATTCCAGGCGCAGATGTATGCGCTCGTGGCGGAGATAGCCTGGCAGGCGACTTTGGCGACCTTATCCATCATCGGACCAGCTTCAAGCGTTTCC
>CAYGCA010000097.1:4974-7492 GCA_964348265.1 uncultured Anaerolineaceae bacterium | reverse complement strand
CAATTCCGCCACGGGGCGTAGGCTCTCTGCTACCACCCACTCAGTGCCCGCTGGAAAACGATTGAGCAGACTCAGACCCTCTTGACCTTTGCCCCGCATTAAGTAGCTTTGCAGAAGACCCAAGGCCGCTTTGGGGTTTGTATCATCATGGGCCATCGTGGACTCGAAGGCGGCTTCAGCATCCGACCAGTGACGTGTAGCCAGCAGACTCAGTGCGCGTTCAACCTCCTGGTCAGTCTCGCTCGGCGCAATCTTGTCTATGAATCGACGCACACTCGCCTCCGGCAAGGCTCCCGTAAACTCCGAAGCGACTTCTCCCATCCGGAAGGCCTTTACTGCCGGAATCCCTTGAACGCCATACCGGATGGCTAGACCAGGATTCTCGTCTACATTGACTTTAGCAAGTCGGAAGCTGCCGCCTGCCTCAATTGTCAGCCGCTCCAGCATCGGCCCCAAGGTTCTGCACGGACCACACCAGGGAGCCCAGAAATCGACGACCACTGGGACCTCGTGCGACCGCATGAGAACTTCCGCTTCGAAAGTGGCATCATTTACATCAAGAATATGTTCAGACAAGGCCACGTCTTCGCCTCACTTTCCTACCGACGGATCAAGAGTCTATAGGCGATCATAATTCAGATTCATTAGAGAAATGTTTGCGCGCGCCTGCTATCTGTCAGTCCGCCTCACTCATCCAAATCATCGGCGACGCTAGGTTGGTTAACCCGAATTACATCCCCATGCACGTTAATAACCACCTGAAACCCCATCATCCCTAACCACATTCGAACATCTTCCGCAATCCCCTTTTCAATCAATTGATCGAACTGCTCGTCCAGATTCTTCAGCGAAGCCTCAATCATCGCTTTGGTGAAGATGTCCTCCTGCCCCAGCATCTTCATCGTTCCCTCGGCGATCAACGACTCGTGCCCCTCCATGCTCGCCCGCATGAGATCCAAAACCTGCCTGTCCACCACCTCACTCTCAATGTGCCTGAGAAAACCGTCATCGTCGACAACATAATAGGCATCCCCTCCGACGAACGCAACTCGGACTGGTTCTCCCTGGTCATCAACGACGAGTCCTTCGAATAGGGGGCCAGTTGTCAATTCAGCTCAAACCTCCGGGTTATCCGGCATCCGCTCCAGGTAGGACTTAGTTTCCTCGTCGGGAGTGGGTGCAGGATCGCCCAAACCGGCTTCTCTGAGCCGTGAGGCCAGGCTGCACCGAGAAATCCCTGCCTGCCAATCAGTGGTGCAACGATCACAGCATGTCTATTTGGCCTTCTCCCATTCGAAAGCTTCTCAAACACGGCCGCGATCCGCCTGGGCGTACCACCCACTAACAATTCTACCCGACACATTGTGTACTCGGCGTACCTTTCAGACTGGTGCAGGATGCCTGTACAAACTCCTTAATCGCCCTGATCAGCAGCGCGCCCTCCGGGACCCCAGAGGTTCCTCGACCCTCGATGGCTGGACTCGGCCTCAAGGGGTCTCTCCAGTTGCAGGCTGCGGCTGAACTGCCGGGTACACGCATTCCTGGCTTTCACTCAGGCGAGGCCCCTGGTTCGTTGCGTGCATCCTTCGCCGGCTCGGAAACTCGAGGGGGCCTCTCAGACCCTTTGGCTGCAGTCTTCACCCAGGACCGCGTTATCGCGCGATTGATCACCTGCCATGCTGAGCCAGAGTGCAGCGTAGGCCAAGAAGCTTCCCGTTTCAGGGGCAGGACGAGACTGCAGGGGAGACGACATTCCTTGTCGCACCGCTCATCCAGATGACCCGGCCCCAGCCTGACGAGCAGGATATTGCACTTCGTTGCGATCGCGTCACGGAAGGCGTGCATATCAAGGATGGGAAGTTCATTCTGCGAGTAGAACAGACATCCAACGATCGATGAGGGCTGAGCCTTCTGCCACTTCGGTTCTTCCAGGTCGAGGGCCTTGGCTCCTTTAATCAGGATCTAGGGGAGACCGCCTGCTTGCCAGCCACCCGGCGGAATTCACTGCTGGACGCGAAGACAAGGACTCAAGCGATGCCGCTTGTTCTTTGCCGTCTCTACCGAGGGAGGCGATTAGGCCAAGTGAGGGAGAGGGGATTCCGGCAACCTGGTCAGGCCTTCAGCACACCTAACCCTTCAGGTTCGAATCCGAACCTGAGTGCCATAGCTGACCCAGACTTCTTGCTCCCCCAGTGGAACAAGGGGTTGCGTCCAGCGGAAAAGCCATTTGGCCGCCCGGCTGGTCATGTTCAAACAGCCATGGCTTCGGGGTCGGCCGAAGTCATTGTGCCAGTAGGTTCCATGAAACGCCACGCCATTGTCCAAAACCGGACGAACCCTCCTCCGGCCACCCCGAGCGCGACCAGCGGGTGCTCCACGGCGACCCAGACGATCACCGTGCTCGACACCACCGGCCGCGGCCGGGTGCGCTACGGCGGCCGCGAGATGGCCGCCGGCGAGGCCCTGGCGGCGGCGGGGCTCGAGCCCCTGGAGCTGCATTCGAAGGAGGGCCTGGCGC
>CAYGCA010000097.1:4462-4964 GCA_964348265.1 uncultured Anaerolineaceae bacterium | reverse complement strand
CACCCGAAGCGCCCCATCCTCGGCTGGGCGAACCCCCGGCGGGAGGTGAGCGGCAGCCGCATCTGGGCCTGGGCCAAGGAGACCCACGGGACCCCGGGAAGGTCGTAGCCGGTTGCCAAGTTGCCAGCTGCCATATGCCGCGAACCCCGCTTTCGGAAGGTGACAAAGGAACCCTCCGGCGTCCAGTAGGTCTTCTCGCCAAACTTCCTGCCGGAAGAAATCTTGGTTGCGAAGACAGCCTTCGAACCCTCGAAGCACAGTACCCATTGGCGCGCAAGATCGACCTCGATGCGCTTGTCTTCCAGCGGAACGTGAGGAGAGATTGGGGTGAAGTCCTCCACCCGGATTGGCCGAAAGGCTTCTGCCGGTGCGTAGAAGGTATACACCCACTTGTCATCCGCAATCCGGTACCACTTATTTAGGCTGACGTCACGACTCACACCTGTGACCCAGTGCGTCGTCCCATAATAGAAGCGATAGACCTTTACGGCATTCATCCTGG
>CAYGCA010000097.1:3711-4452 GCA_964348265.1 uncultured Anaerolineaceae bacterium | reverse complement strand
GCATGCCTCGACCAAGCCGGGCGGCAATCGCATCTCGATCCGTCGCCTCGAGACGTCGATCACCGTCAAGTAGGCGTCGACGAAGGGCACCGTCACTTCCATCAATTGGCCAAGGCTTGAGATCGCAGGGAGAGGTTCATTCGGCTCGTCTCTAACGGGTTGGATGGCCGAGGAGTGGGCAAAGCCCAACCCTTCCACCTCGTACCAAACCCGGTTGTGCTCGGGCACTCGATCACCGATCAGGGCTCCACTCAGCCTGAGCACCTCGTCACGCCAAAAGGTCTTTAACTTCTCGCTTCCGAAAAAGGGTTGCTTAAGGACATCGACGGTTGGATCAGCTACCCGGCCAAGCTGGCCCTCAGCCAGGTTCAGTCTTTTCCCCGCCCATTGAACCGGCACAGCCAGGGCCAACAAACTGGCGCCGGAGACCTGAAGGAACTCTCGGCGCGAAAGATGATCTGGAAAGTGTAGTACCTCGGACATACCTAAGCACTCTCGCTTACTTTACAGATACGTTACCGCGTGCAAGATTCAAGCCATCAAGGATGGACGTTGACCAGTGTGCCAACCGACGCAAAATTGAAGATCCACTCCGCGTCAGCGATCGTCAAATTCACACAGCCATGACTCATCGGAGTCCCGAAGTTGCTATGCCAGTAGGTGCCATGAAAGCCATAACCCTGATAGAAGTACGCGACCCAGGGGACATCAGGCAAATCATATCCGGGGCCAGTCATACGC
>CAYGCA010000097.1:0-3701 GCA_964348265.1 uncultured Anaerolineaceae bacterium | reverse complement strand
CTATGCCAGTAGGTGCCGTGAACTGCGTAGCCTCGATAGAAGTACATAGTCCAGGGAACCCCCGGGAGGTAGTAGCCGGGTCCAGACATGTCGGTCGCCTTAAGCTTTACGTAGACTCTGAATTGTCCCGTGACCGTCGGGTGTCTTGAAGTCCCAGTTGAAACCACGAATGACCGCACAGGGACTGGCCCTTCATAGGCCGTCACTCTCTGCCGCCCCAGGTCCACGTTGATCCAGCGCCCCTCATGGGCCAAGTCTTCTGGATTGGACGTATAGTCCCAGGATAGGTTGCCGATGCGCGTGGGCGTCGCCGTTGGAGTCGGCGTATTTGTTGGCGTGGCGGTCGGGGTAGCCGTGGGCGTCGGCGTAGGTGTGTTGGTCGGCGTCGGGGTCAAGCTGGCTTTGGCCATGGGTGCCGAGGCCTGTTGAGGCTGAAGCGCATCCGCCGGCTGACCATTGAACCAAGCAGCCAATCCTGCAACGACCAGCAGGGATGGCAGCAGCACCTGCGGTGAGATCAGGCGCCTGACCGCTAATGCCTCCGGAGACGCCAGCTCAAGGGTTGCGTCCAGCGGCAACTTTGCGGCTTCGGCCGCCCGAGCGCGCCTTTGAGAGGCCTCGCGCCTCGCCAGCCAGCGGATTGCCTTGCGGGCCAAATTACTTCTGGGGTTAATTTCCAGGGCCCGGGCCGCATAAGCAAGCGCTGGACGCAGCGCAGACGAGGCCGCCAGCAAGATCCAGGGCGCCTCCGATTCTGGTGCCATCCGGGCCGCCAGCCGCGCCATTCGGCGAGCTTCAGCCCGGTTCCCCCGCTTGATGGCGCGATGAGCCGCCAACAAGATGGCTTTCAGCTCCGAGTTCAAGTCTTGGTCCGGCCTGGTGGTCATCGCGCCTCACCGCTCAGGTAGACTGGTTCGTTATGAACATAGCACAAGATTCCCTCAATGATTCCGGTTGCGGCGACCTCTGGCTTCATTGTCAGGAAGTCACGGTCTAGATACAGGAAACCGGTCTCAATGATCGCGGCAGGGGTCTGGCTATGAATCTCATAGAACGAATGGTAGGCCGTCATATCGCGGGTAATGCTACCGGGGTGAAAACGCAGCTCGGTGGCCGCCCCATAGCGGTCAGCCAGACAAGAGACCAGCCGCTGAGCTTTGTCTGGAACAGTCGTTTCAAGCGCAGCCGAGACTTTGAATCCGGTCGCTTCATCATTGATTGCCACGCATGCATCCGCGTGAATGGAGACTAGCGCCACCGCACGGTAGCCGGCAAGCCGGCGATCGAATTCCTCCAGCAGGTCCACCTCATAGCCCGCGGCTTTGAGCCCTCGCACGACCAATTCGGCGATCCTATGGTTAACCTCCAGCTCCGTGAGGCCATCACTGCAGACGGCACCTGGATCCAAGAACCCGGTTTCGGGGTTTGGTCCGGAGTGGCCGGACACGATGCCAATCCGCAGCCCTCGCTCTTGGGAGGCAGCCCCCGGAAATGGCGTCGCCGGCGCGATAGGTTCTTGCTCGCTGTCAAAGGCCATCGCAATCTGTCCGGCCAACTCCCCCACACTGAGACTCGCTGGCGTCCACGCCGTGAAGATTGTGGCCAGCACAGTGGCGATGCTCAGAGTGACCGCCAGATTGCGCATGATCTGGCGAGCGTCATTGGGCTCCATCCCCGAACTATCGGCCGATCGGCTTCGCTCAAGCATGATCAATAAAATCGTACACTCGGCGTGAAGGTCGCGCAAGCCTGAATCAGGCCGGTTTTGTCTATGCGCAATTGAGCGTGAGCCCTCTCCAACCAGGATTGTCTGGTATCCTAAGCGGGAAGGCGCGGAGCCGGCTTTAGATTTCGCGGCGCCTTCCGGCAGTTAGACTGCTGCAGTCTGGCGATAAGGTACCCGAAGTCCTAGCCCGCGAGTGAGATGACCCCCAGCGTCTACATTGCACTGGGAAGCAATCAGGGAGATCGACGGCGGAATCTCCATGCCGCGATCGGCGCCCTCTCGCCGGCCGTTGAGACGCGGCAGCGGTCAGCTGTGTATGAGACGGCACCCTGGGGCTTCACCAACCAACCAAACTTCCTAAACCAGGTTGTTCACGCCGAAACCGACCTCTCACCCCAGGATCTGCTCTCCTATCTGAAGCGGATCGAGCAGAGACTCGGTCGCCAGGCTACCTTTAGATTTGGGCCTCGGACAATCGACCTCGACCTGCTGCTTTACGATGATCTGGTACTGGAAACGGATCGCTTGGTTGTGCCTCATCCTCACATGGCTGAACGAGCCTTCGTTCTCGTCCCCCTCGCAGATTTGGCGCCGGACTTGATTCACCCAGTTCTGAGGCGGACAATCACAGAATTGGTTCAAGACGCCAACACGAGTGGCGTCTGGCTGGCCGAAGGCGCACACTCAGACTAGGAGAAAAGGCAGGGTCTTCCTGAGATGAAGCTCAAGTCGGAGAAACTTTCTGTCGCCGGTCGAGAACTGATCTGGGGTTCAAGAACGTACGTGATGGGTATCCTGAACATCACAGCCGATAGCTTCTCCGGGGATGGCCTGCTTGGGGCCGAGGACCCGGTCGGAACGGCGCTCGAACTAGGTCGGCGTTTCGTTGATTCCGGTGCGGACATTCTGGATATCGGCGGCGAGAGCACTCGACCGGGCGCCAGAGCCATTGCGGTCGACGAGGAACTCTCCAGAGTCCTGCCCATCATCCGGGCGGTGGCTTCGGAACTGGATGTGATCATCTGCATCGATTCCTACCGAGCGGAAGTGGCCGCAGCGGCCCTCGAAGCGGGTTCACATATGATAAACGACGTATGGGGCCTTAGAGCCGATCCGGCCATGGCGCCGCTGGTTGCCGAACGCGGGGTGCCAGTGATCCTAATGCATAACCGCAGCCGATCAGGGGATGCAAGCCTGTCTGAGCGGCTGGGTGGACGATACGTGGGGGTGGAATATAGCAATCTGCTCGAGGAAATCCAAGAGGAGCTTCACCACTCCGTCGCTCTGGCCCACTCGGCCGGCATCCAAGACAAGAACATCTTGATCGATCCAGGCGTTGGATTCGGCAAGACCGTGGATCAGAACCTGGAACTACTGAACCGCCTCTCCCAGCTACGAGCGCTTGGCTATCCGATCGTCCTCGGGACGTCTCGAAAATCGTTCATCGGCTACACCCTCGATCTGCCTCCGGCCCAGCGCGTAGAGGGGACGGCAGCCACCATCGCCATCGGCATAGACCGGGGCGCGGATGTCGTGCGCGTGCATGACGTCGAAGCGATGGTTCGAGTCGCCCGGATGTCTGACGCGATTGTCCGGCGCACCTAACTCTCCGACCAGAACCACCCTGGCTGGACGGAATGCTCCGATCTTCAGCATGCCAGATGGTTTGAGGCGACCTTGTCCCGGACTTGGGCTTGACAAGGCTCGCTCGGGACGTATAATATCTATCAAGTTTGTAATAAAAATTAGGCTCGTAAAAAGGAATGAAATGAAGAGCATGGCGCAATGCACATGTCTAAGGCGGGGGCGGTAGCCATCTCGTCTTAGATGGATCGACAAGCGGCGAACTGATCGCTTGGACTCCAACGACCAATAGACGATGGCGGCCCGCTCCCGCATAACGGTCGTGAAATGATCGTACGGGCTCTCGTCCTTATGACAGAAGCCTGAGAGGCCGCCGAGCTGCTTGAGGGTG
>CAYGCA010000096.1:0-7512 GCA_964348265.1 uncultured Anaerolineaceae bacterium | reverse complement strand
CTCAGTTCGTCCATTCTGGGCGTGGGGGCAGCTGAACGCTTCAGCAAAGTAAGGTGGACAGTTCTTGAGGAGATGGCGCTGGCCTGGGTGCTGACGATCCCGGCTACGGCGGCTCTGGCAGGGATTGCCTACTCCCTGCTCGAAAGGCTGCCTCTCAGCGCCTAATCCGGGAGAGCCCCACCTGCAGGGCTCAGCCGACGTGGTTCCCGGCTTCGGACCCGGGAACCGTGCCTCTCTGGCTGAATCGCCCCTCAGTCAACCAGCCTCGGACGCGCTCTGCCAGTTCCTCCTCCACGCCTGGATGAACCTCGTACCACTCGATTCTGGGGTCATCGAACTTGAACCAGGTCCTCTGTCGGCGGACAAACTGCTTTGTCTTTCGTCTGACTTCTTCAATCGCCTCTTCCAAGCTCTTTTCGCCGCGGAGGTACATGACGATTTCTCGGTATCCGATCGCCGACAGCGTTGGTGAATCCGGCTTGAGGCCTTGGTCCATCAAGGAGCGTGTCTCCTCGACCCAGCCCGCCTCCAGCATCGTGTCAATGCGGGCATCGATCCTGGAAAAGAGTTCGCTTCTGGGCCGCGTCAGGCCCAGGATGAGGCTTGCGAAAGGAGGTGGACGGCGCACTCTCATGCGGCTGGGAGGCACCCCGGTGAGAGCAAAGATCTCCAGCGCTCGAATCACCCGCCGGACGTTACGAGGATCAATCGCCGCGGCTCTTTCCGGGTCGACCTGCTCCAATCTTCGATGCAGAGCCTCGCTGCCGTGTTCAGCGCCGTAGACCTCCAGCCTACGGCGAAATCTGTCATCCTCCGCACGGGGAGGCGGCGCCCACCCTTCCAGAACTGCCCAGATATATTGGCCGGTGCCTCCCACCAGGAATGGCAGTCGGCGGCGAGCCTGGATGTCACGAATGGCCTCCAGCGCTGCCGCCTTGTAGTCCACCAAGCTCCACGGTTCCAGCGGATCCGCGACGTCGATCAAGTGGTGGGGGACAAGCGACCGCTCTATGCGGTTCGGCTTGGCCGTCCCAATATCCAGGCCGCGATAGATTTGGCGTGAATCAGCCGAAACGATTTCACCATCAAGGCTTTGCGCCAGCCGAATCGCAAGGGCCGTCTTCCCTGCGGCCGTGGGCCCCACAATGACTACCAAGGGATCAGGCGGGACCACTGCTAGAAGTCGGCCGTCCTCTCGACCGCATTCTCACGAGGCTCCAGCCCATCCGCCCAGCCCGAGGCACCTAGGACGAACGCTGCGGCGCAGATCCTCCAGGACCTCTCAAGCCAGTCCGGAGCGACCGGATACGTCAAGGTTGCCAGCCGCAGACAGCCTCCCTTCTTGGGAGTGCATGCCTTGACTGCAGCGAAGACGATCGGAGCGCGAGCGCTCGAGACCGGATCCAGTTCTCCCTCCAAGTTTCGCCAGTTTCGCGACGGGAGTTTGCACCCACCCTCGCTAGTGCACTCCCCCGGGATCTCCTCGCCCAGACCCGCCAGTCTGCGACTCCTTAGGCTGCTCCTTCCCTCAGCCTTTTCCAGAGCCGGGTGACCAAACTCGGTCTTTCCCTAGGCGGCAAGGAGAGCAGGCGGGCGTACTGTCCTTCAATGATAGCGGTGGTCCGCCGGATATCGTACTTTTGCGCGGTTAGCGGGGCCGCTTGAGAATAGAGCTCGCGGGATGCTTTGTCCGCCAGGAACCGGGTGAGTTTGGCCGTATAGGCGGCCAAATCATGCCGACTCAGCAATCCATTGTGACCATCGACAACCGTATCGCCAACACCAGGCGAATCGATGCCAACCACAGGTAAGCCGGCCGCCAGGGCTTCAATCACGGAGAGTGGGTGAACCTCCGTAACCGAGGCAGTCACGAACCCGTCGGCCGCCGCCAGATAGCTCGGAATACGTTCGTATGGGATCAAGCCCGTGAAGATCACTTTCTCGCCCAAATCCATCCGATCAGCCAGATGCTGAAGATTGTCCCGCTCTGGACCATCGCCCATGAGGACCAGGCTCGTATTCGGATAGGCTTGCTGCGCGCCTGAAAAGGCCCTCAGGAGGAAGGTCAGGTTCTTCTCCGGCCCTAAGCGGCCGGAATACGCCAGGAGGACGTCCTCCTCAGGCACAGCCAGTTCCTGCCTCGAAACCGGGTCGCTCGGGTCCTCAAACGGCTCCAGATCAACTCCATTTGGAATGACTTCAATGTGGGATCGGACGTGAAACTGGCGCAGTACTCTCTTGAGTCCCTCGGAGGGTGCGATCACGAGATCCACCTCTCGACAGAGAGAGGGAAGGTACGTTTGCAGGAAGGTGCTGCCAATCTGATCTGGCAGCATGGGCAAGTATGCCTGAGCATAAAGGTCGTATCGGGTATGATTGGTGAAGACAATAGGAATGCCGGCCGGCCGACAGTACCGAAGCGCCAGACGGCCGCTAAGAAATGGGTGATGGACATGGACCAGGTCCATCGTACGAATGAGCTGGCGCGCCGCCCGTGTGTAGCTGAAGCCAAGGTAGATGCCCCTCTCGGGCAGATGAACGCCTGAAGAGCGGATGACATTTGGCTCCCTGTCCGCGTAATCTAAATCGCCGAAGGTGAAGATGTAGACCTCATGGCCCTGTCGTTCGAGAAAGCGCTTGCTCAAGTCGACATAATGAGTCACTCCGCTCACGTGAGGCTTGTACAGATCAAGCATCATTCCGATTCGCATGAGCCCTCCGCTCGCCTACCCCCTACATCCTAAACTTCGATCGAGGGTTGGTCAACCAACCGGACCCTTTCGTCAATCGAGCCGGACCAGCTTCATGAGAACCGAGCTAGGTAGGTGCGCCTTCATTCTAAAGAATTCCAGGGTTATACTGCCCATCCCATCAAGAGCAAGCCAACACTCCAGGTCAGCACCAACGCCAAGAGCCGAAGCCCCCTCTTGCGAGCGCCTTTCGTCCCGGTCTGGGAAAACGAACGCACCCGGCTCTATTAGGATACCTTAGGGTCTATGATAATGAGCCAGTCGGGCGTTGTCGAGGCAATTCGGCTCCAGACCCTCACGGGATGTGAGACTAGTCGGAGGGACGGAGCGCAGGGATCCAGGTTCCCAGGCCATTGGTGCGAGAATCGGTACGGCCGCCAGGCGCGTTCGAAAGGGAGGCCGATTCCCAGCTGACGTGGCAAAGAGCCTGGACCGGGACTGTGGTTGAGGTGCTTGCCACGCTACGTCACAGGCATGAAAAGGAAAAGACGGTTGACAGATGGGCATTCCGGGTTATAGAATCAGACTCTATAGGAAAAGGCTTAGGCTCCATCCGCCTCACTCTAGATACTGCGCGTGCAGCCGCAAGGCACGCAGGAAAGGAGGCCGGCCAGGGAGAGATCTAGACGCCGAACACATCAGAACTGAAGAGACATAACGATCGACCTCATGGATTGAATTCACTCGGAGGTCACACTTACTTTTAGGAGGAGAAATGAATCGTAAACTCGTCATTCTTGGCCTGCTCGTCCTGGCAGGCCTCGCTCTGGCTGCATGTACGCCGCCAACCCCCGCCCCATGCACTGACGCCCTCGGATGTGTCGACATCCCCCAGGGTGAGCCTATCAAGATCGCCACTCTTCAAGCGATCAGCGGCACCCTTGCCAGCCTTGGCACAGATCAAGTTCGCGGCGTTGAACTCGCTATTGCGGACATGGGCGGCGCGCTCTTCGGTCACACGGTCACGCTTCAGAATGAAGACGACCTGTGTTCCTCCGAAGGCGGAACAACGGGCGCCCAGAAGATCGTATCCGATCCACAGATCGTAGCGATCATCGGAACCAGTTGCTCCGGCGCCGGCGTCCCTGCCTCACAAATCATGTCTGAGGCGGGTCTGGTCATGATCTCTGGCTCGAACACCTCGCCAGCGCTGACCTCGATTGGGGGCGTACAGGGCACAGCCTGGCAGCCAGGCTACTTCCGAACGGCTCACAACGATACGATCCAGGGCCGCGCAGCCGCGACTTTCGCCTTCCGGGATCTTGGGGTGTCCAGGGCGGCCAGCATCCACGACGGTGATCCCTACACCGAGGGCCTCGCCAACGTCTTCAACCAGGTCTTCGAAGAGCTGGGCGGTGAGATCGTCATCGCCACTGCAGTGAACAAGGGCGATACCGATATGCGCCCGGTGCTCACTTCCGTCGCAGCGGCCGACGCCGAACTGGTCTTCTTCCCCATCTTCCAGCCTGAAGGCGACTTTATCGTGCTCCAGTCGAAGGAGATCGAGGGTTTTGAGGACATCCTGTTGATGGGCGCCGACGGCCTGTTGTCTGACACGTTCGTTGAGGCGGTCTTGGAGGGTGGGGTTGGCATGTACTTCTCCGGCCCGGCCACTCCTTCCGGCTCAGCCTACGCTGACATGGTCGCGGACTACGAATCCACCTACGGGGAGGCGCCCATTCAGTCCTTCCACGGGCAAGCCTACGATGCCGCGATCATCTTGATGGAAGCTATCCAAAGTGTAGGCCAGGAACTGTCCGACGGCGAACTGCGGATAGGCCGCCAAGCGCTGCGGGACGAAATCTACGCAACTTCCGGCCACGTGGGTGTGACCGGCACGTTCACCTGCGACCAGTGGGGCGATTGTGCCCAGCCCACCATCGACGTTGTCAGGCTCGATGACCCGTCTGCCGGGCTTCCAGGTTTGCGAGCGAATGTGGTATATTCGTTCACACCCTAGGGGCTGGCAGGGCCTCGTATCTTAGGCCCGAAGCATCCCGCTCAGGCGAAGATACGCACTCGAAGCGATGAGTCAGCCCTCTTGAGCTGACTCATCGCTCCTCCAAGAGAGAGCAACAAAGCATGCAGCAGACGCTTCCTCAACGGCTTGCTAGCGGTTTTTCCTTCGTCGCACTTCTGATTTGGGTGCTCCGCATCACCGTGGTCGTGCTCGTCGGGTGGGGCTCCTATGTCACCCTCACCTCTGGCATTTATTCCGTTCGTCAATGGCAGGATTTGATCATCTTCGGCTTGGCGCAGGGCGGCGTATACGCCATGATCGCCCTCGGCTACACCATGGTTTACGGAGTTCTCGGATTCATCAACTTCGCCCACGGCGAAGTCTTCATGAGCGGGGCAATGATTGGATTCTATGTTGCCAATGCTCTTTCCAATGCTGGAATCTGGCAAGCCAATCCGGTCTTGTCCCTCTTAATCGTCTTGCTGGCCTCCATGATGACTTCGACCCTCGTGGCTGTCTCAGTTGAGCGGATCGCTTACCGCCCGCTTCGAGACGCCCCCCGCATTGTTCCCTTGATCACTTCGATTGGGGCCTCGTTCTTCTTACAATATGCTTTTGCGGGCCTCTTCGGGACGGGAACGAAGTCCTACCCCCGGCTGCCTCAACTGCTGCAGCCGATCAACATCTTTGGATTTAGGATCGTTGCCATTCAAGCGGTGGTTATCATCGCCGCTGTCCTGATGATGGCCGGCCTGTACTTTTTCGTAGAGAAGACCAAAGCCGGCAAAGCAATACGCGCGGTGGCGGAAGACAAGGAAATAGCCAGCCTGATGGGGATCAACGTGGACCGGACCATTGTCCTGACATTTGCCATTGGCGGGATGATGGCCGGGGCTGCCGGCACCCTCTACTCGCTCGTCTTCAACCAGGTCAACTTCTTCACTGGCTTTCTCCCAGGAATCAAGGCCTTTACCTCGGCTGTACTGGGCGGCATTGGCAATCTTGTGGGCGCCATGCTGGGCGGGGTTGTGTTGGGCATGGTTGAATCACTGGGACCTATTCTTGTCCTGACGGGTCTTGACATTCCGTCACCCCACCAGCTCAAGGACGTGGTTGCGTTCACCGTGCTGATTCTGGTCCTGATCTTTCGCCCTACCGGCCTTCTGGGTGAACGACTGTCGGAGGAGAAGGCATAGATCGTATGGCAGAAATAGCGAAAGAGAAGCTTCAGGAGGCCTCGCTGGCTCTCCAAGACAAGCCGGACATCGAAGTGAAGTTGATGGAGGTAGACCTGCGCCGGGCAGTCCGCCTGGGTCTGATCGCAGGCATCTCCGCGGTCTTCGTCTCCGCCATCGGCATGGTCGAGGCCTTTTCGACCCGAGCCATCATCCACCGCGTCCTCAGCATGGGGTATGCACTGCTCTTCCTGATCCCGTTCATCTTCGGGTATCTGGCCGCAAAGGAGCCGACCATTTTGGAAGGCTACGCCGCGGCTCCCAAGGGTCGGCGCAACGTGATGGCCGGCCTGATAGTGGGTCTGGGAGGTGGGCTGCTTCTCTCCGCCTTCATTGTATTAGCAAGTCTCATCAATCTCAGGCCGATCTTCCTCAACATCTCACCCGGTTTGCTGGAGCTTCTCACCTTCAGACAGCCCCTGCCCGTGGGAATCCTCCTGGGTTTCATCTTGATGGCGGCCCTGGGTGCCCTCGGAGGCTTGGCCTATATTCTCCCCGACCGCTGGCGCCTGCCGCTCATCGGAGCCATCTCATGGGTGCTCCTCATCGGCTTGCTTCAGGATGTCGTGGCAACGCCCTTGCGCAGTATCGGGTTGCCCTTCCTGGTATCCTTCTTTTTTCGCGGAACAGGCGGGCTGACCGCCTGGGGCGCGGTGATCATATTTGCGCTCGGTTTTGCGATTCAGCGTTTCTCGGCGATCCGGGGAGCTGCGCTCAGGCAGCGCATCGCGGCCCTGCCGGACACCGAACGGCAACGCCTGCGCATCGGGGCAGTGGTCGCTTTGGCCCTCATGCTTCTCATTTTGCCCCAGATCATGGGACCCTTCCTGACCGCGGTCCTTAACCTGGTCGGAATCTTCCTGCTCATGGGCCTGGGGCTGAACATCGTGGTTGGATTTGCCGGCCTGCTTGACCTCGGCTACGTTGCCTTCTTCGCCGTGGGCGCCTACACGACCGCCGTTCTGACCTCGGAGGCCTCTCCCAGGATCGCCCTCGAGCTCACCTTCTGGGCGGCCTTGCCCTTCGTAATCATCGCCGCGGCCTTCGCCGGGATCATCGTCGGGACACCCGTGCTGAGAATGCGGGGAGACTACCTTGCCATCGTGACCCTGGGATTCGGTGAGATCGCACAAAAACTGTTCCTCTCAGACTGGTTCAAGCCGACCTTTGGCGGCGCACAGGGCATCCTGAGAATCCCAAACATCCCTATTGGACCCATTGAACTCAGTTCGCCGCCGGACCTGTTCTACCCCATTGTCGGTTTCTGTCTGTTGGCCGCTTACATTTCCTGGCGCTTGAAAGATTCCCGTATCGGTCGCGCCTGGGTCGCGATGCGGGAAGACGAACCCGTCGCCGAGGTCATGGGGGTCAACATCGTCGAGGCCAAGCTCAAGGCTTTCATTACCGGAGCGATTGTTGCCAGCTTCGGCGGAGCGCTTTTCGCCGTCATGATCGGCTCGATCTTCCCTCACAGCTTTGCCCTGCTGGTGTCGATCACCGTTCTGGTCCTGATCATTGTCGGCGGATTGGGCAGCATCCCGGGCGTTGTGGTCGGCGCCATTGTGCT
>CAYGCA010000095.1:7569-7835 GCA_964348265.1 uncultured Anaerolineaceae bacterium | reverse complement strand
CCGGCTTCAGGGCTCACCCCGCGCGTCGAACATTCATGCTCGTAATCATCGACCCGCAGCGGCGTGCCATTTGAGGCCACCCACGGCAGCAGACCCACAGCCGGAACAAGCGGTTTTCCCTCCTCTTCAAACAGACGCTCGTTGTCAGAAAGCAAGAAGGCGTAATGAAGCGTCTCGCGACCCTCATCGTACAGGGCGATGCGGAAATCGCGCGTCGGGATGACGTGGTTAGTCTGCGCGTAGATCAATTCGAGCAGGTCATCATA
>CAYGCA010000095.1:7237-7510 GCA_964348265.1 uncultured Anaerolineaceae bacterium | reverse complement strand
GACCACCTGGGCCCGTTCGAGTGCCAGCGAGGATTGATCGGCAAGCGATTCCAGAAAGACCAGGTCGTCGTGGGTGTAGGGATCGCCCGATCTTCGCGCACCCAGGGCCAACCAGCCGGTCAAACGCTCCTGTGCTGAGAATGGTACGTAGGCCACCGATCCGAGAACGCCCAGTCGAGATCGGTCCCCGACCAGGCGGGCTGGGAGCGGCTCTCCTGGAGTGAGATAGAGCGACGCTTTCGTCTCGCGCAGGTGTTGGACAAGCCCGCTGAC
>CAYGCA010000095.1:2442-7194 GCA_964348265.1 uncultured Anaerolineaceae bacterium | reverse complement strand
TGTGCATGGTTTGAATTCGTGGTCGAATTGATGGTTCGGCGTCCGGCGCCGCCAAAGATTCAACTGTGCATGGTTTAAGCTCGCGGCCGAATTGCTGCAGGCGGTCTCGGTAGGCCTGGCTTCCCTGAAAGAAAAGGAAGTCGATCCTGCGCTGCAGCCAGCCCCGCAAAGGACTCAGTCCAACGGCGAGAGCGAAGAGCGAGATGCCAATAAGAAAAGGCTCGTTGGCCGGGAGTTGGGTGCCGAGGATCAAGCCAAGCCCGGCAACCATTAGTGCGTAGCCGGTCGTGACTATGAGGACCAGGGCGCCATAAACCAATGCACGCGACAGGAGGACATCGAGGCTCAACAGACGAGATCTGGCCATGGCGTAGGTAATGGCCAGTGGGAGCACCACGAGCGGGGCCAAGAACCAAAAGGGTGGGATGGAGATTCGTTGCCAGGTCGTGCTGAGAAAGAGCCAGGCCCCAATCGGAAAGACACCCGCTACCACGCCAAGTAGGAGCAGGCGTGACTGCTCGCGGACGGCTGGGGATGGGGCGACGAAGCCACGGTAAACCATGGTTCCACTGAAGAACAGCAAAGCGAGTCCGGCGAAGGCGTATTCGGCCCGCATCCAAGCAAGACTGGCTCCCGGCTGTGACCGAGAGACGAGCTGGACCTCCGAGGCCAAGCCGACGAGAGCTCCAGCGAAGAGCCCAAGAAAGCGCAGGGAGCGCCATCTGCCGATCCAGGGGACCGGCTGGGGGAACAGGATGGCCAGTGTTGCCAGCGCGCCGGCTGCCATGGGCAAGGCAAAAGCCCACACGGGGAGAAGACGTTGCGTCGTCAAAAGGTCGAAGAGTCCGCCAAGCACTATGGCGCCTGAGGCCGCAAAAAAGGCAAAGATCTTGCCGGAGGAGCGGTCGCGTCGCAAGTAAAGGATCAGAAAGCCTGCTGCCAGGTAGACCAATCCGGTCAGGTAGGGTGTGATGAAATAGGCCACTCGATCCGATGTCGGGAAGCGCTGGAGGCGAGAATCGATTGTGCCGGTCTCCCCGGCTGCGTTTCGATAGCTAAGCGAGAGGCGATCGCCCAAGAGAGAATTGGAAAGCCAATTCTGGATCTCGCTTTGGGCGACGATGGGCTCTTCGTTCAGGGCTATGAGCTGGCTGCCCTCAGGAAATCCTTGCGAGAATGTCTCCCAAGAGCCTTGGCGAGCAGGAGGGAGGTCGCTCAGGACCAGGGAGGGTTCAACGAATGTGCCCAAGAAGGGCTGATTAACCCATCGAACTGCGAGGAGCAGGTAGACCATGCAGGCCAGCCCGGCGATGCCCACTGCCAAGTAGACGCCGATAACGAGCAGGCGGTCGCGCCAAGCCGAATAGGCTGAGGATTCAGCCCTCTCGGCCGCCTGGGAGGTAGTCGTCATACAGCTATTTTAGAGGCCTCTGACGGTGTACGCAAGGACGCACCGTGCAGAACGGGAGGCGAACGCCTATTCGGCACGGACGAGAAGTCGGATGAATGGTGGTGTATAATCCCAGCGACAAACACACTTTCCTGCGGAAGCCTCGCATGTCTACACAGAAATCCAGAGTTCTCATAGCTAAGCCGGGCCTGGACGGGCATGATAGGGGGGCCAAAGTGATCGCCAGATCGCTGCGGGACGCGGGCTTCGAGGTAATTTACACTGGCTTGAGGCAAACCCCAGAGATGATCGCCGAGGCGGCGCTCCAGGAGGATGTGGACGCGATCGGCCTTTCGATTCTATCCGGCGCTCACATGACACTCGTGCCGCGGCTCATGGAGCTTCTCCGCGATCAAGGACAGGAAGACCTGCCAGTTCTCTTGGGTGGCATAATCCCCGATGAGGATATCCCCTCGCTCAAGGAGATGGGTGTCCGTGAAGTTCTCGGTCCAGGGACTGGAACCGGAGAGGTGATCGAAACGTTCCGCCAAGCGACCGAGCCGCGCCAGACCGCTACCGGGGCTGCGCAAGGATGACCCTTGCAGAGCGCGTTTTGGCCGGCGACCGATTGGCACTGGCCCGCTTGCTGACTAAACTTGAAGACAGCGATCCTGAGGGGTTGGATAGCCTGGGGGCGCTCCACGCACACACCGGCCGGGCTCATCTGGTCGGCATCACCGGAGGTTCTGGTACCGGCAAATCAACCTTGGTCAACCGGCTTGTCTTGGAGCTCCGCCGGCAGACGACCGAGTCGCCAACTGTCGGAGTGGTCGCCGTCGACCCATCCAGCCCCTTCACTGGCGGTGCAATCCTGGGCGACCGTATTCGCATGCAGGACCTGGCCGGTGATCCGGGCGTTTTCATTCGGAGCATGGCCAGCCGCGGCGCACTTGGTGGACTGGCGCGGACAACGCACACACTGGTTCAGGCGTTGGATGCCGCCGGCTATGACATGGTCATAATTGAAACGGTGGGCGCTGGCCAGGACGAGGTCGAGCTGGCCCGCACTGCCCATACGACGGTCGTCGTGGAGGCTCCCGGACTCGGGGACGACATCCAAGCCATTAAGGCCGGAATCCTAGAAATCGCAGATGTGCTGGTCCTGAACAAAGCTGATTTGCCCGGTGCCGACCAGGCCTTGCGGACCCTGAAGGCCAGCCTGGAGATGGCGCAGCCGGCACGGCGCCAATGGATGGATCCCCGAGAACGCGAGGTCCAAGGCGGTGATACGTCTGAACATGAAGTTTGGATTCCGCCCCTGATTAAGTCCGTTGCCCTTCGTGGGCAGGGCATCCGGGAAGTGGTCGATGCCATCGAGCAACACCGGCTCTTTCTTGGAGAATCCGGGGAAATGAAGGTCCGCGAACGCTCACGCCTTAGGGCCGAATTGGAGGCTCTTCTTCGAGAGCGCCTCTACGAAGACTTCTTGGAGCGACAAGCGGATGGACGCTTCGAGGCCACCTTGGACCGAGTGGTTGCGCGTGAGATCGCTCCTCAGCGAGCCGTTCGGGAACTGCTTGAGGGGAATGGGTGATGATCTATGGCGAGCACATCCGACTGCCAGCAATCAAACGGGACGACCTGCCTCGCTTCGTTGAGCAGCAGAGTGACCCTGAAGCCATCCGCACACTGAGCTGTAACCTTCCCCTGAGCGGTTCTGACGAAGAATGGTTCCAAGATGGGCGGACACAGGATCCGGCTGCCAGGCCGTTGGCGATCGACCTAGGGGAGGCCGACGAGCGGCTCCCTGATGGAAGTTGCGGCCTTCACAAGATTGACAATCATTCCCGGCATGCGGGATCCGGCATTCTCATCGGCGACAAGGATCAGTGGGACCAAGGCCTCGGCACGGACGTAGTGAGGACTGCCCTGTATCACAGGTTCGAGGCACTTCGACTTCACGGCATCTATCTTCGGGTCTCTGAATGCGATGCGCGCGGCATGACTTTCAATCGAAGTGCAGGCTTCAAAGACGAAGCATGGTTGCGGCACGATACCTTCCGTGAAGGACGCTAGTGGAACACGCTGGTCATGGGAATACTTCGCCATGAATGGCAAACCGTGACCGAACGAGGAGGCTGAGGGTACCTTCATGTATGGCCATGGCGACATCAAACTCTTTGCAGGCTCGGCAAGCCAGGACTTGGCTCAGAAGATTGGTGACTACCTCAGATTGCCACTCGAAGGTTACGATCTGGTGCAATTCCCAAATGAGAACCTCTTCACCCGCCTTCACGGCAGCGTTCGCGGTCAGGATGTGTTTCTGATCCAGTCCCTCTGGACGCCAGTCCATCGGAACATCATGGAATTGCTGGTCATGATTGACACCCTCAAACGCGATTCGGCTGGACGGATCACCGCTGTCTTCCCTTACATGGCCTATGCCCGGTCTGACAAGAAGGACCAGCCGCGAGTACCCATCACTGCCCGTTTGATTGCCGACATGATAGAAGTTGCCGGGGCAGACCGATACATTACGATCGATCTGCATGCCGGACAGATCCAAGGCTTCTTCTCCATCCCCGGGGATGTTCTGACGGCCTTCCATCTGCTGAGCGACTATTTCCTTTCAAAAGAACTTGACAACATTGTCATAGCAACCGCCGACCTAGGTTTTGCCAAAAAAGGTCGCAATTTCGCTGCCAAGCTGGGTACACCGCTCGCTTTCGTCGAGAAGCGGAGACGCCCCGACACTTCACGCGCCAGCGCCACAACGATCATTGGAAATGTGGAGGGCAAAGACGTAGTCCTGGTGGATGATGAGGTGCTCACCGCAGGATCAGTATGTGAAGCGGTAGATATCCTCGTGGATCATGGCGCCCGGGATATCTATCTGTCTTTCACCCATGCCTTGCTCGCGCCGCCTGCCTGCGACAAGCTGGCAGAGCTGCCCATTAAGGAGATCGTAACCACAGATAGCGTCGACATACCTGAAGAGAAGAAGCTGCCAAACATGACGATCCTCTCCGTTGCGCCGATGTTGAGCGAGGTGATCATACGGGCGCACGAGGGGCGGTCTGTCGGTGAACTCTTTAATGAATGATCGACTGTGGAAGTGCCGCCGGTGGTCTGGAACGCCTACCTTTTTGCCTGTATCAGAGGCCGCTCTCAGAAAGTCTGGGTTCCGGGATAGGTGCGCAAACCGTGGCCACAACAAGCAGGGCGGGATAGGTGGCATTGCCAGGTCACAGGCAGCCCGCTGTTCCAAGCCGGCGGTGCTGCGATGATAATGGATCCCGCAAGGACACCGCGACGGTGTGAGCTGGTTGATCAGTCGCTCAAATCGATTGTGAATTCAATGG
>CAYGCA010000095.1:1345-2432 GCA_964348265.1 uncultured Anaerolineaceae bacterium | reverse complement strand
ACCTCCTGTATCCGGCGTCGGCTAGGGAGCGGCTGCCCTGGGGTTGACCGGAGCGACGAATCCCACCACTGCTGCCGCCCTGGCCCGCCTTAGGCCGCGACCTGAGGGCGTTTGATCTGGAGGCGAAGGGCTCGGAGGAAGGAACGGCAGATTGGCGCGGGGCCTGCAGGTCGCAAACCTCGTTCGAGAAACCCTCAGGTCCTTCCGAAGACATGAGGTTTCCTTCAGAGCTGCCGCGCTTGCTTATCACACCTTCCTATCTCTATTTCCACTGCTCCTCTTCCTGATCTTCCTGGGTAGCGCATTTCTTGCCTCATCTGCGGCCCGCGATGCGCTCGATCTATACCTTTCCAACTTGGTTGCAACTCCAGGCCTTGTAGATGAGATTAGAGGCATTGTCGACCAGACGGTGGCCGCGCTCGCCGCTCACAGTGCGGCGGTCATTCGGCTGGGGGAGCCATAGGGACAGTTGGCGTGCTTGGGCTGATTTGGTCTGCCTCGGCGGTCTTTAGCGTTATCGCCTCCACCTTCGAGGTGATCTGGGAATCCTCTCGAAGGCCCTTTTGGCGCCAAAGGGTCATTGGGCTCCTTACGGTGTTTCTCATTGCAGCCTTGTTCCTGCTTTCGCTACTCATCGCAGCGCTCGGCACAGGCGTCTTGGCAGAGCTCAGGAACCTCACCCTCCGCGGTCTCAGCGTCGGCCTCAACCTGCTCCTCACGCTGGCTGTGCTCTGGATGCTGTACCGCATTCTGCCCAATCGGCCGGTCAATGCGTGGGCGGCGCTAGGCGGTGCCCTACTGGCGGGTTCCCTTTGGGAGGCGGCGAAATGGGGGTTCAGCTGGTACCTGTCTTCGGGTTTTGTCCGCTTCGGTATGGTTTACGGCTCCCTGGCGTCCATCGTCATCCTGATCGTGTGGCTGTACGTGTCTGCCGTTATCCTGTTCCTCGGCGCGGAATTCGGGGCAACGCTTCAAAGGGAGTTTTGGCCTCTTGATTCGGTTTCATAACTAGGTGGGACCTCCCGAGGCCCGCTAGATGCTGAGAGCATACCCTAGGCCTTCGCATTGCCACGACTGATAGAGGAAA
>CAYGCA010000095.1:372-1333 GCA_964348265.1 uncultured Anaerolineaceae bacterium | reverse complement strand
TAGTTGAGCAGAATGGGCTTCAGGGGGGCTTCTCGCCTGAGAGGGGTCGCTCGCAAGAAAGGGGATGAGCCATGAAGAACGTACGCCAGATCCTCGAAGTCAAGGGGCCCGCTGTTTGGTCCGTCGGCCCGGAAGCGACAGTTTACGATGCACTGGTTTTAATGGCCGAGAAGGATGTAGGTGCGCTTTTGGTGCTTAAAGAGGATCGACTGGTGGGCATTTTTTCCGAACGGGACTATGCCCGAAAGATCGTACTGAGAGGCAAGGCTTCGAAGGACACACTTGTCTGGGAGATCATGACCGATAAGGTCGTTTGGGTCCGGCCCGAGCAAACGATTGACGAGTGCATGGCCCTGATGACCAACAAGCGCGTTCGCCACCTCCCAGTTCTCGAGGATGACCAGCTTGTCGGAGTCATTTCGATCGGCGATGTGGTGAAGGAGATCATCGCTGAGCAGGAGTTCATGATCGAGCAGCTCGAAAACTACATCTCGGGAGGCCGCTAGCCTGCTCGCTTCTAGACTAATCTCGTTAATAGGCTGGGGCGGATAGGCGAGGCAAGGCCGAACCTTGAGACAACACTCCGTCCCCCCCGCTTCAGCGATGATTCGTCTGGGTGGCTAACCTCAATCCTAACGAGCCGATCCATGTTCCCTTCGTTTGAATTATTGATGATGATCCTGGGTCCCAGTAGGTGGGACCAAGATCAAGAGCGCTCTCAAAGCAACCCGGTGCTTGATTGCCAAGACCCGTGGCTCTTGTCAAGGATCCGGTTCAGTGAGTTCTCTATCTGTGGGCTCCGAACTACTCCCGGTGCTCAGAGGCACCCGCAATTGGGCGCGCTGTTCCAGCATACGGGCGACAGATTGTCTGTCTCAACTCTGACCCGAACTGTGATGTGGCAGCCAATCCCATTGTCCGCAATCTGGAGAAGATAGGCCTTCGGGCTCATAACCCGAAG
>CAYGCA010000095.1:0-260 GCA_964348265.1 uncultured Anaerolineaceae bacterium | reverse complement strand
ACCCTTTCGATATCGAAAGCGATCCCTGGTTTCATCCAGTTCAAGAGCGCCGAAGGCCTGAGTCCGCGGACGCTCACGGGCTACGAGCACGACCTGAGGCTGTGGCTTGAACTCCAGGGGGATCGCGACCTGACGGAGGTGACTACACAGGATCTGCGCGCGCACCTGACTTACATGCGCACGGAATACACCCCGCGCCGCATCACTGGGAAAAACGACCGGCCGCTATCACGCAAAACAATCCGTAACATCTGGATCAG
>CAYGCA010000094.1:5116-7845 GCA_964348265.1 uncultured Anaerolineaceae bacterium | reverse complement strand
CCAAGCACGGCGCGATCATGATCTTTCTGTGGGTGATCCCCGTTCTGGCTGGGTTGGCCAACTATTTGATCCCGCTCATGATCGGGGCCAGGGATATGGCCTTTCCCAATATGAACGCTCTCTCCTACTGGCTCCTCCTGCTCGGAGGGCTGGTGATGCTGGCCAGCTTCTTCGTTGGGGCGTCTGACACCGGCTGGACGGCCTACGCGCCTCTCTCAATCCGAGCGCCGGATGGCCAAACTCTATGGGCGATCAGCGTCATTATTCTTGGCACCTCTTCGATTATGGGCGCGATCAACTTCCTGACAACAACGGTTACGATGCGGGCCAAAGGCATGACGATCTGGCGGCTGCCGCTCTTTGTGTGGGGAATGCTGGCGACCTCCATTTTGGCCATTGTCGGGACACCTGTTCTCACTGCCGGCTTGATCCTGGTGGCCCTCGATCGGCTGGCAGGCACGCTGTTCTTCTCTGTGTCTGCAGGTGGTGATCCGATTCTCTACCAGAACATCTTCTGGTTCTATTCGCACCCGGCCGTATACATCATGATCCTTCCCGCCATGGGCATCATTTCCGAGGTGTTGCCTACCCACGCGCGCAAGCCGATTTTTGGGTATCGGATGATTGCCCTGTCAAGTATGGCCATAGCGGTACTGGGCTTGACCGTCTGGGCACATCACATGTTCACGAGCGGGATGGATCCACGCTTGCGCATTCCCTACATGATCACTTCAATGATTATCGCTGTTCCGACGGGCGTAAAGATCTTTTCCTGGCTCGGCACGATTTGGGGAGGCAAGCTCCATCTTAGAACGCCGATGCTGTTTGGCCTGGGGTTCGTGTCGATGTTTCTTATTGGAGGCATAACAGGGGTGATGCTGGCCTCGATCCCGGTGGATATCCATGTCCACGACACCTATTTTGTCGTCGGCCATCTCCACTTTGTGCTCTTTGGCGGAAGCGTATTCGGGATCTTCGCCGGGCTATACCATTGGTTCCCTAAGATTACCGGGCGCATGTATGATGAGCGCTTCGGGATAGCCCATTTCGCCTTGACTTTCGCCGGTACCCTGCTCACCTACCTGCCCATGCACCTCATAGGCCTGCTGGGCATGCCACGCAGGGTCGCCTCCTACGCTGATGAATTCACTGGACTCAATCTCATCATCTCAGCCGGAGGCTTTCTGCTGGGCTTTTCCGTCTTGCCCTTCCTCTATAATGCCATCATCAGCTGGACCAAAGGCCCTGTCGCAGAAGCCAACCCTTGGAGGTCCTTGACCCTCGAATGGCAGACCAGCTCACCCCCACCCGAGCACAACTTCCTGGAGCCTCCGGTAGTTGAACATGGTCCCTACGACTATGGCGAAGGGGTAGGTCCCCCAGTGATTCCCGAGCCTGCACCGACTGGCGCAGACTAGGTGGCCAGCGAGGATGTCAAACATGAGCACGTATGCTGTTCAGCATGCCGAGGATGATTTTCGGGCGGGCAGGGAACTCGGTCTTGACCATCTCAAGCTCGGTATGTGGATCTTCTTGGCCTCCGAGGTCATGTTCTTTGGCGGCCTTATTGCCACGTTCGCCAAGAACAAATTCGCCAATCCTTCCCCGGAAGCTCAGGCCCTAGATATCGTTCTTGTCGGCCTGAATACTTTTCTCCTTCTTACTTCTAGCTTCACGGTGGTTCTCGGTCTATCCGCCATCCATCGAGGGGACCGCAGTGGTCTGATCCGCAATATGTTCTTCACAGTCCTCCTGGGCGGGGCATTCTTGGCTGGTCAGATCACTGAGTTCCGGGCCTTGTTCCATGAGGGGATAAACCTTCAGAGCAGTCTTTTCGGATCGAGCTTCTTCACGGTCACAAGCTTCCACGGTATGCACGTATTCGTCGGACTTCTCTGGGCTCTTGGCGTCATTGTGTTCGCGCTGCGGGGACGGTACTCACCTGAGAGCCACGATGGCGTCGAGATCTTTGGACTTTATTGGCACTTCGTGGACATAGTCTGGATCGTCCTTTTCACCGTGATCTACCTATTGTAGGAGGGGGCACATGGAAACCAATCGTGAACAACCCAGCCGAATCTATCCACCCCGGTCCACATACGCACTCGTCTTTTTGGTGCTTGTCATTGTCACCATCGTCGAGGTCTACCTTTCAACGATTTCACTGTCAAGGTCCCTCTTGAATTCATTGTTCATTCTCCTGTCACTTGCGAAGGCCAGTTTGGTGGCTGCCTTCTATATGCACCTGAGGCAGGACAAGCGACTGTACACGTATATTTTCGTTCTTCCGGCCGTGCTTCTCCTCACATTTGCCTATTTGACTTACTTGAGTTGAGAGGGAGACTGGCGATTGTCTGCTGATCCACTAGCGGCGCCCCGGTGGCGGTCACAGGGGCGTCGATTTCGTTGGCTTGCGCTCAGCGCAGCCCTGATGACTTTCGGTCTCATCGTCCTGGGAGGTATCGTCCGAGTGACAGGCTCAGGTCTGGGGTGCCCGGATTGGCCTCTGTGTTATGGTCGACTGATTCCTCCACTCCGGCTGGATGCATGGATCGAGTATTCCCATCGCCTGGCCGCTGCCCTTACCTCCCCCCTGATCCTACTCACGTCAGTAATCGTCTGGCGGCGCTACCGCCGTCTGGCCTGGATCGTCGTGCCAGCTGGGCTGTCACTTATTCTGCTCGCGTTTCAGATAGTCCTGGGTGTAGTGACCGTCATGATGGAATTGC
>CAYGCA010000094.1:3175-5054 GCA_964348265.1 uncultured Anaerolineaceae bacterium | reverse complement strand
ACGCGACAGCGTGGCGTTGCCGTACTTGCCTTTTCGCTGGCCGCCAATGGAGGACGCAAATCTGACTGCAGACTCAGGGGCACCCTGGCGCAAGCGGCCATGTATACGATGGGTTTCATCTTCCTGGTTCTTGTCACTGGTGCAGTTGTAACCGGGAGCGGAGCGAAAGTCGCTTGCGCCGGTTGGCCGCTCTGCGATGGAAGATTGCTACCCGGCAATCCCTTGGGCCGGATTCACATGCTTCATCGCTTCGCAGCTGCAGGCGGTGCTCTGTCGATGCTCCTTCTGGTGTTCAGGGGCTGGAAGCATCGGAGGACGCGGCCCGCGGCCTTCCGCTTGCGTGACTTCCGTGTTCCTCGCTGCGCAAATTGCGATTGGCGCTCTCGCTCTGGCGCGCGGCTTTTCGACTGTACTCACCGGATTGCATGTGGCAACGGCCTCGGCGGTTTGGGCGGGAGCTGTAGTCACGACGGTGTTTGCAGCCCAGGCGCGCTCAAATCCCACTGCTGTCGACCTGAACTCATTGGCTCCCGAAAGGACCTCACTGGGGGATTATCTGGAGGTCACGAAACCAGCCATTGTTGGGCTGCTCCTGGCCACTACCTTGGCAGCCATGGTCGTGGCTGCTGACGGCTGGCCGGGATTCCGACTGATGGGATGGACGCTTCTGGGCGGTGCTCTGGCAGCAGGCGGATCCAGTGCCCTAAACCAGGTGATCGATCGCCACTTGGATGGGAGAATGCAGCGGACCTCGAGCCGACCCTTGCCAACTGGCCGGATGTCTTGGTATGAGGTCTTGGCATTTGGGTTGGTGCTGTGTGTGGCAAGCTTTTATATCTTTGCGCTACTCGTTAACCTCCTAAGTGCGCTGCTTGCCTTGGTGGGCATCCTTTACTACGTTCTCTTCTACAGCCTTGTCCTCAAACAGAGGACAGCCCAGAATATCGTAATTGGTGGAGGAGCGGGCGCTGTCCCGCCATTGGTGGGTTGGGCGGCAGCCTCGGGGACTGTAAACATGGGCGCTTTCTTTTTGTTTGCCTTGATCTTCTTCTGGACTCCTCCCCATTTTTGGGCCCTGGCTCTCGTGCGTCGGCATGACTATAAGCGGGCAGGGGTGCCAATGCTGCCTGTGGTTTATGGCGAACATCCTACCCGGCACATGATCCTGCTTTACACTCTTCAGGTCGTTGCCCTTACTTTGCTGCTGCCCTTGGTCCAGATTGGGGGCTGGATCTACTTCTTGACAGCGCTCGCTCTTGGGGTCGGCCTGGTCGGGCAGGCCCTCCGACTTTGGAGGGTAGGGGGAAATAGGCTGGCTTGGGGGATGTACCGTTTTTCAAGCATGTATCTGGCGCTCATTCTAGGCGCCCTGGTGGTGGATACGCTGGTTCTTGGCTAATGCTTGTGGCCTTTCCGTCTGGGCAGGGTGTTTTCGGGCTTTGGCGGATGGCCGTCCGACTGGCCGCTTTCTCTGCGACGCCTGGCGTTCGTCGCCCCTAGTTGGCAACCTAAACTGGAGAAGGGTCTAGGCCGAGCAGCTTCGGAAAGGCCAGAAGTTTGGCCCTTTCGGCTTTGCATTGGGCTTGTTCAGGCTTCGTCGCTGGTATTGCGGTGGAGCCAATAGAAGACTACTCCCAACAAGAACAACCCTGCGAACGGCGCGCCTGCCGAGAGCAAGGCGCCAAGTGGAGAGGGCTGATTGACTCGCAGCAGGAAATCGAGGCTGGCTTCGCCCAACTGGCCCTCGATCTCGACCCTGATCTCCCAGACACCCGCTCGGGGAACTGGCAAATGAGCCGCGTAATCCGTTTGGACGGGAGCCAAGCCGTGTATCGCCCTTGCTTCCAGGATTCGCCCCTCCCCTTCTAGAGGGCGTGCG
>CAYGCA010000094.1:720-3165 GCA_964348265.1 uncultured Anaerolineaceae bacterium | reverse complement strand
TGTGGTGGCGATGATCGGACGGGATTGCCAAGGGTGCGGCTCACCATGCTGCAAGACAACTGCTCCGTCGATCTGGCCTTCCTGAAGCAGATAGAGAAGAACCTGGGTGATCACCCCGCCTGAGGCGGCGTCCAGGACTCGGATTTCGAGATACAGATCATGAACTAGGGGTGGCGTGGGCGAGGTTACCACCCTCACGAGATAGGGGCCTGCAGGTTGACCATCGACGCGTATTCGACGTCCTCCAGTTCCGGGGTCATCAGCTCCTGCGGAATGGAAAGTGAGCACCAGGGCAAGCAAGCCAGGAATCAGTCTAGTCAGTGTCCACAAATGGAATAGGGAGAAGTTGGGAGGCCGCACAGGCGGCCTACTGCTCGGCACTTTGGTGGGATTCAGTCGAGGTGAGCTGGGGGTCATTGATGGCTATCTCTGCGCGCTTCCGGACTCCCTCCCTTAGCCGGGGGCCTCAAGGACATGCGAAAGTTCGTGTAGGCTTTCCAATCAGGAGTCGAGCGGTTGGACCAATCCTCCAGCTGGAGAGCGTCGCCCTAGTCTTTGCAGCGGGCAGTTCCTGATGCCACGGGTTGAGGGAGAGGCCACAGCTTTCATGCCAGGCGGCGCCTGCCCTTGAAGCGCACCTACCAGGGAAACCGTGATACCTGTAGAATGGTCAAAGCAGGCTCGCTCGCCGTGACACAACGCAAGAACCGTGAATTCAGCTTGCTCTTGGCGCTGCCAATTCTATCATGGTCGTAACTCTCGGAGACCAGAACGGCTGGACCGGCAGATTGTTCAAGAGGTCTATATGGAGGCGGAGATGGAGTACCGGAACCTAGGAGCATCGGGAATGAAGGTTTCGGAGCTGTGTTTGGGGACCATGCAGTTCGGTTGGACAGCCGACGAAGCAACTTCGTTAGATGTCCTGACTGCGGCCTTTGAGGCCGGCATCAACTTCATCGATACAGCCGATATCTACTCCAGATGGATGGACGGGAATCCTGGCGGTGTGGCCGAGAGGATCATCGGCAAATGGCTCAGGACCGGCGTGGCAAAGCGCTCTGAAGTTGTAATCGCGAGCAAAGTCCGGGGAAGTATGGGGTCGGGCCCGAATGACGAGGGACTGTCGCGTTATCACATTCTCCAGGCAGTTGAGGCCTCCCTCGATCGATTGGGAGTCGAAGCCATTGATCTATTTCAACTTCACTTTCCGGATGAAGCGACCCCCATCGAGGAGACGCTTCTTGCGCTGGACGATCTTGTGCGGCGCGGTTATGTCCACTATGTCGGCTGTTCCAATTTCTCTGCCTGGCGCTTGATGCAGGCCCTGTGGACGTCGGACAGGCGGCGATTGGTTTCGTTTGTATCTCTTCAGCCTCACTACAATCTGCTTCATAGGCCCGAGTACGAACGTGAGCTTGAACAGGCATGCCGGACATATGGCCTGGGTGTGATACCCTACAGCCCGCTTGCAGGAGGTTTCCTGACCGGAAAATACCAGGCTCACACATCCCCGCCGCCAGACAGTCGCGGGGCCACAAGCGCGCGTCTCCAAGCCTATATGGCTGATGAAAAGAGTTGGCAGGTTCTGAAAAAGCTTGAGGATCTAGGGGGAGAGCGAGCTAAGAGCATCTCCCAGATGGCACTCGGTTGGCTGCTGAGCCGGGAGTCGGTGACAAGTCCGATAATTGGCCCTCGGAATATCCGCCAGCTTGAGGACAACCTCGGGTCGGTTGGCCTACGGCTTTCGGTTCCCGAGATGGAGGCCCTTGAAGAAGTCAGCGCCTGGAAGTAGCCGCGCGAAGCGGAGAATCCTGAGCCATGGACGTTTGGTGGTTCCTGGCCGAATGATATAATATCGCCGACGCGCAAACGGTTGGAAGGAGCATGTTTTGGAAGTTTCCACCCTCCGTTTCCTTAGGTACCTTAAGGAAGTGCGAGGTAGTGCAGACAACACCGTAGCGGCCTATCATTCCGATTTGAGACAGTTGAAGTTGGTGCTTTCCCGCCTCGCTGGCCATACAGTCGCTCCCACAGAGATTTCGAAAGATCTATTAGCCGGCTATGTAGTCTGGCTGAAGGGAAAAGGCTATCAGCCAGCCACGGTTTCGCGGAAGATGGCAGCTGTCCGCTGTTTTCTTGACTACCAGGGCCGCGGCCAAGATCTTCACGACCCTCAAGTTGTCGTTGAACTCCACTCTCCTTCTATCCCCCGCAGAAGGCCGCATGTGCTCTCCAAACAAGAGATTGGCGCTTTGCTGTCTGCGCCCGCCCTCGGCAAGAAGAAGCCCAGCAGGTTGCGGGACTCCGCCATCCTCACCCTCCTCTACTCTACAGGCCTTCACGCGGCTCAAGCGACAAGTCTCGAGCTTTCTGACATAAACCTGAATCAAGCCAGTGTCCGGCTATCTTCAGAGGGTGGAAGATCCGTAGGCCTGAGTGCCGCCC
>CAYGCA010000094.1:0-672 GCA_964348265.1 uncultured Anaerolineaceae bacterium | reverse complement strand
ATCCTATACGGCTCTATATCCTCGAAGGTCGCCCGCAACTCTTGAGAGATCCCGCTGAATCAGCTCTTTTTCTGAATCAACGCGGCAGCCGACTCAGTCGGCAGGGTCTATGGTTGGTCGTAAAACGCTGGGCACGGGAGGTAGGTCTGGGTGGCTGGATTTCGCCCCGTACTCTTCGTCAGAGCTTGATCTCCCACTTGCTGGGCGAAGGAAGGTCAAAGCGGGAGGTCCAACAGGCACTCGGTCTTTCGACGACGAGCTCCCTGAGGGTGCATTCGGTCCAATCCGCCAGCATCTAGAGGTGCGCATGTCCATCAACAGTCCGACTTCTGTCACGCTTGAGGAGATAGATGCGCTGGTCCGCAGGATCCGGGAGCGGTCGGAGGTGAATCCGGAAGTTGGCCTTGTCCTCGGCTCGGGACTTGGACCGCTGGCGGATTCTGTCCAGTCAGCGGACCGGATCGCAGCCGGCGAGCTTGAAGGCTGGCCGCGTCCGAGTGTGGAGGGGCACGCCGGGCAACTCGTCCTAGGTGAATTGGAGGGGAAAAGAGTATTCGTGATGCAGGGGCGAGTCCACTACTATGAGGGCTATCCCATGCCCCGAATCGTCCTGCCAATACGTGTTATGCAGCGGATGGGAGTGGGCCGACTAATTGTCACAAACGCAGCCGG
>CAYGCA010000093.1:0-8169 GCA_964348265.1 uncultured Anaerolineaceae bacterium | reverse complement strand
CGAGTGGAACAAAGGAGGTCGGGAAGGCGGAGAAGCCGCACTCAAACATCGCCCAAAACCGGCGCACCACGGCGTTTGAGTACAGCAGAACGCCGGTGGGCCGGGTTGTGGGCGTCGAGCCCGTCGGTCTCCCCGGCACCGCCCGCTAGGGCAGGTGCGGCCAGCAGGCCTTTCGCGCGTGCCAAGGCCCTGACCCCTCAGGGGCTGACAACAGCGACGGGCAGGTCGGCGTGGCTCAACTGGTGGACGATGGCCTGCTCGCAGCCGCCAGCGGCTTCGGTGGCGCTCAAGGCCGGGTAACTTGTCCCTGAGCTGCTTCGTGAGCGCCTCGACGCCTTCAGGGTCGTTCGGGAAGCGCCAGGAGCGATTGTTGCCCCAAAGCGTTAGACCCAGGCGAGGTTTGCAAACATCAATCTCGGCGAAGGCCTCGGCTGAAGCAGACATGTGCATCACTTCCAGACGTATGTAAGGAGAGTGCCCGCGCCGGTGAGATACGGTCTTCTAGACCAGCGCAGGCTCGATTTGCCGTGTCCTCATTCATCACACTAGCGGACGCCGAACCGGGCCTGAGAATCCGATTGATTTTGGGCGTGGGTTACGCGAAGATTAGTGAAACAAGTCTTGAGCGCCGCTCCCCGGCCCGCCTGCCACAGTAGAAGTCGCCGGCACCGATGCCGTGGCGGGCAGCTCGTGGCCGTTGTGTAGCAGAACTAACGGCTCTCGACTCTTCTCGGTCATTTGCCTGCCTGAAGAAATCGATCACGACAGGCTGGACGACTGGTGGGCGGGCTGCTGCCAACCGTTATGGTGCGGCTGGAACACCGGCGGGAGGATGAATCGTGAGTGTTTCACCGCTGTTCAAAAAGGCAGTGTTGGGCGCGGTCGACCGGGACATCGACGTTGCGGGATCAGCACTCCTGCCTGGTGCCTGGCCCATAGTAAAAGGCGCGCTCGATCCTATTCTGGATCGACTGAAAAGCCAGCTGGGCGGCGATGAGGACATTACCGCTTCGCCGAGCGGTCGGCGGCTGCAAAACTCTCCATCTGGCGGCGGATGGAGGTCTCACTCCGCTGTCCTTTGAGATTCTGCCCATCGACGGCGGTCACCGCATGAGGGGCGCGTATCGGATCAGCTCTCTGGGCCCAGGGCGCGCTGGCCTGCGCTTTTTGGGCTGAGTACCCCGACAAAGCCGATGCCGGTGCGCACCCCAGGAGACCTGCGCAGCCTCTGGCTGCTGGATGGAAGTGTGCCTGATCCGGTCGCGGGTGAGCTGCGTCGTCCCCTGGGACGCAGCCTCGGGGCAGAGCAGGATCTGTACAGGACCGGGAGGAGGTCCTGCGTGCGGGCAGCCGGGCGATTCGTGTCAACGGGTGCGTCGGCTGGGTCGACGGCCCCGTCGAAGCCTGGGGGCCAGGCAGGCTTGCTCACTGCAAGGGAGGAGGCGCGCAAGTGGCTACCAAGTCTTCAGTCTCTAGGGTCGGACCAGTTGGCTTCAGGATTCTCTATGTCGTGCTGTGGCTGTTGGCTCCCGCCTTCCTTCTGGTATTCGCCAATCAAGTTCGCGGTCTTTCCATAACGATCATTGCTGTGTGGTCCACTTTAGTTGTTTCTCTGTGGATCGCCTGGGGCGACCGATCCGATACCTACAAAACGACCTTTGGTCCTTACCGGTCGATATGGATCTGTCTTCTTCTGCTCTTCCTGGTCATCTTCCTTGCCAGCTACCTGTCCATTGCTCGCGTCCGGGGGCGCGTCGCAGCCTTGCGAGGCGTGGCGACTCTCCTGGAGAGAACCATCTCTCATATAGATGATACCGACAGCCCAGCCAGCGTGGAATACTGGGTGAACACCGGTCTGATGAGGTCTCTGGAGAACGACCTCAAATTAAGGGACGCCGCAAGCCTGCAACCCGACACTCTAACTTTTCTTGAAGATCAGCAGCGAGCGATGCACGGTGAAGTATTCCTGGCCAATCACTTTGCAGGCCTGGCCCATGAGTTGGCGCAGGAACTGGTCGAGCGGGAAAGAGCGCTCAGACAGGAAGGGGTCGTAGCCCGAGGGACGACGTTCGAACCCGTTCTGTCCATCACCACCAGACTTGTGTCGTCGACTCAGGGTTTGGAGACAGCCTTCACCGGGCTGGTCGATGCGACAGGGGCTGCTCAGCCCGGCTCCCAGCAGGACCTGCGTACGCTCAGAGTGAAGAGCATTGAGCTGACCAGCCACTTCATTCAAGCCCGAGCGCTTGTGCAGGGCGCCAAGTCGACGGTCTACGCTGGAGTCGTCGACGTCATCTCCCCGTTCCAGCTGGTGATTGTCCTCTATGCCATTTTCATGGTGTTCCCCTGGGGTCTGCTCATCCTGTTCTTGCTTCGTAAGCGGGACAGGTTGGTTTGGGAGAAGGCGGAATTGCTCGAAGAACTGAACCTCGGGGAGAGATACCTGGAGCGGAGCCCCCAAACAGAGTTGCTGGAGAAATTCAGAAAGGCTGAGGAAGTCGAAGCGAAGCGCGGGATTCTGACCGATGAAGTCAGTCAGCAGGCCTTCAGGAGCAGCGAGTATGTTGTGAGTCTTACGGGCCTTACCTTCATCATAGGCGCGCTTTCATACGCATCCTTCTTTCCTCACTCCGTTTCGGGCCTGGCAGAGTTCATGAGCCAGGGCGGAAGTGTGAGGCAGCTTGCGAACTATCTTACGAGAGACGCCACCCCGATCACCTTCGGCTTCCTGGGCGCCTACTTCTTTATCGTTCAGATGCTGCTGCGCCGTTACTTCGCGGCGGACCTCAGTCCGAAAGCCTACATCTACGCGGTTGTGCGTGTGGTGGTTGTCTTTCTTCTCGCGCTGGTCCTGCAGCTCATCAACGCTGTGTCCGACTTATCACCGGCCTATACCTCCGCGCTCAGCTTCGTGTTTGGTATCTTTCCGACCTCCGGCCTGAACTGGTTTCTGCGCTGGGTTGGTGAGAAATTCCCCTTCCTCAGGACGCAGGAAGGCCTTGACCGGTACCCGCTGGTAAAGATTGACGGGATCAACACCTGGCACGAAGCGCGGCTGCTCGAGGAAAAGGTGGAGAACGTCCAAAATCTCGCCACCACATCCCTCGATGACCTGGTGATTCATACCAACTTCTCACCGCTCCAGTTGGTTGACTGGGTGGATCAAGCCCTCCTCTACGTTCATACGAAGGACCGCTGGATGGGCGCGTTCCAGGCTGCGGGCGTCCGCACCGCAACGGATCTCTTGGACAACGTTCGAAAGGGCCGGGATGGGAGTTTCGATCGCAATGAGGCCCGCCGCCTCGCCAAGGCGATCAACGCCGCCCTGACTTATACCTCTGCGGATGCGGAGGATCTGCTCAAGAAGGCCAGGTCGGCTGCGGCAGAACTTGACAAAACCCTGGGCATCCTGGTGGAGTCGGCCAGGGCGACGGAGGGCGTTTCCAGGAAGCTTACCCCGGACAAGCCTGAGACCCTGAACGCATTGGCGGCCCTCCAGAAATCCCTTGAAGAGCTCACCCGGCTGGCTAAGGAAACAGAGGATGGGATCACCAGGGATGCGCTTCCGCTGGTGACTGAGCTTGAGACGAAGGACGGCCAACTGGCCCAAGAAGCCAAGGCGGCGCTGGACCAGATCCGTGCATCGTCTGGATCCGTTTCGGCTGAGGCGGAGGGCGCCCACAAGGCGGCCAAGGCGATTGATCCGGCTCAGGCGCAGACTCTGGAGCGTCTCCCAAGCCTCAAAGAAAGCATACAAACCCTTCTCACAAGCGTAGAGGCTCTCAAGGCTCGAGTCGAGGATGCCGGCAAGAAGTCTGGAGAAGCCGGCGAGGCCGCCGAATCACACCCGGAATGGGGGCTCTTGAACCGGGCCTACAAGGCCCTGCAGGTAAGCATTGGGGGGATCCAGGAGAAGGTGAAAGGAGTGCAGGACCTGAGCGAGCCTCTAAGCGTGGATGCGCCAGAGTCGCTGGACAGAGCCTCAGCGCTAAGGTCAAGGATCTCGGAGCTCAAGCAGGCCGGTCTCGAGGCTCAGGCGAAGCTGAAGGATGCCAGGGAGGCTGTCAGGGGCCTGCAATCCGCCCAGTCGGCTGACCTGCCCGGAGAAGTCGACACGGGTCTGGAAACCGCCGCGGATTCATTGAAGCGTTTGATGTCTCTCACGATCGAGGCCGAGCGCAGTGCGGAAGCCTTTGACGTGGGCAAGCCGGACACCCTGGCGGGCATTTCAGAGGTCAAGGAGGCCTTCGTTCGGGCACTCGAAGCGGCCGTGGAAGCTCAATTTAAAGGAAAGGCAGCAGCGGACGCGCTTCAGGCTGTGTCCATGCACTCCGTGATGACCGTGGAGCTCTTGGAAACCATGGAGAAAGCGATCGCGCGCGGGCCTAATATCCAGAAACTGCATGACTTCTGGAAGAAGCGTCGCTAGTCCCGAGCACAACGGCTGCCTACCCCTGACCAATACCGGAGCCTGGGGGAGATCGCCGCAAGAGGGGGGCGGAGCAGCCCCGTCGTCGCCCGGGAAGTGATCAACCTGGGGCTCGAGGCGGCGGTCCAAAACCCCATGGCTCCCTCCTCACGGAAAGCGAAGGCGCTGACGCGCTCAGGCGGGACTTGAAGTGAGGCCCCTTCAGAACGCAAGGTTGTGCAGACCCGCAACCTTATGATCAGCAAGACTGAATGACTCGATCCTTGATGCGATGGAATTTGAGGGCCTGACAAGATGTCCAAATCAAAGGGAGGTTGTTGATAAGCCCGCTTGAATCCAGGTAATACTCTACTGGACCGTCAGAAGGGTAGGAAGCCATCCAGTCATCGAAGCTGGCCCTCCCTACCCCCAAACCTTGGCATACGACAAATCAGGCTGACATGGAGGCCGGCGACAGTTATTTCAATGCCCAAATCGCCGAGAAATATGTGCACCAGCCTCCTGTCTCCAATTCGCACTCATTGGCGGAAGGCCATCTACGTTCGGCGAATTGGACTACGGCAGCGAAACAAAATCGTCAAGGAAATCGCGCGCCGATGGTGTATCAAGCCGGTAGATAACATTCGTCGCGAGGCACATCGCATCACCTGTCGAGGTGATGGCCGCGATAATATCGGTTTCGCCGCTACCTGAACCTAGAAAGTTTGGCCCCCCTGAGTCGCCGAAGCAGGTGCCGCTATTGCCAATCGCGTTATTCTGCGATAGGTGGAGCCAGTTCTTGTTGAGAGCCATGAAAGAAGATCTGGCAACCCTCCTAACACCAAACTCGGAGAATGTTGGTGGGCCGCCCCCAATCGAAGGCTCGGTTACACCGTAGCCAACAGCAGTAAACTGCTGGCCTCGGAGCCCTCGCGGACCCATTTGGTCAAACAGGCCGGCAGTCGGGAGTGACGCAGGGGCAATGTTAGTGAGCTCCTCATCGAGGAGAACAACGGCTAGATCGTTAGAGCGAGCGAAGTCGTGTCCGAAGTCGGGGTGAGTTACGTAGGCTCCTTGGTGAAGCGTCGAGGTCTCACTATCAAATTCTGCGTCGAAGCTGACCCATACATCCGAGATGCCGAGTGAGGGCAGGAAGGACGTGCAATGGCCTGCAGTCAAGAACACATCTGTATCGATGAGAGTGCCCGAACAGATCCCGAACTTCTCTCCATCGAGTTCAATGACCAGCACGCCCACGTTGGGGTGGCCTTCGCCATCAGGTTCACCGTATGTGATTGCATAAGCCATCGGGACAATGAACAATAGGAGCACAGCGACGATCGCTATGCTGAACAACTTGGTACGCATGGGGTCCTCCCTTTGTGCAAGACCTATTCGCTTTCTCAACCTCGCGAACCTCAAACAACAAGCTTCATGATCTGCCTCCTTCTTTGAAAAGGGCCTCATTCTGGAGGTGTGAGCAAACGGTGGAGTTAGGCGGTGGGGTTGAGTCGAACGTACTCACGTGGAATGAAGCTCGAGTTGGCGGCCGAGTCCCCTGCGCAGGGACATGCCCTGCGTCCACTGGAACGACTTTGTTGGGCCGCCTTTTCTCCAGGACCCAGCCGTGGCTGTAGGTGTGGGCCAGCACGCTACGCTACAAGTAACGTGGCACACGCTCACAATACTTGCGATATGCCGCGCCAAATTGCTGCTCCAGATCCTGCTCCTCTCGACGAACGACGAAATAATGGGTGAAGGCCATGAGCGCAGGCAGGAGTATGATCAGCCACCACGTATTGACCAGCATGGCAGTACCGATATAGATCGTTGTCCAAGCGACATACATTGGATTTCGGCTGAAAGAGTACGGCCCGGAAACAACGATCTTGGTTGGTCTACCGATATCCATGTCTCGAATGGTCATTACAGCCCAGGCGGCGAGGAGTACCCCCAGCAACAAAGCGGGCCATCCGACAGCGTGCTTCAACCAGGGCATCTCGAATAGGATCAGGGGTCGCCAGATATGAAGCGCCACACCTATGACAAGAACGATTCCGTGCCCCTCCGGTATTGGGATGTTGCTCCATCTAAAGTTGCTCATGGTGACGACAACTTATGCAGCGGCCTGATGTCGGCTGGAACGGGATGTTAGCTCGCCAAGATGTGTAACACGCGGACGCCTGTTGGTTCACTCTTGCCCTCCAACTCCAGCTGTCGGCGTTCTAGATTCCCAAGCTCTAGGCCAGCGGCAGCGTACGCCGCGTCGCTTATCAGGATCTCGCCCGGGCCGGCCTTGGAAGCCAGGCGCGCGGTGATATTGACATTGTCGCCCAGGGCAGTGAAATCCGTCGGCTTGCCCTCCGTGCCGCCCACAACCCCCACGAAGGCAGAGCCCGTATGCACCCCTACTCCCACGGGCAGCCACGGGCCATTGCGATCACGGTGGCCGGTGAGCTCGAGCAGACTTTGAGCCGCCTGGATAGCCCGGCGTGGATGTTCCGGCCCGGCAAGGCCCGGGATGTACAGGCCAATCACCTCATCCCCCACTAATCGGTCCACCATCGCGTCTGTCTTGACCAGTACATCCGTCGCGACCACATAGAACCGGTTCATCAGCTGGCTGAATTCAAGTGCACTCATCCGCTCGGCCAGTTTGGTTGAACCCCGCACGTCGGCAAAGAGCATGGTCAGGACAACTTCCGCGCCGCCGGGATGTTCAAACCGTTCGCACGATTCGCAGTAGCGGGGATTATATCTGGACTGGTCTCGGCCCGTCAGATGCATGAGGAACCCACCCCAGCCCTTGAACGGCGCGTTCCACAGCTTGCAGCGGGGACTGGAAGGAAGCAAGCGCAGGAGACGACGGAGAGCGAGGGGGATGGACTCGCCCTCGGTCAGCATTCGATACCATTGTTCCTCGACGGTTGGTTCCGGCGGCATAGCATTCCTCGACGATCGTGTCCCGCCTGCCAATGGCGGGACTGCAACGGTTGGGCTAACGGCCGCGAGCTGCCCGCCGCGGCCATCGACAATTGAACTCAAGCGAGTGTAGGCGCGCCGGGGAGCAGCCTGCTCTTATGCTGCACCAGTTTTCTTCGCACATCGCAGGCTTATGATCAATTATTCAATTCGGCCCGTGCCTCGAGTCCGCAAGTATGATGATTGAGGACACGGCAGATCGAGCGTCTGCTGGTCTCGGAGACCGCGCTGGAGCAAGGATAGCATGCTTTTCGTCGGCCTCGATCTAGGGGACAGGTTCTCCCACCTAACCCTCCTTGATGTTGAGGGCGAATTCGTCGAGGGGACGCGCCTGCCGACTACTCAACGGAGCCCGCGGCGCGAGTTAATGGGCCTTTCCCTTTGACGCGTCGCCATGGAAGTCGGTGCCCACTCCCGCTCATCGTCCCGACAGCTGCGCCGCACCGCAGGTGCGGTGTGTCCTTCGGGAGGGCCAGCCACCCGCTCCATGAGCTAGGGCATGAGGTCCTCGTCGCCAACGCTCGCAAGCTGCGCGCCATCTATCATAATCCCCGCAAGGGAGACCGCGCCGAGGCGGCACCCTTTGGGAATGCTGCGCGAAGACCTTGGCTCGCCTGGCAAGGCTCGACAGGTGTGGTATCAACCACGCCCGCTGCCGCCCCTTACGGAGCCGCGTGAGGTGCGCCTGTGCGGGGAGGACGAGGATCACATCGGCCTGCCCGAGGTCGTGTGGGTGCGGGTCGAGGTCGATCGGGAGGCCTACCGGCTGACGACCGACG
>CAYGCA010000092.1:8149-8430 GCA_964348265.1 uncultured Anaerolineaceae bacterium | reverse complement strand
ATTCAAGGCGCTGAAGGCAGTCGAGCAAGCACAGGCTGTCTGCACCCCCCGAAAGGGCGACAATCACGCCCTGTCCTGGCTGCAGAAGATGCTCCTCAAGTATGAAATCGGCGACTTTTTCACACAAATCCATAGCACGTGGGATTATAGCATCGGCTGAGGTGGACCTCTTTCATTGGCATACTCGAAGGAGGCCGCGCGAGGTCGGTGTGAACGGCCTCACCGGGCTCGACATTGCCTCGGAGATCTTCGCCGCGTTCGAGAACGATCCCGTCGAGGGA
>CAYGCA010000092.1:6981-8139 GCA_964348265.1 uncultured Anaerolineaceae bacterium | reverse complement strand
CCTGTGGTATACTTCGCACTTGAATTGCGGTACCTTGGAGGTCCCGCGGTGGCTATAAACCCTCTAAATTGGCTCCTCGGCAAGTTTTCCCTTGACATCGGAATCGATCTTGGCACAGCCAATACTCTAGTCAATGTCCGAGGAAAGGGAATCGTCATCAACGAACCATCGTGGGTGGCGATCGAGAAGAGGTCGAAGCGTCCTCTAGCGATTGGAGCCGAAGCAAAGGAAATGGTTGGCCGGACCCCCGCAAACGTCGTCGCTATTCGACCGTTGCGGGATGGCGTCATTTCGGATTTTGATATCACCGAAGCCATGCTTGAGTACTTCATCGGAAAGGCCCATGAGCAAAGCATTGTGCCGGTACCCCGACCGAGGGTCGTTGTTGGTATCCCCACGGGGGCGACCGAAGTGGAAAAACGCGCAGTCTATGATGCTGCCATGGCTGCAGGCGCCAGGGAGGCCTTCCTGATCGAGGAGCCAACGGCTGCCGCCCTGGGCGCCAATCTGCCAATTGGCGAGATCTCAGGCAATATGGTCATCGACATTGGTGGCGGCACCAGTGAGATGGCCGCCTTCGCTCTGGGCGGGATCGTAGTTTCCCGCTCCCTCCGGGTCGCCGGAGATGAGATGGATCAGGATATCATTAACTACATCCGGAACAAGTACAATCTGCTCATCGGCGAGAGGATGGCTGAACGCGTGAAGATTCGCCTGGGCTCGGCTCATCCCCTCCGGGAAGAACTGACGATGACGGTGCGGGGCAGGAACCTTGTGAGCGGCCTGCCTGAAGCAATAGAGATTTCTTCCGTAGAGATCAGGGAGGCGCTCGCCAGCTCGGTAAAGATCATCGTCGACACACTGAGAGATGCCATCGATGAGACACCCCCAGAAATCATCGCCGACCTGATGGATGTGGGAATCTGCATGGCCGGTGGAGGCTCCCAGCTCCAAGGTCTGGCTGAACGCTTGCAGAATGAGATAAAGATGCGCGTGTGGGTCGCAGAGCAGCCTATGACCTGTGTAGCTCGTGGTGCCGGACGCATCCTGGAAGACCTTGATACAAACGTCCGCTTTCTGGTCGGACTGGAACGCGTTCCGGCCTAGCCTGCTCCAGGCCCCAGTTGCATTATCCGCCTCACTCTCACTCGAGCCATG
>CAYGCA010000092.1:5199-6867 GCA_964348265.1 uncultured Anaerolineaceae bacterium | reverse complement strand
CGAGCCATGACCCGTTTTTCCTCACAAGCACTTCTGGCCCTAACCCTAATACTGGTGGCTTCCGGGATGCTGGTTCTCAGCCTCGCCGGCTATCTTCAGCCGGTTCAGAGCCTTGCACTCCGACCCGTCGCGAGTGTCCAAGGCTGGCTGGCGGTCCGCTTCGGCGTCGTTCGCGACATGATCGCCGCCCCCCAAGATGTTACGGAACTCAGGGCCCGGATCACCCAGCTCGAGGCAGAGAATGCTAGACTGCAACAGGAGCTCATTGTGCTCCGGGAGAAGTCGACTGAAGTCGACACGCTGCGAGCGCTCGTTAACTTCGCGCAATCGCAACCAGAGAGCCGATATCAAGGCGCGATTGTCACCGGGCGAGACATCAGTCCTTTCCTTCAATCGGTGTGGATCAGCGCCGGTTCAGATGATGGCCTCGCCAAGGGCATGCCTGTCGTGACTGAACGGGGCCTCGTTGGGCGTTTGGCGGAAGTCTTCGCAACCACTTCTCGCGTCCAGCTCGTCACCGATCCCGATTCTGCCGTCAACGTCCAGCTTCAGCTTTCGAGGATCGATGGAATCTTGGAAGCGCAGCTTAATGGAGAACTGTGGGTAAACTGGATCGACCAGGAAGTGAATGTAGAGATGGGCGAGCTGGTGCTTACTTCCGGCCTAGGAGGCGCCTATCCGCCCGATATCCCGATTGGCCAGGTGATAAACGTTCGAAAACGGGATTTTGACCTCTTCCAGCAGGCCATTGTTCAGCCAAGCGTAAACCTCGACGAAATCGAAGTCGTTCTGGTCATTACAAACTTCACATTGCTGCCTTTCGAACAGCCGAATCCTTGACGTAGAAGAATGGCTCTATTGGTCGGTGTTCCAATCATGCTCCTGTTGGCTGTGCTGCAGTCGACGGTTCTCAGTCACCTCAGGCTGCTGGATGGTATGCCCGATCTGGTCCTCCTAGCGGTTGTTAGTTGGGCCATCACCGGACGCTCGAATGCAGCCCTTGGGGTGGGATTGATCGGCGAGATCTCTCTGGACCTGCTTTCCGGCGTTCCCTTTGGAATGTCAGCCATCATCCTGATTGTGATCGCCTTTCTGGTATCCTTGCTGGAAGCTCGATTTTGGGAGGCCCACTTTCTTATGCCTCTGGGGGTCACGCTTGTCGCTTCACTCATCTACCATCTGCTTGGACTGGCAATGATCCTTACGATTGGGCGAAGCGTTGACCTGTACTCGGCCTTGACGCGCGTCATCCTGCCGAGCACATTCCTGAATTTGATCCTGGCGATCCCGGCCTCCCAGTTGGCAGCTGGGCTGAGGCAAAGTCTCTACCCGCCGGAGGTGCGCATCTGATGCAGAATGGCTCGCCGACAGAGTGGATCTCACCCTGGCGGATGAGGATCACTTACGCGGTAATGATTGTGGTGCTGGCCGTATTCCTGGGTCGGCTCTACGTGCTGCAGATTGTCGCCGGTGCGACCTATCAAATCGCCGCTGACGACAACCGCCTAGATCCGGTGAACATTCCTGCCCCGCGCGGCATCATCTACGATCGCAACGGCGCGCTACTCGTGCGAAATGTCCCGTCCTTTAATGTGAATATCACTCCAGCCGAGCTTCCTGAGAGTCCGGCCGAGGTCGAATCCATCTATTCTCGTGTTTCGGAGCTGA
>CAYGCA010000092.1:0-5174 GCA_964348265.1 uncultured Anaerolineaceae bacterium | reverse complement strand
TCCGGAGCAACTTTACCCGTGCGATTCGCGAACTGCCACGGTGGATCGGCGAGGATGGCGCCGTAACCGCCGAAGCCGTGCGGGAGTATACCAACGGCTCGCTTACGGCGGCAATCATCGGCTATCTGGGCCCAATTCCGGCCATCCTCGAGGCCACCTACCGCGACCTGGGTTTCGAACCTGCCCGAGACAAGATCGGCTATTCCGGCATCGAGAGTGAGTACCAAGACGTCCTCGCAGGCCAGAATGGACGAAAGGTGGTTGAGGAAGACGTTGCCGGCCAAGCGCTCCGCGAGGTTGGAACCGTCCTCCAACCGACGCCCGGCAACAGCCTGCGCCTAACCCTGGACGCCCGACTTCAGGCCGCGGCCGAGACCGCACTTCGCAACCGGATGGATTTCCTCAACCGATTCGCCGGGGAAGAGCGAACCCCCATCGGCGTGGCCATCGCCCTCAATCCGCAGACTGGCGAAATCCTGGCCCTGGTGACCCTACCGACCTACGAGAACAATCGTTTGGCCCGTTTCATCCCGCTGGACTACTACACCCAGCTCGAGTCTGACCGTCGTGGAAATCCCCTCACAAACCATGCCATCCAAAGCGAGTTCCCTCCGGGCTCGACGTTCAAAATGGTGACGGCCACAGGGGCTCTCAACGAGAAGGTGGTCACCGCGGATCGCCAGCTCTTCGATTCAGGTAAGATCACGATTTCCAACCGCTACTTCCCCAACGATCCAGGCAAGGCAAAGGACTTCGTGTGCTGGAAGAGCGACGGGCATGGGGGCCTCGATTTTGTGCATGGAATCGCTTTCTCCTGCAATGTCTACTTCTACAAGATAGGCGGCGGGTTCGAGACCGAGGTGCCCGACGATGGTCTGGGGATCGAGCGGCTCGGCGTGTATGCCCGGGCCTTGGGCTATGGCGGGCCGCTCGGAATCGACCTACCCGGGGAAGAAGATGGCCTCATCCCCGACCCAGAGTACAAGCGGATCAACTTGGGCGAGAGCTGGTCCACTGGCGACACCTACAACTCGGTCGTGGGGCAAGGTTTCGTAGGGGCTACGCCCCTGCAAGTCCTGAATTCGGTCACGACTCTGGCAAATGGCGGTAGAGTTGTATGGCCTCATCTCGTCTCCGAGATTCTCGACGGGGAGGGAAATGTCGTTGAGCAGATTGAGCCCTGCGTGCTGTGGGATATTAGTGACGGCGTCATCACACCCCTCGAACAGATAGGCGCCGACTGCCCGAAGGTTCCCGAAGCCGTCCGGACACAGCGAAGCACAACCCCGGACGTGCTTGTGGATCCCGAAGTGATCGCCCTCACGCAGCGCGGCATGCATCTGGTCGTTACGGAAGGGACTGCAGAGGGCTATGCTGATCTCGAGACGATCGCAAGCGCCGGCAAGACCGGTACTGGCGAGTTTTGTGATGAAGTCGCACGGGCCCAGAATCTCTGTGAGCCAGGCAACTGGCCGACCCACGCTTGGTATGTGGCCTACGCGCCCCTCGATAATCCAGAAATTGCTGTAATGGCATTTGTTTACAATGGCGGAGAAGGGGCCGTAACGTCCGGACCCGTTGTGCGCCAGATTCTTGAGGCCTATTTCACACTCAAAGCGATTGACGCCGGCAGTTCTTCCTAAGGAGTCGCTTGTCCTCCGAGAGCGTGCTATAATCGGCCGACTGGCTGTTCCATGAAGGATGCGAACACGCAAGTAGCCATCAAGGGGATTCAAGACGGGTTGCTGATCACCGTCCCGGAGGAGGAAGAAACCGAGCCTTTGTCCGCCGTCCTAGCGACCATTGACGACCGGCCGGACTTCTTTCGCGGTGCTCGCTTAGCTTTTCAATTCGGGAGTAGGTCTCTCGGCGCAGCTCAGCTGGGCCGGCTTAGGGTTGCCCTTGCGGCGAGGGAAGTAACGCTCTGGGCTGTGCTGTCTTCTTCGGCGGAGACCCGGCCAGCCCCGACACCTACGGCAAGTTCTATGCCGGCTGCGGCCGATCTGGGGTTTGCGCTCGATATCAGACCTTCTACCCGGCAAGAAGAAGTCGAGGATATCCCCTTCGACTCGGAACTCAAAGGCGATGAGGCGACCTTCATCAAACGTACCCTCCGATCAGGTCACTCCATTCGCCATCCAGGCCATGTCATTGTCTTCGGGGACGCCAATCCAGGATCGGAGATCATCGCCGGGGGCAATATCATCGTTTGGGGGAAGCTGCGCGGCGTCGCACACGCCGGGGCCGCCGGCGACGAAAGCGCCATTGTATGTGCGCTTGATCTTGCGCCAACCCAGCTTCGCATCGCGGGGCATATTGCCATTTCGCCCGAGCGCCGGGGCAGACCGAAACCAGAGATGGCTCTCATTCGGGACGGGGACCTGGTTGCTGAAGTCTGGGAATATGAAGGCCGTCGCTAGGCCGCTGGGAAGGGGAGAGCAGGCATGTCCGCCAAAATCGTGACCATCACCTCCGGCAAGGGAGGCGTGGGAAAGACAACCGCGACGGCTAACATCGGTGTCGCCCTTGCCTCTGGCGGTCAGCGCGTCGTATGCGTTGATGCCGACATCGGTCTGCGCAATCTCGACGTCATCATGGGGCTGGAGAACCGGATCGTCTACGATCTCGTCGACGTTGTCGAAGGACGCTGCAAGTTGCGCCAGTCCATGATTAGGGACAAGCGACTTTCCGATCTCTTTCTCCTCCCTGCCGCCCAGACGCGCGACAAGACCGCCGTGTCGCCGCAAGATATGATTCGGGTCACCGATGAGCTGCGCCCTGACTTTGATTGGGTGCTGATCGACTCCCCGGCGGGCATTGAGCGAGGCTTCCGGAACGCCATCGCTCCGGCGGATATGGTTCTCATCATAACCAACCCCGAGGTGTCCTCCGTCCGAGATGCTGACAGGATCATTGGCCTAATCGAGGCTGAGGAGAAAGGGCCCGGGAAGCTGATTGTCAACCGTGTAAAACAAGATATGGTTCGTCGGGGGGACATGCTGGCTACTGAGGATATCCTGGATGTCCTGGCCATTGAGCTGCTCGGCGTTGTTCCCGAGGATGAAGCCGTTATCCTGGCCTCAAATCGAGGAACGCCAGCTGCCCTAGACGGCAAGAGTAGGGCTGGAAGGGCATTTCAGAACATCGCCCGTCGACTCAAGGGCGAGCAGGTTCCGTTCGAAACGCTGCAGGAGCAGGACGGCTTCTTTGGCCGTCTCTCCCGCCTAGTACGCCAGGGAAACCAAGGATGAATCTCCTTCACTCCCTCCTCGGAATCAGAAGCCGCAGCGCAAGAGAGGCAAAGGACCGCCTCCAGTTTGTCCTGATTCACGATCGGGCAGATCTTTCCCCGGGCAGGCTCAATGCGCTCAAGGATGAGATGATAGAATTGCTGTCTCACTACGTCGAAATCGACCAAAGACAGGTCAAGATCTCCCTCACAAGCGAGCGCGACCAGCAGCGCCTGGTGGTTGACATTCGCCTCGCCTCCGAACGGGCGAGGTAGAGAATGCGCGCCTCGCCGCGCATTTGGCGACACTTTGACATCTGGCTGCTGGCCACCGTGGGCGTCCTGACTGTCGCCGGGGTCGCCATGATCCGCTCGGCGATTGGGGGCAATGAGAACCTGGCGGAGCTGCCTTCGCGACAGGCGACCTTCGCGCTCATTGGGTTTGTTGTCCTCTTGATGACGGCCGCGATAGATTATCGGATTTGGGCAGGACTGGCCCGCCCCCTTTACTTGGCCGTGGTTGTTCTCCTCAGCCTAATCATCCTCTCCGGATTTGTGGGATTTGGTGCTGCTCGCTGGTTCGACATCGGGGTTGTCTTGGTCCAGCCCTCGGAACTGGCCAAGATCTTGATGATCCTGGTCTTGGCGGATTTCTTTTCGAAGAATCGGGCGAACATCTCCAGTCTCAAAGTCCTCCTGCGCAGCCTTGTATTGGCCGGCGTTCCGATCTACTTGATCTTCGCTCAGCCCGACCTAAGCACTTCCATTGTCATCGGCACCATTTGGCTGGCACTCGTCTGGGCCGCCGGGGGACGAGTCGAGCACGTTGTCGCACTTGGGGTTTCCGTGGTTTCCGCCCCGGCCCTCATTTGGCCTTTTCTGGCCAATTATCAGAAGGCCCGTATCATCAACTTCCTCTTTCCTGATCCGGAGGCGAGCTTTGGGGCCACCTACAATGTGAACCAAGCCTTGATTTCCATCGGCTCCGGAGGCTGGATCGGCAAGGGCTTCGGCCAGGGCACACAGGTGCAGCTACGATTCCTCAAGGTCAGGCATACAGACTTCATCTTCTCGGCCATGGCGGAGGAATTCGGGTTTGTCGGCTCGCTGCTGCTGATCGCGCTGTTCATCTTCGCTATCTTCCGCTGCCTCCGGGCGGCCAGGATAGCGCGCGATTCATTTGGCGCCTTCATCTGCTACGGGGTGGCGATCCTGCTTCTCTTCCAGGGCGCCTTTAACATCGCGATGAACATGAATCTCCTGCCTGTCTCGGGGCTCCCGCTTCCTTTTTTCAGCTATGGTGGATCTTCGCTGCTCTCCAGCCTACTTGGAATCGGCCTTGTCGAGAGCGTGATCCTCAGGCACAAACGCCTGGAACTCTGAGCACGGCCTAGGCTCCGGATCCCAGAGGTGAGGCAATGAAAGATCCCGTGCCGGCGCGCGTCCGCCTAGCACCTTCGCCAACCGGTCGCTTTCACATCGGAAACGCTCGGACAGCCCTCTACGATTTCCTTTTTGCCCGCAAAACGGGCGGCAGTTTCGTGCTCCGAATCGAAGACACGGACCGCAAGCGGTTTGTTCCCGAGGCGGAGGCTGAACTAATCCGGGGACTGCAGTGGCTGGGACTCGATTGGGATGAAGGTCCCGACAAAGGCGGCCCGCATGGCCCGTACCGCCAGTCGGAGCGAAGCCACATCTACCAGGAGCACGCAACTGAGCTTGTCGAGCGTGGGGCAGCATTCTACTGCTTTTGTTCACCTGATCGTCTGAATCGCATCCGGGAGCAGCAGCAAAAGCGCAAGCAACCACCACGCTACGATGGCCATTGCCGCCGACTATCACCAGCAGAAGCCGCGACGAGGCGCAAAGCCGGTGAGCCGAGCGTGGTCCGATTCAGAATGCCTAAGCAGGGCGAGACGGTGGCAGTGGATCATTTGCGCGGCCC
>CAYGCA010000091.1:4340-8554 GCA_964348265.1 uncultured Anaerolineaceae bacterium | reverse complement strand
CGCAACAGGGCAGATATCGATGCAGGCGACACAGGCTGTACATGCCCATATTGCCTCGGTTGGGATTGCAAAATTTATAATAGGTTCTGAACTCGATTCACCCTTTGCTATTCGGGCTCCCTCGTAATTCAGGAAATACCGTTTATTGATCTCCATCGTTGCTGGGGAGAGAACTTTCCCCGTATGATAGGCAGGGCATACTTCCTGACATCGATAGCACATGATGCAGGCATAAGCGTCCAACAAACCCGAATAGGACAAATCCTCCAGCTTAGCGACTCCAAATTGATCGAGACTCTCATCCTCAAAGTCGAGAATATCGAGCTGACCCATCGATCGCCTCGCGGGTTTGAGCAGGTAGTTGACGGGTGCCACGAAGAGATGAATATGCTTGGACCGAGGGAAGTAGGGAATGAACAACATGATCACTCCCAGAGAAATCCACCAGCTTGTGTGTCGCGCGATCTCCAGCCCCTGCTCCAGCTCTCACCCAGGAAGCGGAATCCGACGTGAAGCAAGATGAAAACACCCACAATCAGCGAATCGCGCTGGATCCCCGCCGAAGCTTTGGGGTGTAACAAAGTGTTCGGACCCACACTCATGGACTTTGGACGAAGGGCAAACCGACGCAACAGAAGCGCAACCATGCCGGCCAAGGCAGCTACGCTCAGGGCGTCCGCCCCAGATCGATACAGATTGCCTAGCCGGCCTTCACCCAAGAAGACGAAGTCGGGGAGGTAACATTGGAGCACATCCCCGACATTGACAAGCAAGTAGTACATGAATCCCCAAGCCACCATACCATGGAGCAGGCTGATAAGCGGCCGGACACGAAAGGTGGGTCCAAGCGCTAGTGTCTTGAGGACGACAACGTCAAGGATTCGGCGGGCGACCGTCTTCCACTCGGGGCGTCCTCTGCCGCGCCCGATAATGGCTACAAGCCGTCGAATGGCCGCCACAGCCAGATAGATTGTGAGGAGAGAAGCAAGCAGGAAAATGATTCTTTCCGGCAAGGAGAGCATCATGTACTCCTGGCGACTGGGTTGTGGCGGATTCGATGAACCCGAGAAGTTTACCACATGGAGCGAACGCCCCGCCCCTGGGGTGAAAGCAGAAGGGCGCCGAACGCGCCCAATTGGACTTTAGGGTTTCTGGAGACGAAAGAGCGCCTTAAGCCACTCTGGCAGCCAGTTGCTCCTCAGCGACGGCGAAACCGGGTGCCATCTCCAACTGGAGGAGATCATCCAGCGCTTCTTGGTAACGCTCAAGCAGCTCTGTGTCCGGCCCCTTGTGACGCCGCAGGGTTTGTGCAGCGCAATTGAAGCAGCCTCGCATCGCGCGATAGGAGTCGGTCTCACAGTTTAGGCAACCGTCCAACCGGATCATCATCAAGGAAAAGGCCAGACTCTCGGGATGATCCTCCGGTATTCCGGCGACCTGCTCCACGAGCGCCTGCCATTCCTTGCCGCGAGAATTGCATAACTGGGGGATGACATACGGGGGGAAGAGGAGTTCATTATCTGCATACATGACCTACCAACCTTAAAACTTTTGCCTAGATACCTTAAATTATTCAGACTAGGTCCCATTGTAGAGTCAGGCTGACTCCGGAAGATAGAGTACTTAAGTACCATGTAAGATATCATGCCAACTCAGGCAGCCATTCAACATTCTTAGCAACAAGACCCTTTAGGCCCCTCGAACGCCCGCTTTGCCCCAGATTGCGGCACAAAGCATCCAGCGATTCGTCCAGTCTTCTGGGAGTCAGCCGTTCAGTGACCTCTCTCACGTTGCCCGGCTTCAATGGTCTGTCGCCTACCACAGGCAGGCTCCGCCCCTAAGATGAATGGGGCCCGGCCAAGGACAGACAAGGGCCAAACTAGGTGAGGACCCGGATCGCAGATCAAACCCGCAGAATGTTTCGACGAAATTAAGCACGGCAGCTGCCAGCCTGCGCACATGCAGCGCACGAACCTCCTCGTGTAGGAAACCATAGGGAACCTCCACCTGGGTTGCGTCGATCCTGCCCCCCATCCTCGAACCATGACGGGCAATCGGTTAGCCTCCGTCGAAATAGTCTCCGTCGGCAGGATAGGAACGGTCGGGGCTCGGCATCGCAAAGTAACCCGCTTCCTGAAGCTCCCTCCCAGGCTACTCGGTCCGCGAATCACTTCTGACAGGCAGTAGGGAGCGGTTGAAACCAGCGCCCGCACGGATGATCGGGCCACGTATTGGGGCCGATCGAGGACTGCGTCCTCCTTCTCCTGGTCTGCAGCGTTGAGACCAAAACCGAGTTTAAACCAGCGTCCCGCCCTGCCATGGCTATGAAGATCGCACAAATGACCGCCTCCGTGCTTGTCGACCGCAACTGCCTTGGCCGCTTCAATGAGGCCATGATACTCATGCCATGTCTTATCCGCCTCCGGGTTCCCTTGGGCAGCCACAGAAAGGGGGCGATTGGCGGCCAGCTTTGAGCGGTGCAGATGGTTGGCGACAACATGTGGGCACCTTCCAGTGAGTTCCCGAATGGCGTCTGCCAATTCCCAGGCAAGTTGCAGGCCTAAGGGATCGTTCAGGAGCACCGCATCTGTTCGATCGGGGATTGAGCTGGGCCTCCGCGTGCTGCCATGTGGCGCCGCGAGGAGAATCGGGAGCTCACCTGCTAGGTAGGTGACATACTCAGAGGCACCTGCATAAGCCTCTGACGCCGCGCCGCCCTTGTCGCTGGCCGCGCCTGGCCGAGGATCGAGAAGAACTGCAGCCAGGGCCAGCAGGCTAACCAGGAATCTGAGGCCCCCGACGTCTGCCGGCTGATCCATCAATCCAACGATCCACCATGACCTTGTTGATTCCCGGCCGGCGAACGTGGAAGAGGTTCAAAATCCTGGCAAGGGATCGGGCTCTAGCGCGCCCCAATCAGGTTGAACGCCAAGCTTGTCTGCTGGCCTGCCTCGAATTGGATGGCAAGAACGTTGTTGGTGATCCCAAAAAGACCTCGAAGGCCACGCAGGCTGGAGCCCGCTTCGCGCCTCGGCAGCACTGGGCTGAGCCTTCCGCTGAGACTCTCCGGCTGCAGTAGAAAGGCAGGTTGCTGACCTGGGGAGCTCAATCGAAGGCGTCTGAGAGGTCTCCGGACGCCTCCGCCGGCATCGCTGGCCCGCGCCAGCCTTATTTAGGGAGCTTCTCGACACTAAGAGGCTGGCTTACGCTCCCCCGAAGCCATAGAAGCTTGGATCGGTGGGGGTAGCGCCGGAGGGATCCCAGACGTGCACCCAGGTTCCTTCCGAGGCCCAATTGAAGATCCAGTTCGCGTCCGCTGGGGAGAGGTTGACACAGCCATGTGACCTTGCATAGCCGAAGCCATTGTGCCAATAGGCACCGTGCAGGGCCCGCGCCTGATCAAAATAGAGGACCCACGGCACATCTTCCAGGTAATAGAAGTCCGAGCGATCGGCCTCAAACGCACCGGACATATCGTCCCTTTCCAGTTTGGAGTACACCTGGAACGCACCTGGCTGCGTCCACCAGCCGGGAAGGCCGGTAGAAGCGAGGGTGGCGTAGACCAGCTGTCCCTGCTCATAAACGCTGATCGTTTGCTCATAGAGATCCACTGATATCCACTTGTCGCCTTCAACACCTTCCGGCCTAGCTGGATTGGGTTCCACCTTCGCCACCAAGCGCTGCTCGACCCACTCGTCCGGACCAATTCTGTACCACTCCAGATCCCCTACCTGCTGAGCTTCGAAGATCCGAACCACCTCGTAACGGCTCACCCAGCGATTTGACTGTGGTTGATCATGGCCCGGCGCCAGCGAGGCGAAGGTGCCGCCCAGTATCCAGGCAAACGGGCGATCAGGTGTGCGATAGAAGGCCATACCGTGGAAGGTGGGGGTAGCAATCTGCTTGCACCCGTCCCCGCCGCGCACATATACGCCTGGAGTGATCATGTAGATTGCCACCCCCTGCTCAACATAGCAATCGATCCACGAGGCGAAGTTGAATCCAGGCTCGAGCACCCGGTAATGGTTTGAGTCCCTAATCGCATCACCCGGGGAAGTAAACAACTTCGTGCCCTTCTCATTGCTCATGCGGATATAGCTGAATGGAATGTGGGATAGGCCTGCATCCAGGCTCAAAGTTGGGAGCGGTTTTTGAGGGTACAGACCCTGGCGCGCCAGCTCCGCCAGTCGGCTGGACGGGCCCTCCTTCCGGCA
>CAYGCA010000091.1:0-4330 GCA_964348265.1 uncultured Anaerolineaceae bacterium | reverse complement strand
AACCCGCCCTGCTCGCCGGGGAACGGGAGGCCCTCCTTCCGGCAGTGCCGAGCGTGGCGCAACTGCATCCGCAAGGTACACACATAGTTCGGGGTCCTGGCCGGAGGGCCGCCTTCGCCCAACTCGGTAGCCTCAGCCGAAATGGTGATAGCCAAGGCAAGAAGAAAGCCCAGGAGTGCGCCGCTCAAAGGATTGGACATGTCTCCATCACCTGTTGAACCAAGATCCACATTGACTGGATATTATATTCTGGCCCGATCGGTCTGTCAGCTTGAATACGGCAAGCAAGACCGTGAGAGCTGATAGCATAGCCTCCCGCCGACGGGCCGAGCAAACTCGCGCTAATTCGGCAGCTGGCCCCTTCCGCTAGGCAGGCGTCAGCGGAGGAGGAACGCCAGGAGCCACATGCGCTAGCTCCAGAACCGATCCCGCTTGGCCCATTCAGACCCCCGCCTCGATATCGGCCCTCGCTCGTTCCAGGAAGGCCTCCAAAGACATCGCCCCCAGCGTCTCTTCGGAGCGCAAACGCACCGAAAGCGATCCCTCCTCTTCTTCTCGATCCCCGACTACAAGCATATAGGGGATCTTCTGATTCTGCGCATCACGGATCTTGGCGTTCATCCGTTCACCCCGATCATCCACCTTGACTCTCAGCCCGGACCCTTTGAGCCTCTCGGCAACCGCTCGGGCATACTCCAAGTGGCGATCGGCGATCGGAATGAGGGCCACCTGAACGGGAGAAAGCCAGACCGGGAAGGCCCCGGCGAAATGCTCGATGATCACCCCCATGAAGCGCTCCGTCGAACCTGTCACGGCCCGGTGAAGGACGACCGGCGTGTGCTCCAGACCATCTTCGCCGATGTAGCTGAGCCCCAGACGCGCCGGTTGGAGAAAATCTACCTGAATGGTAGAAAGCTGCCACTCGCGACCGAGGACATCCTTCGCCATGAAGTCAGCCTTGGGGCCATAGAAGGCGGCTTCCCCTGTCGCCTCGTAATAGTCCACGCCGTTATGATCAAGGGCTGAGCGAAGAGCCTTTTCCGCCCGCTTCCATTTGTCTTCGCCTTCAATGTACTTGCCCTCCTCGCCGCGGAGCGATAGCTGGACCCTGTAATCTGTGAAGCGATAACGGTCCAGGATCTCTTGAACGAGTCGAAGGGCCAGCGAGAATTCGCTCTCAACCTGTTCTTGGGTGCAGAAGACATGACAGTCGTCCTGGGTTAGAGCGCGGACCCGCGTCAGTCCCGTCAGCTCGCCAGACTTCTCATAGCGGTAGAGTGTGGCGAACTCAGCAAAACGCAGTGGGAGTTCGCGATAGGAATGCACGCCCATTACATTGTAGAGCGTCATATGGCTCGGACAATTCATCGGCTTCAGGCGGTACGCAACGTTCTCATCGACCATGGGCGGGAACATCAGTTCATGGTAGTTGTCATAGTGACCGGATCGCTTATACAAGTCCTGCTTAACGAGGTGACCCGTCCATACATGGTCATAGCCATAGCGGGTCTGAACCTCCCGGACGTAACTCTCCATCAGGTAGCGCAGCATCTCTCCTTTGGGCGTGAACAGCGGGATCCCTGGGCCGATTTCCTCTGAGAAGTGAAACAGACCCAATTCCTTGCCCAAGCGGCGATGGTCCCGCCTGCGGGCTTCCTCGAGTCGATCGAGGTATTCCTCCAACTGCTGGGCTGTCTCCCAGGCCGTGCCGTAAATCCGCTGAAGCATGGGTCGCTTCTCATCACCGCGCCAGTAGGCTCCGGCAACGCTCATCAGCCTGATCGCTTCCGGGTTGATCCGTCCGGTGCGCTTCACATGCGGCCCACGGCAGAGGTCGGTAAAGGTGTCATGCGTGTAGACTGAGATCTCCGGCGTCTCTTCGACCGGGTCACCATACTCGTCGACCCCTCCTTGCTCGAGGCCATCGATCAGTTCCAATTTGTACGGCTGGTCGGAGAACAACCGGCGGGCTTCATCCGCAGTAACGGCCCGCCGCTCGAAGGCGTGGTCCTCGCCGATGATTCCCCGCATGCGCCGCTCGATCTGCTCTAAATCTTCCGGGGTGAGAGAGCGCGGCAGCTTGAAGTCGTAGTAGAAGCCGTCCTCGATCGGCGGACCGATGCCAATCTTGGCGTCGCCCGGGAAGAGCTCCATTACGGCCTGCGCCATGACGTGCGCCGCCGAATGCCGGACCCGGTAAAGGACCGACTCTTCGTAGGCGCCCTTGACCTTCTCTGCCATAACACACCTCCGTCCTATCCACAGCCGCCGGAGCCAACAAACGGACAGCTCCCGCCCATCTGGGGCGGGAGCCAAGCTCGCGCGGTTCCACCCAGTTCAGCCAGCGCACAAGTCCTGCAGTCGTGCACGGGCCCTCTCAGGCAGCCGGTAACGGGGCTGGCCCGTTTCCCTTACTCGGTCAGAGACCTTTCCAGGTTTCGCTCGCGGGGGGTTTTCGCTGGCCCGTCACCGGAGGGTGCTCTCAGTCCACGGCCTCCCTCTTCCTGTCGGCCAAGCCGCCAGCTACTCGTCCCGGTCATTGCGTTTAGCCTATTCTGGATGTCTGTACATAGGCAGCTCGTCAGATGCCGAGCCGCTGCAACACACCAATACTATCAGATTTAATGCCCCTTGCAAACGTTTGCGCCTTCGGACCGGCAGCTACACCTCCGGAGGCGCAGCGGCGTATCCTGAGCTTCCGTTGGCACTCAAACGATCAACATCCGAATTGCTGACGCGTCGTTGAGCCTCCCTGGCAGCTTGGATCTGGCAGCTAGCCACTACCCTCTAGGCAACCGCATCCACTGAAGGCCTGGCCTTCAGCAGAGAAAACCGGACTCGTCCCAGCGAACTGTCAAATCTCCCCCTGGGCCGAGCTGAAGCCTGAATCTGGAGCCAGGGCTTCCCCCGTCGATCCCGCCCCCAGACAGGGAGAGAGAGTCTCCAAAGGCTGCATTCTTCTGACGCTCTCCCTGCCGGTTGAAGCCGACCAAAGTCCTCACTTATGCACAACGAGAGAATGGACTGTCCAAAGAAAGGTCTTCACCGCTGACGCAGGGCCGCAACGCGCTTCCGCTTGCCAACTCAGAGCCTTAGCCTTTCTTGAGATCGGCCGGCAGCTCGGGTATCACTAACTCCATCCCCTCTCGAATCCGATTGGGGTTGTCGCCGATGGCTGTCTTGTTGGCTTCGTAGATCACCATCCAGTAGGGTTTCGCCGCAGAGCCATAGTATTTCTGGGACAAGTGACTCAAGGTCTCACCGGAGGCGACGACGTGTTTCTTGCCTTTTGCGGCCGCCTGCCGCTCAGCCCTCCGCTGGGCCGCCCTCTTGATCATGTCATCCTGGAAGTCTTGGGGACTCATTCCTTGCCTTTCCTCCTTCGCTTTCCGAAATCGTTGCAGCCGTGACTGGCAGTAGGCTTTCAACATCATTCAATGTGCAATCCATCACAGGGAAAAAACCGAGCTCCTGGAGGCAATCGCGACGAGACTCAGTGTGTGACGAGGGGCTTGAGCGATTTGGCTTGTTTCACCCAGGACTGAACCTGACTGAGTGCTGGCGGGCGGCGGACAAGGCGCTTCCTTGCATTGGCCTGCAACATCGCCTGATGCAGATTATCAGGGCGGCGGTTGCGAAGCTCCTTGACCGTGTCGACCCCCGCCTCCTCAAGAAGGTCGCTGTATTCCTCCCCGATGCCCTTGATGCGCATCAAATCTGCCAGGTTGACCCATTCCAGGATCAGCTTTTCGGAGATCCCCGTCTGGGCCGCAAGTCGCTGACGCCCCTTCTTGTCGGCTGCCGCCTTGAGCAGGCTTTCGGTGGTGCTGACACCAGCCGCCTTCAGCTTCTTCGCCCAGGCCGGTCCCACTCCTTCTATCTTCGTGATCTTCATTGGCGCTCCTTCCACAAGAAATTGGCCGTTGGGCAGCAGCAGCCAGTGAGTAGGCTGCCCAACGTCCACATAGTCAACTTGGCTGAGGTATTGATGAGCGGGCGGTATTTGATCCAACACGAACCGCTTGCTGGGTGAAGACTACCGCCATTTGCTCTCAAGAATGGTAATTGCGAGGAGGAAAATCGTCAAGTAACCCTGGTGTCACCGATTTGTTGGGATCAATAAGATTGGCGTAGCATCTGCGCCATCCATATCTCCATTGAAGTCAGAGAGGCATTTGCTAGACAACCCGTCCTTTGGAGAGGGTCCTTTTCAATATGCAAGATGGTGATTGTTTGGGGATAGCGAATTCTGAATAATGCCCCTGGATTTGAGCCCTTGGATTCAACTTCCAAGTGCAACAGGTGAATAGCTCCCAAAGAAGACCTCATT
>CAYGCA010000090.1:1397-10581 GCA_964348265.1 uncultured Anaerolineaceae bacterium | reverse complement strand
TCCAGCCGGTACAGGTGAGGCGTGATGACTGCCAGGAAAAGGCCCACGAGCAGTCCGCCGGCCGCTCCGGCGAGCACGATCTGGGGCAGCCTGAGCCACTCGACGTGCCGTCCGAGGGCCAGTTCAGGATAGGGCACGCCGGTCATGACAACGATCTGGTCGTCGCGGAGACCGAATTCATGGAGTGCGTCGATGGCTTCTGCGGTGCGCGTGGATTCGTCGAAGATGGCCATTAGCTTGCCGGTTTCCGACATCCTCTCTCCTTATTCGATTTCCGCTGCCGTCGGCACGAGCAAGCGACCGATGCGGCGCAAGCTGTACCGCAAGCGTCCCTCCCTGATCTCCCAGACAGGGACGTAGGGCACGATGCGTGAAAACAACGTATACAACAGGATGAAGCCTGCGAAGGTCATGCCTACAACGCTGATTTCGACCCAGGTAGGCCTGTAGTTCCCCCAGTCAAAAGGCACATAGTTGCGCTGCAGATTACCGATGACGATCAAGAGCCGCTCGGTATACATGCCTACATTGACCAAGAGGCTGGTGGCGAGAAGCAGGCCGGGGGTAGTGCGTATCCGCTTGGAGCTCAAAAGGAGCACCGGGAGGACGTTGGCAGTCATTTGCAGCCAGAATAAGGGTGCCAGGTTTCCCGAGACCTCGTCATGAATCAATTCTTGAATCACAGGCTCGTTTCCATACCACTCGACGATGAAACCGGCAAACCAGAAGTAGATCCACCCCATCCCGGCAACCATCACTAGCTTGCCGAGCGCATTGAAATGCTCGGCGCGCAGAAAATCCTGGAGGCGCATGCCCCGGCGCACAATCACCAGGATGGTGGCCAGGGCCGCCAGACCTGAATAGACGGCTCCGACAACGAAGTACGGGGCGAAGATGGTGCTGTGCCAGCGGGGCTGAATGGTCACTGCAAAGTCCCAAGAGACAATCGAGTGGACGGACAGGAACACCGGGATGATCACCACCGAGAAGATCCCCATCGCCCGGTGCAGCTTGTGCCACTCCCCCTCTGTTCCCCGCCAACCGAGGGCCATCGTCCGGTAGAGATTTTGGCGCCACCCGTGCGTGTGGTCGCGGGCCATCGCTAAATCGGGGATAAGTGCCAGATAAAGGTAGAGACTGGAGCCAATCAGGTAGGTAAAGATGGCCACCATGTCCCACATCAGTGGAGATTGGAAATTGGGCCACATAAACCGGTTGTTGGGGTAGGGCAGCATCCAGTAGAATTTCCATACGCGGCCCAGGTGTATGAGCGGGAACAACGCCGCCATCATGAGCGCGAAGGCGGTCATCGCCTCAGCCCCGCGCGTGATCGGCCGACGCCAATCAGCCCTGAGCAACCGCAGCACGGCCGAGATCATTGTGCCAGCGTGGCTTATGCCGACCCAGAATACGAAGGTGGCAATGTAGATTCCCCAGTAAACAGGTCGATTGATCCCGGCAGTTCCCATGCCCCAATAGATTTGATAGGCCCAGGCGAACAATCCCCAGATAACGATCGCTGCCAGGATCACAACCAGCGCCCAGAAACGTGGTCCGCTCTCGAACATCGGGCGCAACACAGCTTCGTTGATCTCACGATCCGACCGTTCATCAAGCAGCAGGCGGTCCCTGATCGTTGGATCCACCTCCGGCTCAACCTTGAGGTGGTGTTCATCTCTGGGGTCCTGATCAAGCATTCGTTTCGCCTCCTTTGAGGTAGATTACACCCGGATCGGTCCCCAGCACATCGAGCATGCGGAACGCTCGGTGGCTCCGAGCGAGCTGGCTGGCACGGCTGTCTGGATCGCTCAGGTCGCCGAAAACCAGGGCGGACGGGGGGCAACTCTGCACACAAGCTGGCTGGATTTCGCCATCCCGGACCTCCCTCTGGGCGGCGGAGGCGTCCAGCTCGGCGCGGCGAATGCGCTGAATGCAGAAGGTGCACTTTTCGATGATGCCTCTCTCCCGCACCGAGACGTCGGGATTCAGCTGCTGCTCGAGCGGCTCGGGGAATTCCGGTCGGAACCAGTTGTACACCCGCGCTTTGTAGGGGCATGCGCTGCCGCAGAAGCGAGTTCCGATGCAGCGGTTGTAGATCTGAACATTCAGCCCCTCAGGACTATGGTAGGTGGCGAACACCGGGCACACCGGCTCGCAAGGCGCCTCAGCACATTGCTGGCACAAAACCGGCATGAAGCGCGCTTTCAGGTTCGGATACTCGCCTTCCCAATAGCGCTCAATCCGGATCCAGTGCCTTGCTCGACCACGGACACATTCTTCCTCCCCGACCACAGGTATGTTGTTTTCGGCGTGGCAAGCCACAACACAGGCCTGACAGCCGGTACACCGGTCGAGGTCGACCACCATTCCCCAGCGTCGCTGGCCCCCGCTTCCGTTCTCCTCAGCGGATGCTTTCACGCCCTTCTCCTTCGAGGTTTTCTAGTCTGGCGAGCGGCTTGACCCGTCCCATGGGCTCGAGGCGCACGCGCGTGGCAGCCCAATGGAACTCATCCTGCGCTCCGCTCGGAGCAATGAGGTTAATGACCTGCGCACCGCGCCCGGCTGCAAAGCGACCAGAATCCTGGTGACCTTGCCCGAGAGGGATGGCCACGACGTCTGGCCGAATTCCGGGGTAGAGCACGACTGGGACTTCCAGTTCACCGTACGGGGACACAATCCGGACGATCGAGTTGTTCACCAGGCCGAACCTGGAGGCAGTTGAGGGGTTCACCTCCACCCAAGTGTTCCATCTGGCCGTGGTCATAGGATCCGGCACCTCCTGCAGCCAAGGCTGACTGGCGCCGCGACCGTCGCTCAATGTCAGCGAGGCGTAGGGCATCAGGTGCAATGGGAATTCAGAGGCGTCTCCGAGGAAGGCGCCGGGAGAGACGGTCAGCGGTCTTTCAAGCATGCCCGCGGCTTCCGGTTCTTGACGGATTGGTTGCTCGGACCACCATCCGCCAAACTGTCGCCAGCGACTCCAGAATCCGGCAGGGGTCCGCGCGTCATAGAGGCCAACACTCGAGCCAAGCAAATCTGCGCTGGCCTCCTCCAGGAACGCCGCTTCATCGGGCCAGGGAAGAGACTGGGCCAGGTCGCCGCCGAGCCGGGAGGCCAGCCCCAGAAGGAGGTCGGCCGAAGAGCGGGAGTCGTAGACCGGCCTGACAACCGGTTGCAAGCTACTTACGCCGGGGCGATCAGATCCGTTGGCGATAACCTGATACCCCCAACTCTCGAGATAAGTGTGATCGGGGAGCACCCAATCCGACCAGGCTGCGGTTTCGTCGACAGACGAGCTGAACGACACCACATGTGGGACTCCCTCCAAGGCTTCCTGGAAGCCCGTCCACCGGGGCAGCTCATAGATCGGGTTGGAGCTGTGGATGAAGAGGAGTTCAACATCGCCCATCTTCATCCGATTGATCAAGCTCTGGAACTCGGGATAGCTTGAGGGCAACACACTGGTTGAGAATCGTTCGGCGGGCACTTCACGCGGCAGGAAGACGCCGCCTTCACGGCCCAAGCGACGCATGATGACGTTGAGTGCCATCACGGCTTCCATGGATTGCGAACCGTTGGAGAGTCCCCCGAGGTAGCCTCCGGGGATGGCGACAGATCGATCGGCGTCGGCGAATACCTGAGCGAGCCTGCGAAGTCTCTCAGCGGGGATGCCTGTCGTCTCGGCTATGTCTCCGACGCTTACATCGCGGTAAAGGGGAGCATGTTCCCGATGACTGCCAACTCTGCCTAGATCCTCTTCAACAATGATCCGGCCCAAACTGAGGGCGATCAAGCCTTCTGTGCCTGGGCTGACAGGGATCCACTCGTCGGCGGAGGCGCCGGTAACTGAGAGCCGAGGCTCGAACTGCGCCAAGAAGCCGCGCCCCCCGAGTTGTTCTTGTCGCATGACGCCGTACTCAAAGCCCTGAGAGACAGGCGATATCCAGGTTTCAAGGAAATTAGCACCAAATGAGAAGATTACCTCCGCGTTGGCGATGTCAAAAGTCGGAAGCCGCCGGACATCGAACCATCGCTGGCTCACCTCAGCCAGCTGGGCGCGCCCTTCTATCGTGCTGTGCAAATCGAAGAGTACCGGAGGCGGAGCGCCGAGGGCCTCGAGGAAGCGACTTGCCAGGACATGGAGGTGATCGGGGATTAGTCCTCCAAGAAAAGCGACGCCTCCTCGGTTCTGCAGAGCCTCGAGCCTCCGAGCCAGTTGCTCGATCGCATCGCTCCACGAGACTGGTTGAAAGTCGCGCGATCCTCGGCCGCCGGTTTGCCGAATGGCGTTTCGCAGGCGGTCAGGGTTGTACAACACCTGGAGGCCCGCCTGCCCTCGGGCGCAGAGTTTGCCGCGGTTAATGGGGTGGGCAGGGTTGCCTTCGATCTTGCGGGCGCGCCCGTTGATGACCCGGACGATGATCCCGCAGCCAGCTGGGCACTGGCGACAGGTACTGGCATACCAGGTGGCTCGGCCCGGAAGCTCCTCCTCGGGTGGGCGGACATAGGGTTCCAAGGCCACCCGGCGAACAACGGGCGACAAGCCGCTAAGAGCTGTCGCCCCGGCGGCAAATCTGAGGAAGGCTCGGCGTGAGAGGTTTCTGGTCATATCGTTTCTTGTCCGAATTTGAGGCTCACGTTGTCCTGTGCTACCTTCCCTTGCCCCTACTTGTGGCAAGCTGCGCAGTCTGCCAGGCGCGCAACCTTCTCCTCGGGTTGTCGGAGATGACACACCAGACACCATCCCATGTCCATTTCCTCCACAAGGCGTGCGCCTGCCATGGACGCCAAATCACCGTGGCAGTCCTCACAATTCAAACCCGCGCCCAGATGCGGTTGATGGCTGAAGAAGACGAAATCCGCCATTAAAGTGACCGGCTCCCACGGGATGGGCTCCTGGCGTTCCCAGTAGCCTGCCAGGCGCTGGATAGCGGGACGATCGACAGCTATTTTGCTGTGGCATCCCATGCACTTCTCCAGCGAGGGGATGCCGGCCACATCGGATCGCATGGCATTCGGGTGGCAATACAGACATTGAACGCCAGCCTGGGCGTGCAGGTTGTGGCTGAAGGGGAGGGGCTGGGTAGGCGCGGCCAGGGCTGCCCGCTGACTGAGCAGGATAGCTGCCCCGATCATCCCGACACTCCCAAGTGGCACCAGGATTCGGAAGAGTCCGGCAGGGAAACGGAAACCGCTTCGAAGACTCATCTAGACTGGCCCTCTTTCTTGATCTCCGGCTGGGTCTTCCAGTACGAGTTGAAGCAGGTCATCTGCCTTGGCGACAGTTCGGTGTTGGTGCTGGAAAACGCTCAGTTCGTTGTCGGCCAGACTGAGATGGACCACCCTGGGAACTGCGCTCAGGATCCACACCGTGTCTTCGCTGGCCAATTCCTCTGTTCTGGCCTTTTCGATGATCACCAGATCAGGCTTCAGGTCGGTGATCTGGTCGCGGCAGGTGGTGTAGTCGGAGGTTGCGCCTACGACCTCCACATTGGGCTTGTCAAGGAGCAGCCGAACCGAGACATGAAACAGTGGGTTTCTCCACAAGACAAACACCCGTCTGACGGCCATCCGATCTTCCACCTTAGCGCCATATTAGTGCATTCTTTCACAGCTTGAAATCGACCCAGGTGCCAAATGGTGCCAAAGGGCCGCCAAGTCTTCTGGCGCTTAGACAGATGGGAATCTGGCGATCTGATTCTGGGGATTGGGCTGAGAGCTATGTTTCGCGGATGAAGCCGTGGCGCCGCGCGTACTGCACCAACTCGTGGCGGGTATGGAGGTTGAGCTTTTGCATCAAGTTTGTGCGGTGGGAATGGACGGTGCTGGGGCTGACAACCAGGCGATCCGCGATCTCCCGATTGGTATAGCCTTCGGCGACGAGCTTGAGGATCTCTTTCTCACGCGGGGTGAGTTTGGGTCCGCTGGGGCCGTCTGTGCCCGACTGGCTGAGGAACTGCTGGACAAGACGCCGGGCCATAGCCGGATAGAGGAAAACGTCGCCACGAGCGACGATCCGAATGGCATGGATCAATTCACTGGTTTCGGCTCCTTTCAGGATATAGCCTGAGGCTCCCGCTTCCAGCATCTGGAAGAAGTATTCGTCAGAGCGGTGCATGGTCAGAACCAAGATGTGCACGCCGGGGGTTCGTTCCTTAATTTCGCGGGTAGCTTGGAAGCCATTCAATCCTGGCATGCCGATGTCCATCAATACTACATCTGGCCCGATTTCCTCTGTCATCTGGACGGCCATATGTCCGTCCATCGCCTCGCCTATCACTTGAATATCAGGTTCCGAGGAGAGCAAAAGGTTCAGTCCTGAGCGGACGATGGTATGGTCGTCAGCGATCAAGACTTTGATTATCTCGGACATCCTCTACCTCGCCGACCGGAATGCGCACGACGACCTTCGTGCCCAAGCCGATTTCCGAAACAAACTCAACTTCTCCGCCCAGCTGTGCGGCCCTCTCTCGCATGCCGAGTAGACCCAGGCCGCGTCCCTTGCGACCATCCCCCCCGAGCTCACCAACCTCGAAGCCGACGCCATCATCTTGGATCTCCCCGTCGACCACGGCGCGTTCACAGTCGAGCCGAAGCCGAACATTGCTCGCATTGGCATGACGCAAGATGTTCGTGATAGCCTCCTGGAAGATGCGGAACAGAGCCGTCTCAAGCATTGATGGGAGACGCCCATCCAGCCCGCGCGCCTGGATCTCAAACGAAACACCGGCTGGGTCAAGCACCTGCCTGGCGTGGGCCCTTAGCGCCGCTTCCAAACCGAGTTCATCCAGCAAAGTGGGGCGCAGCCCACGGATAAGATCATACATGCGATCGATGGCCTCGGCGACCATGCTGTTCGCCTGATCAAGATGCTGGGAAGCCTGCCTCGCGTCCGTCTCAAGGGCTCGCTGGGCGAGTTCAATGCTGAGCGCTGTGCTGCCCATGCCCTGGCCAAGTTCATCGTGAAGCTCGCGTGCAACTCGTTTTCGTTCTTCTTCTTGGGCTGCGATGAGCCGTTCCAGCAGCTGTCCCCTCTCTTCTGCCTGATCCCTCAATGCCTGTGAGAGGGCCACGTTTTGCAGGTTTCGCTCTCTGACCCTGGCAGCCATTGTATTGAACACCGCGCTGAGCCTTCCGATCTCATCAGGCGGCCACTCAGGAAGCTCCTTCGTCGGGTCGAGCTTCGCCATACCTTCGATGGCCGCACTTAGCTTGCGGAGGCGGCGCAGAACCAGGCGGTTCACGGCGAAACTAGCGAATACCCCATTCACGAGCAGCGCACTGGACTACCAGGCAAGGTTGTCGCGCACATCCGTTGCCAGTGCAGCTTCAACCGGGGCGATGGAGAGATCGGTCAGGAGTAGACCGTTCAGCCTCTGATTGGGCTGGTGACATTGCGTGCACTCCGGTTCGTTTTCAATAGGCTGCATACTTCTGAAGACGGGCTGGCCATCGGCAAGGGTAACAACCACCCCAGACGGCCGATCGCCCGGAGGCAGCGAGTGACATGGCTGACAGGACTCCTCTTGGTTGTTAAGGATCTGACCGACAGCCCTTCCCTCTGGGGAAAAGACTACCTGGCCGTCGGTTTTCATGACAAAGAGGGCGCGAACCCTGGAATCCACCCCGATCGCATCCACGGTGGATTGGACAGCATCAAAGTCCGCTAGGAGCATATCTCTTTTAAGTGCCTGCTCGATGATCTCCCCGGTCTGTGCGGCAACGAGGGACATGCTTGCCAAGTCCCTTTCCCTGTGACGATGGAATTCAACGTAAGTGGATAAACCCAGGATAACTAGAATCGGCAGGACGACAAAAAGAGACACCTTGGCTTGAAGGCTCCAAGGCCGAACTCGCTCTGTCCTTGCGTCCAGCAACGTTGGCGTTCGGTTTTCTGCATTGACGTCCATGGTTTCTTCTCCAAGGGCAGCCTTTATGGGCAGTCGTTTGGTTGCGGCCTCTGCTCCGCATTCTATTCGAAAAAGCGAAGCCTCGCCTCGCATACTCGGGTGGTCTGTGCTGGTTAGGAAGAACCCCTAGAGACGCGGCCGTTCGCCAATACTTGAGACCGGTCTTTCAGACGATAGGGAGAGGACCGGGTATGCTCACGGAAGGCAGCGGGCTTGAGAGACCGAAAGGCCTAGCCATCCCCATTGTCCGGGGGCCGTAGGTGGAGGGGTTAGTGGGGAGTGTCCTCGCCTGGGATGACAGGTGTCATGGAAATTGGTGAAGTTACCGTGCGACCTTGTCGGAGTGGCGCTGATGGCCCCTCATCGTGAGCCGGAGCGGCTGCTGCTCCGGCCGCGCGGCTGGCCAATCCGATTGCGAGACAGGCAAGGGACGGGGGAACCCAACGTGCGGATAGGCCCAGGTGCGGCTCCAGGTCCTAGTCCGCCCTCGCCACCAGGAGCATTCGCTCTGAGTCGGGCTCAAGGGGAGCGAAGTTGTAGTCGCCATAGAAGCACAGATGCGAAAAGTGAGAACCTTTAACTAAGCGGCACATCGATTCTTTAGACCGCAGGTAGTAGGTGACGGGAAACTCCAGGCGGTGGACCTGCCCGTCCGGGAACAGTTCGTCGTAGATCCAGGTGACCTCGAGCTTCCGGCGATCAGAATCGAGGCGTTGGTCCGCATAGACTTGAATCGGATGACCGGTTTCGGAATCCGTATAAACGCTAAGAGGCTCAGAAGCCTCGCTGGCTCTGGTCTCTACAGCCCCCGGCGGATTGGGAAGATCCAGAGCAAGCCGGCCGTTAGGCTCTAGATGGCGGCGTACAGCTCCCAAGGCCAAGCGCGCGTCCTCGTCGCTCAGCATGGCGAAAGTGTTGCAGGCCAGGATCGCCAGGGCGAACTTCCTCCCAGAGGAGAAATTGCGCAGGTCGGCGTGCTGTAGGGATACCTTCCTTTCCAGGGCGGGCGTCAGTTGGAGGCGAGCCCTTGAAAGCATGGCACCATCATGGTCGAGGCCAACGACTTCGAACCCGGCCTTGGCAAGGTGGAACAGTATTCGGCCGGGGCCACAGCCAAGCTCCAGAACCGGCCCGCCGCTGGACCGCGCCAGTTCCAGCCACATGGGCAGATCAGCGCGGTGGTCGGTGTACTGGGACCGAAGCCGAAGCTCATGTCGCTGACCTCGGCGGTGCGAGGCAAAACCCTCGACGACGCCCTCATCGACGACGTGGCG
>CAYGCA010000090.1:0-1387 GCA_964348265.1 uncultured Anaerolineaceae bacterium | reverse complement strand
GTCGGTGTACTGGGCTTCGAGCAGGCGGGCAAAAGCCTCGTCGTTCACCTCAGCCTACGCGCTGGCCCTTGCGGCCTCGGAGACGTGCAGTGAGCCGGGAGGCGGCTTCCAGGTGAGCCGGCGCGGCCCAAAGATCTGGGAATTCGGCCTGCTCCAGGGCCGCCGCCTCCTCCGGGGGCAGCATGATCCCGGCCTTCAACAGCCGTTTGATGGCTCTAATCGTCTGGGGATCATGCCGGGTAAAGGCGTAGGCCATTTCTCGCGCCACCTCGATTGCTTTGCCATCTTTGACCACACGATTGGCGAGGCCGAACTCATACGCCTCGACTGCATTTAGCACACTGCCCGAAGCCAGCCATTCCAGCGCCTGAGCGTAGCCGACCTGGCGCAGGAGCCTCTGACCACCTCCCCAGGCTGGGGTGATGCCCAGGCGCACATGCATCATGCCCAGCTTTGCTCCCTCGGACAAGACTCGCATGTCGCAGGCCAGCGCGATCTCGGCACCGCCCCCCAGTGCCGGGCCCTCGATGGCGGCAATCGTTGGGTAGGGAAGCTCATCCAGGCGCCTCAAGGCTTCGGTCATAAGCGCAGTCAGGCGAAGGCCATCGGTGCGGCTTGAGTATCCCTCCAGATCCAGCAGATCTCCCCCGGAGCAGAAGGCGGAACCGGCGCCAGTTATGAGCAGGGCGCGGAGGCCCTCAACGCCGTGAGCGACTTCGATCGCTTGGGCAAAGGAGTCAATCGCCTGCCAGTTGAGGGCATTGAGAACGTGGGGGCGATTCATCGTCAGGATGGCGATGTCGCCCTGCAGCAAATCGAAACGGATAGATCCCATGAGATGCGGGCTCCTTGACCTTGACTGAAGCCGGAATTATACTCTTTCCAAGCCGGGGTGTAGCGCAGTCCGGTAGCGCACCGCGTTTGGGACGCGGGGGCCGGCGGTTCAAATCCGCCCACCCCGACCACATAATTCTATAACACCAAAGCGGAGAGAAAGTTTGCCTCGAGGTCAGGTTAGCTCTCCAACACTTAGGAAGAAAAAAGTCGATGTGATCGTCGTCGCCGCCCGATACAAGGGAAAGGGCCCCGGGCGGCGCTTGGCTTTCGCGCAGATCTACGAACGTCATGGCCCTATCTGGTCCGATATCAAGCTGTCCGATCGGCAGCAGATGATCGCGCTGATCGAGGCGGGCAAGCGGGTGATGAGCGGCCGCCCACTCCCGTTGGCGCATGACTTCGAGGTTGGGGCTAGAATTGGGCTGCAGGCTGTGAATGGAGTCCAGCTGATCCTAGCTGAAGATTTCGGAGGGGAGGGAGAGTCCAGCGAGGGCGACGATTTGGGTGTGCCGCTGCTCTGATGGCTTATGGGCAGCTTTCCAGTTACGGT
>CAYGCA010000089.1:1447-10738 GCA_964348265.1 uncultured Anaerolineaceae bacterium | reverse complement strand
GATAACTGTGCTCTTGAATCCGCCTGAAGACAACCCAGGCCGAAGGGACAGGGATTCCGTTTTCGAGCCACTGCCCGGCGGACAAATCCTCCGAGGCTCAAAGCGACGCGGAGGGTGGCCGACTTCACGACGCTTCTAGTTGGACTGGATCTTCGCGTTCAGGATAGGGCCGTATGGTGCAGACCGCAACCTGGCGTAGACTGGCTGAACGTCACCGCTCACCGGGATGCAGATCACGCTCAAAACCATCGCCGATCTCTCGCCTCAACTTATCACTTTCATCTTGGCCCTACGCCTCACACTGTCCCGTCCCCGGCAGCGACATGCGATGCAGGTAGCTTACGCCCTGATCACAACCTAGGGCGGCAAGACACTCTCCGGCCTGTACCGCAACATCGTAGGCGATCCGTGTCCTGTGGCAGCAGCCGATACCTTTCTGGAAGCACCCTGGGAGCCTGATGCTGTCCGTATCTCCTTGCGTGAGTTCCTGGTTCAGAGCGCCTTTGACACTGCCGAAGCGGAGGGGGCACCCCATGTGGCCTTCCTCAGCCTGGATGATAGTGTGACAGACAAAGACAACGGCTTGGAGTGTCTTCAGGTAGTTGACTGGTTCTTCGACCACACTCGCTCCTATCCCAACCAGCCCGTCTTTACCAAGGGTACCAAATACGTCGTGCTACGGTTGACAGTGGGCAGTGCCAGCTTCACCATCGAAATGGCACCGTATCTTCGGGCCAGCACGGTGCGGCGGCTCAACAAGGCCCGCGAGAAGGAAGAGCGATTGACCTTCCACACCAAGATCCACAGCGCGCGTGAGATGCTGGAGGCGGTGACACCATTCATCCCGGAAGGTTATCAAGTCTATCTCCTGACGGACTGTTGGTACGCGGCGGCCTCACTCCCCAAGGGGTGCCGCGCGCGAGATTGACACGAGATCTGCAGGTTGAAGTCCAATCGGTTGATCAATGGGGTACAGGTTTGTGACCGCGTACGCGACCAGCGACTCAAGCACAGGCGGTACACGCGGGTGCGTGTCATCGCTACGGACGAGAAGCGAGCCAGAACCTACCTGGTTCGCTCACTCACCGGCAAGCATTCCAGTTTGCCCGACGAAGTCCGCGTTGACATCTCGAAACGGCACAATAAGGACACTCGGGCGCGATACTACCTCTCGACCGACCCATCCTTGAGCGCTCAAGCAGCGCTGAATTGGTTTCACCATCGCTGGTCATGTGAAGTGGCGAATTGGTATCTCGTGGAGCGGCTAGGCTGGGCCGACTGCCGACTGTGGAAAGTTGAGTCGACTTAGAAGTTCCTGATGGTGCTGTGGCTGGCCTTGGCTTATCTCAAGTACAGAAAAGCCAAAGAGTACAGCAGCAAGAGCCTGGCCGATATCATCCGGCCACACCGCGATGCTCATGCCAGACGGCTTCTCGAAGAGGCCTGTCGCTAGGTGTTGCAGGTGGGCCACATCCCGGATGTGCTGGCTCGCTTCACCTTGGCCCCAGCCGCCTGACCCCCTGGTGGGGAATGGACTCAACTTGACCATGCTTTTGCTCTCCGCTACTAGAGGCTGCTTGCGGCTGCATGGCTGGTGCCAGAGATGGACCTGGCTATTCGCTGTCTTGGGCGAAACTTGCGAAACTCCAGAAGATACAGGAATCCGAGGGGCTGAGTCCGCTGACTGCTGCGTCTGCAGTCTGGCCGCCTCGCGGCCCTCCTGCCTGCGTTTTGGCGCGCGATTGCAGCCGCTGAGCCTGAGGCATCCGCCCCCGCTTCCCACGCCAGGCCCCATCCCGCATGTGGACTCCCACCCGAGCCTGGTTTTGCCTCTTGACGACGGCCCGGTTAATCTTGTAGGATGTCTTATATGACAAAGTATGACAACAGGCGGGGATCGCTGGACGCCAAATGAGGTCGAAAGCCCGCCTCACGATCACGCTGGCCAGGGATTTGCTCAGGCAAGTCGACCGGATGATCGACAACAAGACCATCCGGAATCGCTCTCATGCCATTGAGATGCTCTTGCGGCAAAGCCTGATGTCGAAGGTGACTACGGCCGTCATCCTCGCCGGGGGGGATTCGGGGGACGGCCCCCTGCCTGCCCTTCTCCCCATCGAGAATACGCAGTTGCTCTTCATTACGATCGGTCACCTGGTCAACTTCGGCATCAGCAGGATTTTCATCCTGGCCGGCAAGAACGAGGCCGCCCTTCGGCAGGTTGTCGGCGAAGGCCGTTTCATGGGCGCAACGGTCGTCTATGCCCGTGAAGACCAGCCATTGGGTACGGCGGGCGCGGTTAAGACCATCGAGGACAAACTGGCCGATGAGCCGTTTCTGGTCATCCATGCCGATGTCTTGACCAACATCAACCTGGCGGAATTCATTGAATTCCACAAGCACGAGAATACGCTGGCGACCATTGCCGTCAAGCCGCGCGAGGCGGAGAGAACCTACGGAAAGGTCCTGCTTCAGGGAAACAAGATTACCGACTTCTCGGAGACAAATCAAAGCGAAGGAATCAGCATCGTCAACACAGGGGTCTATCTGCTCCAGCCGGATGCCCTCAAGCTGATCGAGCTTGACCAGCCAGCCCACTTTGAAAAAGACCTGTTCCCCAAACTCGCAGCGATACATGAGCTGAGCGCCTTCATATTCCAGGGAATCTGGTTTGACATCAGCACCTCTGATAGTTACCGGCTAGCACAGGCACGTTGGGCAGCCAAATGATGCAAGGAGAGACGAATGCCAGAAAAACGGAAGTCGAAACGCACAGCAGATCCGAAGCCAGCCGACAGCCATAGAGTCAAACGGTCTCCAAGCAAAAAACAAGCTGGACTGCAGGCACAAGAACTTATCACCTCAACACCTGAGATTATCAAAATAGAAGATCTGCTTGGCGACTATTCAGAGCAAACGGGCGCACTGTTTGGCTAGCTAGGGAAACATCACACCACCGGCCTCTACACTGCTGGACACTTCTAGGAGCCTGCCTGTCAGACGAGTCGGTTACCGCGCTGGTAGGCAAGAGGGGAATCCGCTGTTGAAGCAATTGGGAGAACATCCAAGTAATTGTCGCATAGACCCATAGAGCGGCGTTTGATCCGGAACCCGGCCTAACGCCAGACTGCTGATTGGCTTGTCCAAGACTGCCGATTGTGCCTGTTGACCGGCTTATGAGAAGCGGTCGAGGGTCCTAGGGGGAATCGCAGAGGGACAAATCAGGACTCTTGTAGTCTGTGATAGGGCAGTTGATGGCCTGTCATTCTGAGCCGGAGCGCAGCTCAGGTGTCTACTACTTCGCCGATCAAGGGGGCGGGGCAACTGTACCCACGCTCCGCATCTTCGTGAACGGTTCTCTGACCTACGAAATAGTGGGCTCCAGCCTCCCGGGAGGGGGCTATTTCTGGGAGGTGGCTGCGATCACCTGGTCTGGCGGGTCGGCCACGATCACGGAAATCGACCGGGTTACCCCGTCTATCCCTTAGCGGGTACTCCGCCCACCGAACCGCGCACCAGAAGCTCAGCACCTCAGAGACGAGGTTCCGGAAACGGCTTCTGGTGCGTGACCACCTCGGTGTAATCCACATCCGGCGATCCCACCACGGGATGCGCTATGGCGGGGGACGAGGCTGGCGTGTGGTCCCCCTCGAGGCCCGCGCTCGCCAAATCGTGTCTATCGACCGGCTTCTGAAACTCGGCTGAGCTCCTGTGGCCGATCCCGGGCAAGACCAAAGAGAACCCTGGCCGGATCCCCCTGGTGTTCCCCAATTGCGCGCCCAGCTGCCCTGACACACGCCCGCGCTGGTGTCTAAGGCAGCGGCCACGACCTGCGCACACTTCATATGATCTCCCCTCACAAATCTGAGGCGAGGCCACAGCACCCTCTTCACCCCCATCCCGGCAGGATCACGGGCGATGCCTGACCCCCCTCCCCCTGGCGGCAAGTCGCCCAAGGACGGCTTTCAAGCGATTATGATTAGGAGGCGGAAGTATGGGATGCCGCCCAGGAGGAAGTTGGCCTGGTGGATAGGTGGACCGCGGAGAGGTTTTGGCAAGCGAAGAACGGGAGGCAGGTATGGCGGCCAAATTAAGGCGACGCGACTATGCCAGCGAGAACATTCTCGTCAGCTACGACCTCAGACGCTGCATCCACGCCGAGGAATGTGTGCGTGGTTTGCCATCGGTATTTGACACCCAGAAGCAACCATGGATTCAGCCGGACGAGGCCAGCGCCGACCAGGTCGCTGCCACCGTGCTGCGCTGTCCCACTGGAGCGCTTCACTTTGAGCGCAAGGACGGAGGCGGCCAGGAGCCCACACCGGAAGAGAACCTCATCTTCGTCGTGCCCGATGGGCCTCTCTACGTCCGGGGGGAGATAAACGTCACCGCCCCCGAGGGTCACGTCTTGCATCGGGATACGCGGATTGCACTTTGCCGTTGCGGGGCATCTCGCAATAAGCCGTTCTGCGACAACACCCATCTGGACATTGGCTTCCAGGCGGATGGAAGCATGACTGAAAGCCTGGGCGAGGCAGGAGAATTCGCCGTTGGTGGCGTACTGGAGGTCATCCCTACGGTCAACGGATCCTACCACTTGCGTGGCAACCTCGAGGTCCGGGGCTCGGAGAATCAGACGGTCTTCCGCGCCGACGAAACCTGGCTCTGCCGCTGTGGAGGGTCAGGGAACAAACCCTTCTGCGATGGCACGCACAGGAAGATCGGTTTTGCGGCCGGGAGTTGGTAGAAGGACCAGGTCCCGGGACATAGCTGGGCGTTTTCGGGATCCCAGGCCGAATTCTCTCTTCATCTCGCTCATCCTGAATCCGGCGAAAGGCCGGCTCGCCACCGCCTAGAGGGAGGTCAGCAGCCACGCGCGCGACCTCGAGCTGGGGATCGCGAAGGCGATCTTGCTCGCCGAGCCGCGGCTGACCGGGATGGATGCCCGGCTCAGGGTCCGCGAATACTTAGCAAGATAGGCCGACAAGATCGCCTCGTAAGCCCAGCAGAAAGAACCGCACCCCATCATCCTACTCCTTACGTTGAACCCCAGGTCGAGGGTGATCGTCCAGTCAGGGTGCCCACCCGTCGCCGAGAGAGGCCGTCATTACCGCCGCTGGTAGGATTAACTTGCCATTCTTGCTGGCTATTCCGGGACCACGAGTCCTTCCCTGCGCTATCGCCTGACAATGTGGCCCAAGTACGAGATATGAATCGCCTTTTCCAGTTAATGAATAGTCAGCCAGCCATGCCAATCCAGCTAGCGATTCAAATGAACCCACCCAATTCCTGATGATGTAGGTCAATCGACAATCAGGCCTCCCGACACTACCTCCAAGTCACAGCAAGCTTTACTCTAGCTTCGGACGATTCCTCTCGTTGAGGGAGGATTGCCGCCTGAATTGAGAGCTCCAAATCATGAACACTACAACCAAAGCTGGTTACACCCCGAGGCCGAACATGCAGACATATCCCTCGTGCGGTCCCTTATCCTATTCCACGAGGCGCAGGCATTCTCTGCTATTCACCATCGTGATCCTCGTCATATTAGCCTTGCTCGGTTGCGGCCCTTCGCCCGAGGATCTAGCAACGGCCGATTACACGCCCTTGGAGAGAAATGACTGGGAGGTATCGACGCCTGAAGAGCAGGGGTTGGATCCAAGGCTTGTGGCGGAGCTGTATTTCAATGCGGCCGAGGAAGCCGAATTAGGGAGACTCTATGGGGTGCTGGTTGTCAAAAACGGCTATCTCATTGCCGAAGAGTACTTCAACGTAGGGGCGGTTGACCGAAAGAACCGACTGAAATCGGCGACGAAGAGTGTTACCTCGGCATTGGTCGGGATTGCACTCGATCAAGGCTGTCTCTCAAGCGTGGATCAGAAGATGATGGAGTTCTTCCCAGAATTCGCCGATCAAATCACCGATCCGAGGAAGGAGCAGATCGCCATCCGCGACATGCTGCAGATGCGCGCCGGATATCCCTTTGAGGAGACAGACCCTGCGTTATTTGAGGCGCTTTGGTCTGGCGACTTTCTGCGCCGCATCGTTGAATTTCCCCTCACCAGCGATCCAGGGACCCGGTTCCAATACAGCAACCTGACGACCCATTGGCTGGGGGTTATCGTGGCACGGGCGTGTGATACAGACCTCAGGTCATTCGGTCAGGAGCACCTTTTCTCGCCACTTGACATTGAGCTCGGCGATTGGATACAGGATGTGGACGGCTATTACATCGGGCCCTGGGAAATGCACTTCACGGCACGTGATCTGGCCAAGTTCGGCCTGCTATATCTCAACGACGGTGAATACGAGGGGAAGCAGGTCGTTTCGGCCGACTGGGTCAGGGATTCCCTGCAAAGTTACTCGGAGGGTCTCTTCAACAGCTTAGAAGATCGACTATGGGGAGCGGGCCGTTACTTACGCGACGTCGGGTACGGCTATCAGTGGTGGTCCGCCAGGGCGGGCGACCATCATTTCAACTTCGCCTGGGGGCATGGCGGACAGCTGATTGTCTTGCTGGACGAGTTCGACATGGTGATTGCTGTTGCCGCGGATCCGTTCTACGCACAACATGATGAGGAATCTTGGAAGCACGAACTGGCGCACATCAACCTAGTGAGCCAGTTCATCGAATCCTTGCCGATGGAGTGAGGACTTCTGTCTCGGCTGGGATCCAACCCAAGGAGTTCCACGGGAGCAAGAAAGAAGAGGAGTGCAGACAACAGACCAATAGTTGTGTTGGAAGATACAAGGGTGCCCGTGAAGACGTGGCTTTCAGCATTGTGGATAAGCCTGATGCTCTTCTACATCTATGCCGACATTCTGGGATTCTATTCCCCGGGGATTATTGAGAAAGTAGTGTCGGGAGAAATTGGTGGTATTCAAATATCAAATAACCGAAGGATTCTTGTTTGTAGTGGCAGTATGGATGGCCGTTCCGAGCCTCATGGTCATCCTTTCCCTGACGTTGAGGGCTAACGTGAATCGCTGGGTGAACCTCATCGTAGGTATGGTCTCCATTGTTGTACTGGCAGCCACCTTCTTTGTGGGAGAGTTTTCCGCTCGCTACACATTTCAGGCCATCGTGGAAGGTGTGCTCATTGCATTGATTGTCTGGAATGCATGGAAGTGGCCCGAACAAGAAAGAGTGGATATCGCAACATAGATTGACGCTTTCCACTGGTACAAACAGCCAAGGCGCATAGGTTCGGCGGGAGAAGGGCGAGAAGAGGCTCTTCGAGAAGTTCGAGGTCCTAGCCAGGGCATCAACCTGACGCCTCCCGCAATCTCACGCCCTCACTTCTGCTTTGGAGAGTCTTGCCCCCTGCGCCGTCCCCGGCTGCGAGGTCTGCTTCGCCTCCGATCAGCCCCGAATGAAGAAGCGCCTCAGTTGCTTTCCGCCCAAGGTTCCCGGCTGGGCCTAAGTAATGGACCCTTACACTTTCGAGCTTTCTACCGCCGGCTCAAGCGGGACTACGAACCACTCTTTGGCCGCTCGCCGCACCGCACCCGATTGCAGCGTCTGCTGGCCACCCCTCATGATTGGTGCTACCGCTTCCGGGCTGAGCCCACCTTCTTCACTACGGTCGACAGCTACGGCCTCGAGCTGATCCATCCCAGCCGTGAAAGGCGCGGCCCGCGCCACACCGTCCCGTGTCCTTCCGGGAGATCGGCCAGACAGGCAAGTCCATTTGGCGCTGGATCATCGGCCTCAAGCTGCTCCCGAGAGGAACCTGGAATGAGCGCATGCTGCTCGAGACGGCGCTCTCGATGGTGACGATGGTGTGCGGGTTCCCGAAGGACACTGGGACAGGTGTGAAGAAAGTCTTTCACCGTGCCCGCCGCTGTTTTCAGGCTAGATTGGCGTCTCTGGCCGCCATGTTCAACCCTCCGTTGACGCTCAACCATCGGCTCCAACCCGATGCCGATCCTCATGATCAGCTTTTGCATATCGCTCAAGACGCCCGCGAACTGGCACCAATGGTTATTAGGACGGCACGTGTGATGCGGCAGCGATAGTACATGCCAAGATTCCAGCACGCCTCATCCCTGCCAAATCCGTACAAAGAAAGAGGCGGCTTTCGCCGCCCTTCACTTGTTTTCTTTTTCCCTAAAACAAGGCGTTCTGAGAAATTACGCCTCTGCCAATACGGCAGTCAGCTTATCAAAGGCTTGCTCCCAACCCATGCGAGCTTGATCCGCGCCTTCTCCGTAGCCCACGTGGCTCACGGTCACGGTTGTCTTGCCATCTTCATGAGCGAAGGTTATCGTCACGTCCATACTCTCCGGCGAGCCTTCGGGCATGCCCATCACGGAGGGCGACATCACATTGCCCTCCGCATCCGAGAGGCTATCGGTATACACAATGCGTTCCATTGGCACAATTTCCTTGTAAATGCCGGTGTAATACATTTGCCTGCCGTCAGGAGACTTCATGCTCCAAAAGTGGCGGCCGCCTACTTTCAGATCGATTTCACAACTGGGCGCGGTGAAGTCTTTGGGGCCGTACCATTTCATGAAGTGCTCCGGCTCAGTCCAGGCCTTCCAAAGCAATTCGAGGGGTGCATCAAAACTGCGGCTGACGACAACTTGTGTTTCTTCTAAACGGTCCATCTTTCTTCCTCTTTTCTTGTGATATGACGAATGGCAACTTTATGTGCCCACCATCCTTGCCCGTCTTTCAATGGTTCTGATTTCTACTCTATTGATCTTTCGGTTCCTCATCCTCCTTCGCCTTGTTCTCTTGCCGCTCGGCCTGCATGCTTTCCAAATAGGCGCCCAAGCGATCGAAGCTTTCTTCCCAATTCTGGCGAACTTGCTCCACCCAATCCGAAGCCTCTTTCAGGGGCGCGGCCTGCAATTTGGCGGGCCGCCATTGCGCCTCGCGCCCGCGCTCGCTCAGCCCGGCTCGCTCCAACACCTTGAGATGCTTTGAGATTGCTGGCTGGGTTATCTCAAAAGGCTCGGCCAATTGGGTCACCGTCCTCTCGCCATCAGCCAAGATCGCCAGGATCTTCCGGCGCGTGGGGTCGGCGAGGGCGGCGAATGTGAGGCTCAGGCTGTCTTTGTCAGTCGTCATCATCTGTAAATCACCATTTGGTTATATAACCGTTTAGTAATATACAAGATCTGAAGAAGAATGTCAAGGGGCATAATTGGAAATCCTTGGACGGCGCATCACCCCAATGTTTTGGCCCCTAAGCTTCTAGATTTGCTGATGAATCCTCAACTTGGTCAACGTCATTTTGGGGAAAGAAGACGGAGGATTTCTGATTGCAGTACCGGATGGTC
>CAYGCA010000089.1:0-1385 GCA_964348265.1 uncultured Anaerolineaceae bacterium | reverse complement strand
TGAAGGGATAGGGGCGCGAGGTGCGGTCACATTGGTGTCAGCCGGTGCTCACGGCGCTTACATTGATACCTTGCAGAAGCGGAATATCCCAATCGTCCGGGCAGGTGGCGGTCACGTCGAGTTCAGTGCCCCATTCTCAGAGTTGAATGCCCGACTTGGCAGCAAAAGGATCAGAACCGACAGCGGAGGAGTGCTGAGCAGCATCCTCCTTGAAGAGGGGCTTGCCACAGAGCTGAGCCGGTTGATTGCGCCGGATTTGATTGGCAACGAAGGTAGGGACTTGTTCCGATTGCTCCACCTGGTATGTCGCCAACTCCCGACGGACTTTGAGCTTTACAGAGCAGCCGCGTAACGGGGCATGTGTATCAAGCCTCAGAGCCCGCGCGCAGGTCTCTTGACGTTCGAGCACCCGGGCTGCGAGTTCTCCGAGCCGGATGACGAGCTGGATGTCCTGCCTGCTGCAGGCCTGCAGCAGGCAGGACCACCTGGTTGGCATTGGAAACCGCCCAGGATGCAAATCGGAACACCGCGCGCCCGTTCATCTGGAGCGTACGGCCCTCAACGGTCCACCAGGACCAACTGGTCGGCGAGGGGCCCCAGAGCCAGGAGGATGAGAAGTAGCGCCGTCCAGCCAGCCTGGGGCGCCCAGCCCCCCTTCTGATCCTGTCGACCCCATGGCGAACAGATGAACAACCTGCAACGCCGACCTTCCTTTCACGGAGATTTCTCGGTTTGGGTGTTGACCTCCGCTGGAGGAGGTGGCAAACTGAGGGCGTCGACGACCACAAGGCACAGCGTCCTCGAGCTTGTTGCAGACCTCGATGACGCCATGAGCCTCTATCTGCTTGAGAATCGGATGTACGGCATGACCAGCGGCGCGGCCTTCGGGTCAACCGGTTACCACGTCAGGGACGAATTCCTCAGCGCTGAGGGATGCGAGGCCCTCCTCGCGCAGATCGCCAGCTATCGGGAGAAAAACGTTCTGCCGCGGATCCACCGGCCGATGAAGGGTCGGTCACTGCACTACTCTGTGATCGATGGGGAAAGGATCCAGAGGGACCTGGAGAACATCTGGACGCTGTACCAGGGGAAGATGAACGAGTTCGTCAACAAGCTGACCGGTATTTCGATGGAACCGCTGGCCAATTCTCGGGCCGGGGTGAACGTCAACATCATGCCCCCGGGCCGTTCTGAGTACCGCTGGCACTACGATCGGACAACGATTACGGCCATCCTCTATCTGAACAGAGTCGAAGGGGGCGAGACCGTGCTTTATCCCAACTATCGCATCCTCCTGGAGGATCCCCGCCGCGTGCGCCTCCAGAGTCTCCTGGACCGCGCCCTCCAGTTGCGTGTGATCCGGGGCGCCTTCGGAAAGAAAGTTG
>CAYGCA010000088.1:4537-10969 GCA_964348265.1 uncultured Anaerolineaceae bacterium | reverse complement strand
CCCCCCAACAGACATGAAATGACGGTAGTTCTGAAAGTGCCTCCGACCCGCGGCATCTTCAGAAAGAAGGATCACAAGCTTCGTCAGCACCAAAGGCTGCCAAACGTGTTTTTCCGCTCGGGGGCCTAAAGCCGAACGGCCCCTCTGCTTGAGTATTCCTGCTCCTGTCTTCTAGGTTTGCCGTTGAGGCCTTTCAGGAAACCTCAGCTTCCCCCTTGAGCAGGGCCTCGAGCCTTGGGTCGTCGCGGATGAACTCAAGGTCGGGATCCCGGCGAGCCACATCTCGCAAGCCAGACGAATCTGCTATCGCTTGGCGGAGCAATTCAATCGCTCTGTCCGCGTTTCCGGCCACGGCCTCGAAACAGGCGCGATTGTATGGACTCTCATCTTGAATAAACTTGCGCGCGATTCGGATTTGCTCGGCGTGTTCTTTGTCTCGGCCGCGCTTCCGATATATACGCGCGAGTGAAAAATGTGCGATAGGGGACTTCGAATCCAGCTTAATGGCGCGCTTGTATTCGCCGATAGCCTCCTCGTGCCGGCCCAGGTTGTCGTAGGCGTTTCCCAAGCCGTTGTGGGGAAAGGCCGAATCAGGGTCAAGTTTGATGGCCCTTTGGTAGGCGGCGATGGCCCCCTCGTGCCGGCCCAGGTTGCTGTAGGCGTTGCCCAAGCCGTTGTGGGGAAAGGCAAACTGCGGGTCAAGTTCGATGGCCCTCTGGTAAGCGGCGATGGCCTCCTCGTTGCGGCCCAGGTTGCTGTAGGCGTTGCCCAAGCCGTTGTGGGGAACGGCCGAATCAGGGTCGAGTTCGATGGCCCTCTGGTAGGCGGCGATGGCCTCCTCGTGCCAGCTCAGGTTGCTGTAGGCGTTGCCCAAGCCATTGTGGGGAAAGGCAAACTGCGGGTCAAGTTGGATAGCCTTCTGGTAGGCGGCGATGGCCTCCTCGTGCCGGCCCAGGTTGTCGTAGGCGTTGCCCAAGCCGTTGTGGGGAAAGGCCGAATCAGGGTCAAGTTCGATGGCCCTCTGGTAGACGGGAATGGCCTCCTTGTCGCGGCCCAGGTTGCTGTAGGCATTGCCCAAGTTGTTGTAAGGAAAGGCCGAATCAGGGTCAAGTTCGATGGCCCTCTGGTAGACTGCGGTGGCCTCCTCGTGCCGGGATTGCTCTGCTAGCGACGCTCCCAAGCCATTGAACGCGTCACTTTCTGATTTGAGTTCCGAGGCCTTTCGAAACAGTTCTTCGGCCCCGGAGTAATCTTGTTTGTTGTAGGATGCGACCGCCAGGTTATACAGCAACCCGAAAGCTGTCACGTAGCGACGTTCGGCCACCACGGTTTCGAGCCCATTTGCACGAGCTCTCTCAAAATCCTCCTCGCGCCCGGTCTCTCGGTATTGATGGTAGGCATCGAGCGCCTCCGTGAAGGCCTTGAACGCCTGCCAGGTTTTGGCCTCGATACTCCCAGACAGGTCTTTCGCGATTCGATAGGCCAAGTCCCTAACCATATCCGGGATATCGTCGTCGCGTTGGATGACGCTGCTCACCTCCCAGGTCCGAACGACGCGATGTTCCCTGCGCGCGACAAGCCTGAAGAGGTTTCCGTACCTTTGCAGGCTACCTGTGATCACCGGTCCCGGATCGCCAAGCGGCCACAATCGCTTGATGGTAACGAGAAGCCGACCGATGGACAAAGTCGTCTTCCCGAGTGAAACGGTACCTACGTCGGCTATGGTGCTCGTGACGCGATCCTTGCTCGCATCCACCCGGGGAAGGCTTAGTTCCTCAGACTGGATCCCAGGGTACTCCATGCCGTGAATGTGCTCGATCCGCTGCAATTCCGCGACGAGCGAGTCGGATACCGCCTGACCGCTGTATCTACTGTCACCCGTTGCGTTTTCGAATGGTAGAACCACCATCCCCTCGACCACCCCGGACAACCAGGCGAGGAGCAAGCCGGCGAGAAAGATGATCAGGATCAGCCCGAGGATTTGCATCAGGGTCCAGAGAAGGTCGCGCGCATTCACTAAAACGTCCTGGATGGCTGGTCCGCCGAGGGCCCCAAGGGCCCAGACAAAGGCACCGACTAACGCTAGGGAGGCAAGGGATAGCGTCAGGATAATCAACGCTCGTCGCAGCATAGAGAACCAGTCCTCTCAGGGCGTTATCACATTATCGCGCAGAACCAGCCCCACACCCAGTCGGGCGAGGGGCACCCATGAGGCCTCCGCCAGCTGCCCGGCCGCCCGCAAGAGGCACTGAGCCTGCTCCTCTTCCTCCGGGCGGACTCACCAGGTGCGCAACGTCTCTCTTCTCGGTCCGGAGGCGCTCCAGGTAGCCTTCGATCATGATCTCCGGATGCAGGCCCACATACGCCGCCAGCTCCAGCGGGCGCCAGCCCAGAGTATCGCAGACGATGCTCGCTCGTCCCCAATCAGAGCGGCTGTCGTCCAGCGCCTCCGGTCGATTGCGAAGCAGGAGTTTCATGGCGACCCCCTTGGGCAGCACCTTCAGCTCGAAGGGCTGGAAGTTCCTTGGGAAATCCGGCTGGCGGGTCGTAAAGAGGATGCGGCAGCGCAGCTGGGCCGGTATCATGTCCTCAGCGACAGGGCTGAACCCGTTGGGCGCTTGATTGAGATCTTCTCCTATTTCGACTCACTTGTGGACAAATACGGACTGGACAAGATCAGAACCGGCAGGTCGAGCTCCTGCTGGGGGCCATGACCGACGGCCTCGAAGCGGACTACGGACCGCCGATCCCGGCGATCGGGAGTTTCCTGGAACGGAAGTCCTCCCGCGTGCAGGCCGAGTCTTTTGATAAGCGGGTTGGCAATTGCCCGGCCCCTACCCTCAGGCGCTCGTGACCTAGATCCACACCGTGGCCAATGGACCGCTCCCGGTGGACAGGGTCCCCGCCCGGCGGCGCTCTCAAGGGCCCAGCGAATCATTTAGAGTCCAGGTTCCTGGAACCCACGACGGGACGGCGGAGCCCGCCAGGGGGATCGAGGACTCTGCGTACGCCCTTCGATCCCGGGAGTGAAGAATGCCGGCCTCTGCAGGCACACCTTACACGGTCTGGCGAGGGGTTGGCATGCCAGACAGCGCAGACAGGTGCTGCTCCTCCCTCAGCTCAAATGAAGAAGGTACAGGGCCAGAGTATCGCCGCCCACAACCTTCTCTTTCTCGATCGACAACCGGCTATCGCCGATCAAAGCTGGCAACCCCCCAACAGACATGAAATGACGGTAGTTCTGAAAGTGCCTCCGACCCGCGGCAGCTTCAGAAAGAAGGATCACGAGCTTCGTCAGCCAGCCCTTCACCGGGCGCGCTCCGCCGGCATGAAAATCGATCAAGAGGCTGCGGCCATCGCTCCTAAGGACCCGCATGATCTCGCCAACCACCAGCCCACGCACGCTTTCATCCATCTCATGCAGCGCAAGCATGCAAAGAACCAGATCGAATGCCCCGTCTTCATAGGGCATCTGGGCTGCATCAGCCAGCCGGAGTTCTGCGCGCTCACCCAAGCGGGTCCTTGCCACCTCAAGCATTGATGGAGAGGCGTCGATGCCATACAGACTGCAGCCGTATTCCTGGTACATCTCAAGGTGCATCCCTGTACCGCATCCGACGTCCAGGACGGCCATGCCTCGGTCGGGCCTAAACATACGAAGCCCAAGGACTCTCAAGCCTCGATTCATAGGCTCGAAGAGCCTGTCATAGAAGCGTGCTACTCGTCGATATGGATCCTTGGACATCTAATCGTTTGAGCGGCCGTCTGCAGCGGTGGAGGGGGCAGGTACCCACCCCTTCCCCGCACAGATCCCGGGGCCCGTCCTCATTCAGATTCACCGATCCAATGAATCCAATCAATCCCTAGCGCGCGGGTGCGTCGCTGGAGCTTCCGGTCCGCCGTCCACAAAGGAACTCCCAGGCGCTCGGCGAGCGCCAAATACTGCGCGTCGTAGGCGACGGTCGCCTCCAGGCGCTCCGCCCATCTCATCGCCCTTTGGTGCGACTGGAGAGTCGCCGGCACCTCCTCGACCTGCAGGGCCCAGAATTCTTCAAGAGCCTCCAAGGCTTGCGCCTCCGTGAGAAGCCCGGCCTTCATCCCCCTGCGAAGACTCGAAGTCACTTCGTATCCCCAAAGGGTCGGCGCTGCCAATTGGGCATCCTGGGCCTGCCACTGTTCCAACTGCGCGTTTGCCTGACCCGAATACGGAAGCGGGACGACCAGCGCCAGGGCAACGTTTGCGTCGATCACCAGGTCCGTCACGGCGCCTCTCGCCTGGCTTCTTCTAGCCCCTGTTCGCGCTCGGCCCGCGCCTCCGCAACCAGATCGCCTTCGAAGACGCCGTGTTCCGCGAAGATCCCCTCCCGTATCTGGGCAAGCCGCGCCAGCGCCTTCGCTCGCCTTTCGGCGCGGGCTCGCTGGTCCTGGCCAAGGGCCTCCAGCCCCAGGTCAATCACCTCCCGGGCGACGGCAGAGATGCTGCGCGCCTCCCGCCTGGCGATCTCACGCAGGGACTGATGCTGCTCAGGGTCCAGCAGCAGCTGCGCTCGGTAGTATCGTTCAGCCATCGTTCACCTCGGGAGGAAGTATACATCCACACCTACACATGTGCAATTTTGATTCAAGCCTCTCCCTAAATGGAACAGGCCGCCCTCCCCAACCGTCACCATGGCCGGTGGACCGGGTTTCGCCAGGGCGAAGACCGGCCTCCTATAGGTCATGGTCCAACTCCGACCACGCCGGCCGTCGGACAATGGACCGCCCCTCGCGTCCAACGCACTGCAGGACGGCCCCAAGCCATCCAAAACCAGGCACGTGCGCAGCGCGCCTGTCCATCCCCTAACTCAGGGCAAGCTCGGGCACGCTCATCCTTCCACGATGAAGGCCGTCCATCTTGATCTCTTCCGCCTCCCCAGGAACGGGAGCGGGCCGTCGCCGCCTGCGGGGACTGCTATGCCATCCTGGCACAGGGCTGTCGCGGTCACTCGATAACCTGAACCCGCCCGATGTGTTTTGCGGTTGAGCGTGGGAGCTGAAATCGAGACGCAAGGCCAATCCAACGAAAGACCCTGCGAGAGGGACGGAGACATGGCCTCCCTCGGGCGTTGGAGCGCCCACAAGGCTGTGCTGAGGGCAGCCCTCAGAGAAGTGCCTAGAGCATCCAGTTTCCTCTGAGGACCTACCTTGGCCAGTCAAATCTTGAACCCTGCACGTCCCCCGCCCCGCCTTCTGAACATAGACGTCAGCTTATTGTATGATAGGGAATGGCATGTCGGCCTCCTCCGTGCGCCAAAGGCTGTAGGGAGCCCAGCCTCGCGGGAGGGAGATCCAGGCAGCAACTTGCCATGGTTGGATCTGCGGCATCGTACCTTGTGGAATGCACGAAAGCCCTTGGAAGGCATCCGCCTCCAAATCTCTGGTTTCTCCAAGTTACACTCCAGCAAGTGTGCCTGAAGCGCTTTGGCTGAAACCGGCTGGAATGCAGGGGGCACCCGCCTTCTCATGCGGCGAACATCGCAGTACAAGCTCCCGAGATTCTTTCATCCATCTCCGGAACAAATATGGACGTCTTCAACCAGATCAAGCCTTCCCGTCGAAGCTTCTCTCGATTCGAAGAGCCGCTGAGTGGCAATCTCGGCACCCTGAGCTTCATCAGCGCTCTGATCCGGTGATGCTGGAACGCCAACGGGACCCGGTGAAAGGAGAATCCCCGTGGAACCAATTTCTCTGATCGCAACGGCGCTGGCCCTTGGGGCGGCGGCCGGTCTCAAGTCGACCGCTGAACAGGCGGTAAAGGACGCCTATGGCGGACTGAAGAAACTGATTCAAGACAGGTATTCATCCGCGGAAGTGAGCCTGGCCCAGCTCGAAAAGGCCCCGGCTTCGGCTGCCAGGCGCGGAGTCGTCGAAGAGGATCTGACCGACCTCGGAGCGGAGAAGGATGAAGATGTGCTTCGCCGTGCGAAAGAGGTGCTCGACACGGTGCGCAAGTATGCGCCCGAAGCAGGCCCCTCGATCGGGGTAAGCCTGGAAGATGTCAGGGCTGCTTCTCTCTCCATTGAGGGAATCATCGCCAGTGGAACCGGGGTGAGCGTCAGGAAGGGGGATTTCGCAGGCGACATCGAAATCAGAGATGTCAAAGCCGGTACCAGGGATGCCCAGGACCCAAAAGGATGACGGCGGCGGACCGCGGCGTGGGCTCCGCTGCTGTAGACTTCAAAGACGTATCCGCACGCGACATCCATATCGGTGACCGGATCGAGGGGGATGTCACCATCATTGCGTCGTTTGAAGAACTTGACGCAGTGGACGAGTCAGCCAAGCAAGAACTCAAGGCAATTTACGAATCCAGGATTCGTGAATCACCCGGCCAAGCGAAGTACCACCTTGCTCTGGGACTTTACTATCTGGACGCGGGCATGTATAGCATGG
>CAYGCA010000088.1:3341-4527 GCA_964348265.1 uncultured Anaerolineaceae bacterium | reverse complement strand
GAGGCGCTGAGGAAGGCGCACGAGAGAGCCCCACGCGAAGCAAATACTCTTTACTATCTTGCGTTGGCCAACATGGATGGTACTCGACCGAAGGCCTTGAAGCTATCCACGGTCAAGTTGATTGAGGATTTTCTGGCCACAGCCGTCCGCCTGGACAACAGTCAAGCTCATTTCTATTATCTATGGGCCTTACTGAAGTATGACTACTATGTTCTCAACGGCCTCAGAGCCTCTCCTCCCAGCATCGACGGCCTGCTCGATGCGGCAGAAAAAGGAGTATGGAGTGACAGTGAAATTGAACAGATCCTCAGGCATATTCCCGTCCCTGACAGCCCCATAAAGGATCTGCTGTTGGGTGACTGGACATGAACTTGGGCTGATTGATCAGGCCCCACGCATGAAATGGGCCCTCGCGAAGAGCAAGACGCGCTACCTGTCTCATCTTCGGCCGGGTACCAGGGAGTGAAACATGACAGCGAGACGTGAACAGAGCAAGCAAGAGAAGGCACTGCGAAGGTACTTCAAAGGACGCAGGACTTCAGGAGCGGTCTGGACGATCGGGATCGCAGCTCTTCTATTCTTGGGCGGTCTTTTGGCAGGTGATGATGTCGGATCCCTGGGGATTCTTGGAGGTCTTGTCCTGGGGGCAGTGGGAGTCCTGTGGTTCCTGGGCTCGGCCACAACCTCGATACCGAGTGACAAGAAGGTTGATAGCTGGCTGCAGGAGGGAGTCGATCGCCTCAATAAGGAATCTCTGGGGAAACTTGACCTGGTTGAGGCTGATGTGATGACCGATCCTCTGGTGATCACTGGCCCGATTCTCTGGACCACCTATGGCATAGACGAGAATGACCTGGTCTGGAAAATCGGCAAGGATGGTCTCGTCCGATTTGGTGTCTATAGAGTGACTATCATACAGCTCACGGACCGGCACATGGGGATCTACGCTTGCGATTACAATTTTATTCGAGACGTGGCGTTAAACGAGGAAACGGACGAGTATCACTACCAGGACGTGGTTACTGTTTCAACAAAGGAGGCCGCGACGTCCTATACTCTACCGTCGCGGAAGAAGCTGACAAACCTTCAGGAGTTCAGACTCTCGGTCACGAGCGGAGAGTCGGTCTCGGTGGTCGTAGACACAGCCAAGCTGAGTGAGGTGACGGGCGGTGAAAAGATGCCCGAG
>CAYGCA010000088.1:2845-3294 GCA_964348265.1 uncultured Anaerolineaceae bacterium | reverse complement strand
CTTCCCAGGTGGCTCGCCGACGGCCAACTATGAGATGCACGAGACCGGCGCAGAAAAGGCTGTCAGCGCCATTCGAGCAATGTTGAGAGAGAAGAAACCCTAGAGGCAAGCCCGAGGCCAAAAGGCGGTCTCGTTCATTGATCCAGATGATTGACAGAACTCTGCAGTTGTCAGATGGCGTCATCGGATTACGTCCCCCTGAAGTGAAGGACACTCGGGCTATCCATGAAGCCGTGCGGGAGTCAATACCTGACCTGAAACCGTGGATGACATGGTGCCATGACAACTACTCTGAAGAGGAGACACGCGGTTGGATCGAGTCCCTGCCGGAAGCCTGGGAACAGGGGATCGACTTCGCCTTTGTCGTCACAGATGCGAGCGATCAAACCGTTCTTGGAGGTTGTGGCCTTAACCACATCAGTCAAGAGTACCGCCTGGCCAATCTTGGG
>CAYGCA010000088.1:0-2770 GCA_964348265.1 uncultured Anaerolineaceae bacterium | reverse complement strand
CCTGCTTCCGACGGGCGGCGCGGTTCGGTTTCGAAGAGTTGGGGCTCGTCCGGGTGGAGATCGTAGTGGCGGTCGGCAACAGGCCGAGCTTGCGTGTGGCAGAGAAGGTCGGTGCCAAGCGCGAGGGCACACTCCGAAACCGGATACTCGTCAGGGATAGGACGTACGATGCGGTCATGCATTCGCTGGTTCCGGAGGACTTCGGGATGCAGCCCAAGTGAGGTTGAAAACGCCTGACTTCCCTGCAGTATGGACCCCGAAGGCGGGCGAATCTTAGGGCCAGCAAAGGCATGAAGATTTGGCGCCAGGCTGCAGCGCGCCTGCGGCGGCCCAAGGACCGAAAGAGGCAGCTAACCCGTTTCATAGACCTGGAAAGGTACATGGCCGGCGACCGCTTGTCGTCGGCCGATACATATCTCCTGACATACGCCCCCCGGGTAGCAGCGCGAAAATGCGTCTTGCGCTTGAGGCAGCCAGCTTCAAGCCGATGGATGGGCCGGAACCGGGTAGGTGGATATGGCTTTAATCGCCGGCGCGCCGCTTGTAGCCTGGCCGCTGGCAACTGCGGCGAAGGTAGGGACACAGCCGGATCTCACATGCTAGAAAACGGTAACCGATTTGCTTGTCGGCCGGCGGCTCCGGCCAATGTGCCCCATCTGTGATCATCTCATTGCTGCCGGTGGAAAATCCTTCTCACCGGCTGTCCAGGGCGCGAATGCTGGCGCCCTGCGGGGATCCGCCCGAGGATTGAGCACAGACGGCGCAGAGAGTCGTCTGACGTCCGTGACAATTGAATCTGACATCAGCCCTTGACTCTCCTCTGGGAGGATGGTCTATCGTTGCAAGGTGCGTGTGCTCAGAATTGGCGAGTCTTCCCGCCTCAGCCAGTGGTGGCGACCATCCCCGTTGGGGACGGGCCGGAGGCCCTCGCCTGGGATGAGGCAAGCCTCTGGGTTGCGAAGTACGGGACCGTGCTGAAGATCGACCCTCAAGCAGAGCGCTGACCGCTCAAACCTTCAGCCCCTCGGCCGGCCTTGGACTTCCACCCCCTCTGCCAGGGCGGAACCGAGGGGGTTCGGATCCTCAATCAGCCTCGCCGAGTCCGACAGCCGCAGATGCGTTCGAGACAAGCGGCCAGGCCGGTCGGTTCGCAGAGACTCAAGCCGCGACCCGATGTTCAAGAAGGACTCTCTCGGCCCTACCTCCGCCGCCCCCACCTCCGTCCAGCGAAACGAGGGTTGGGAGTCCCTTTCCAAAGCCTCCATCCACAGAGGGGTCGGGGGATTGATGCCAAGGGGGGAGAACCCCCTAAGTGTTATTGAACTTTGTCGCGAATAGATGGGCTCGCTCCCCTCCCTGCACACCCGGCGCCTGGGTCTGCGCGCCGGGTATCCATGCTCCGAGGTCCCTCCTGAACGATCAACACCCTGATCCCCATCACCCTTCCGAGCCCCGATTGACTCGCGTTGTCAGCAGCGAACGCACGTTTCGAGGCGCTGAGCGTGGCTGGGCATCGACGCGGGGGGTCTCGCAGCGTGAATAAGTTCAGACACATGTGCCCAAAGAACGGGCATACATGAGACAGTTGAGGCACTAGCGAAGGGAACAGTTTGGGGCCATCCTGAGGTTTGTCAAAGACCAGAGGAGGCCCCAAACACGCACCTGCGGTGGTGCAGGTGTGCGGATCGTAAGACGACCCAGATCATTCTACTACGCTTCCAAGCTTGGTCCCATTCAACTGAGTGCTAAGGCTCATGAGCGGCTGCGTTGGTTGAAGGCCTGGCAGCGGCTGCGAGGTAGGGGCTTCTCGGCGGGTGAGGCGGCCCAGATCCTGAAGGTGCCGCGCTCGACGCTCTACCGCTGGCACACTTGCCCAGAACGCAAGTGCTGGGGAGGCGGCTGGAGGCCAGGGGGCTGCGGGCGCTGGAAGAGCAGAGCCGCCGACCGAAGCGCACCCGGGGCTGCACGCGGCAGAAGATTTAGACGCAGTAGAATGCCAGGGATCGGGAGAAGTGGTAGCGGACGGTAACACCCCCGGCGCTCAGCTCAAAGCCGTCAGGTGATCCAGCGTCGAATGCAGGCGAAAGCTGTGATCCACTTTGTCAATCGAGGGAAACCGAGGTCAAGAGCATGAGAATTGAACATATCGCTATTTGGACGAGAGATCTGGCGCGGCTGAGAACGTTTTATGAAGAATACTTTGGTGCGTAGTCAAGTTCGTACTACACAAATGAAAGCAAACGATTCCGGTCGTGTTTCGTGACGTTCGAGTCTGGAGCCAGGTTAGAACTCATGCATCGCCCTGACATTAGAGACATCGAAAGATCGTCCGGACAAGAACATTTCGGCTATGCCCATCTGGCTATGTCGGTAGGCTCTAAAGAGAAGGTAGATGCTTTGACTCAAAAGTTGACTGATGAAGGCCACGAGATCCTTGATGGTCCACGTCGGACAGGCGACGGCTACTATGAGAGCGTTGCTCTCGATCCCGATGGCAACCGAATAGAAATAACTGTCTAAAGCCGTATCTCCTTCTCGCTCACCCATGTTCAACGGGCATGTGGAGCGAGCCCGGCGCACCCTCTCGGAAGAATTTTGCGACCTGTACCTTGGAGACCTTGCCGCCCGCATCAATCGCTGGACACGCTCACGCCGGTGGTCCAGGGCAGGAGGATGCGCGAGAAAGCGCACAACTCGCTGAAAACCTCGACGTCGCCCAGACCTTCCACATCCAAGCTGCCGACGGCTTCGAAAAAGCCATGACAGTTCC
>CAYGCA010000087.1:9706-10994 GCA_964348265.1 uncultured Anaerolineaceae bacterium | reverse complement strand
CCATCTATGCCTACCCTGGGACCTACCGAGCTGATCATCATCCTCGTCATCGTCTTGCTCGTCTTCGGCGTCGGCCGGCTGAGCAGGATTGGGGGTGAGATGGGCAGCGCCATCAGAGAGTTCCGCAAGGGATTACAGGAAGACGAGGGAACTGACGAAGCTGCGGAGAGATCGACGGAAGAGTCGCAGCAGAGCGACGAATCCGCTTAGCCCCGTGCTGCCTGCAGGGTATCGTTGGCCCCCTTGCTGGACGTGCTAGCCCCCGTTGGTTGAGCTCCGGACACGCTCGCACTCGCGAGCTGCGTCGACCCGGCTCCGCTGAGGAATGCCGGAGGGTATTCTCCAGTTCAGCTGTTCAATCAGACGGTTCAGAATCTCCACTTGGCGCTCGAAGCGCATCCTCGCCGCCTTCCATCCAGGCGTCTCTTCGGCCATCCCGAACTCCCGGGCCGCACGAGCCAGTTCCAGCCGGGCGGCCAGCAGCCCCTGTCGAACTTCCTGGTGCAGTTCGATCCAGGCAGGCGCCAAGCCGGCGTTCCTCAACACATGATGCGCGAGCCGCCAGGACGGATCAGTCCCGGTGTCATTCTCGGGTGGCAGAGGACTGCCTTCCCCCTCCAGGTTTTCGAACTCCCCGGCCGCCAGGGCGGCTTCAATTCGTCGTTCTGCAATCCAGTGCCAGGTCACGTGAGTAGAGTTCCATTCTCAAACCGACCGCGCAAGCCTTCCGACTCAATTCTCCGGGATTTCAAACGTGGACTGCACATTCCCTTCGGCGTCTCGCAGCGTGATGATTTTGCCGGGACTCCAAACGGCCTCGGAAAGTCCCCAATAGAGATCGATAACTGTGTCGGTGCCTGCCTTTGAATGAACGCTCACTGCGCCCCTATGCAGGGTAAAGGCCGGAAAGACATAAACACGTCCATCAGAATCATCCAGAGTCCATCCAGCCATACTTGCCACGCCGCCAGTATTTAGCAGTCGCACGGCCTCATCTTCCAGGTTTCCGGCGCCGCTCACACCCCGGATTTCCACCCGAGGCGCCTGCGCGTCGCTGTCGGGCGTCACCGTTTCCTGAGGGGTCACCGGAGCCGGCGTTTCGGTGGGCAGCTCCGCCTCTTCCGGTTCCAACTGAGGCACGATCAGAACCTGACCAACAGCAAGCGTGTTGGGGTCGCTCAAGCCATTGGCGGCCATGAGCTCTTTGAACATGGGCTCGACGGTCCACGTGGTGCTTTCGGTCTTCTCCGAGCCCACGCGTCGGGTGACCGACGTGAGTTCGCCAACC
>CAYGCA010000087.1:8213-9696 GCA_964348265.1 uncultured Anaerolineaceae bacterium | reverse complement strand
TTGGCGGCCATGAGCTCGTCAGGTGAGAGGTCAAGCTCGATCGCAATGCCCATCAGGGTATCACCCGATCTCACTGTGTAGGTGACTGGAGTAGGAGAAGGGGGAATGGTTTGGGTGAACGTTGGAATGGCGCTGGCTACACGGGAGACCGAGTCGAGAGTGGCGGTCGGCGTAGGTCGGGCACTACTGCCTCTTAGGTCCCACATCCACAAGACCAGGGAAACCGTCACTGCCGACACAGCGACGTTCAGAATCAAAAAGGGCAGATACTCACGCCAGTTCGCCCTGCGTACACTTCCCATCGGCGCGCATCATAGCACAAGTGGAGCGAAAACGGAATTGACCCTCCACAGATAGCACCATAGAATGGGCTCAGAATTCCGTCGGGGCCGCCAATCTGCGCCCGCTTTCGGTTCGGGACCAGCCCTATTTAGGCGGTCACCTCAGGAACAGAAGATCACCGGTGCCCTTCATCATTGATGGCCACAATCTGATCGGGCAGCTGCCGGACATCCAACTCGATGACCCCGATGATGAGGCCAAGCTGATAGCTAGGCTGCAGTCATTCTCTGCTCGTATGGGCAAGCGGATTACGGTGTTCTTCGATCGCGGCACCATATCGATGGAGGATCCACCGCCAACTGCCAGGGGTCTAGAAGTCGTCTTTGTCCGTCCGCCAAGAACAGCCGATCATGCGATTCGGTCCACGCTGAAGAGGCTCGGAGGTGCTGCCCAGAACTGGACAGTTGTGTCCTCAGATCGCGCCGTCCAGGGGGCAGCCCGACGTGCCGGCGCTCGGCTCATGTCAAGTCTCCAGTTTGCCCGTTTGCTCGAAGCTCCCGGAAAGCCCACCGCCCAGCCGGAGAAGCCGGACGGCATCGAGAGTGAGGAAGAAATCGCCTTCTGGGAGCGGCTTTTCCGAGACCGGAAGTGAGGCTCCTGAACCAGAGCCACCGGACGACCAAGATCTCTTAGGCAGGGTTAATGAAAACCTTGCTCTTCAGTGCTATGATGGCTACTGGAAACAGGTCCGGTTCCCCTTGAAGTGACCGATCCTGGTTCCAGGGACTACCTGCCAAACCCATGCCCCCGCAGTGGATGGCAGGTCCCGAGAATCTTGAACCGCCGGATGTCCCCCCGCATCCGGCGGTTCGTTCTGAACCGGGTCGAATCCGCCTAGGCCACGGGGACGCTCTCCAAACCTCACATGGAGCGGCTGCACACTGTCCATGCCAGCATTGCTCAAAACGACCTCCCAAGGCCCTCCTTCGTGAGCGCTGCAATCCCCTTGTCCGGGTGCAGCGCAAGTCCGGCGAGAGATCGATCTCCCTTCTGACACCGGGGTGCGACCCTAGCTGCGGCAGTCCTTTCGAGAAGTGGTACTGCCCGCCGCCTGAAAACTGTCATCAGCTGGGCGGCTGAGGTCCCCGAATCTCGGGAGAGACGCCGGTTGAAGCCTTGTTCCTCGTTCTCAGACGGATCT
>CAYGCA010000087.1:4292-8159 GCA_964348265.1 uncultured Anaerolineaceae bacterium | reverse complement strand
GCCGCGCCTCCATTAGACTTGGCACGCTGCTCGGTGAGCTTCTCTGCTAACAGGAAGATGAAGCTGGAAAGAAGACCCAAGCCCACGAAGATGTACAGGATGGTGAAGATCTTACCGAGGGGGGTCTGGGGCGTGAAATCGCCATAGCCGACGGTTGCGAGCGTTATTACTGTGAAATACAGCGAATCTAGCCAGCCCCAATGCTCGACGCTTGCGTAGAACCAAGTGCCAGCCAAGATCACTGCCAAGACCAGAAGGGAGAGACTCCGGAACTGCGGGTCTTTCAGCCCGACCCAGATCGCGCGCGTAAAGCGTACCAATAGCAACAGGAAAGCTGGCATTGCGACTCACCTCACGTTGGTATGGCCGCCTCCATAAACCCGACCCCCCTCCAAGGGCGCTCGACCCGCTGCTCTCAAACCGAAAGGAGGTGAGGCGAGCGAGAAATCTCTTCGATGGAGCCCCTTGACTGCTGGGCTGATCAAAGGGACCCCCCGCACCCTCGGTGCGTGGAATGTCAGCGGCGGTCGGTCTGGATCAAAGTCCGAACAGGAATTTGCAGAGCATGAAAGAATGGTTCACGCTGGACAAGGGTCTTGGCGCCGGGCAGGGCTGATCCGGTCTCCGGTTTTGGTGTCCGCTACCTTCCGGCCGGCAAGCCCTGTCCTATCCAGGGTGGCGGCTTTGCCAATCGATTTGAGCTAGACCGGCTCGCCTCCCAGCCTAGCCAGCTCCCGGAAACGCCACCAAGATGACTGTGATATTGTCGTATCCGCCCGCCAAGGTGGCCGCTTGGACCAATTCTTCACAAGTGGTATTTGGGTCATAGGAGGCCAAAACCATAGCTTGCAGGTCTGGTTCACTCACTTTCGCCCAGAGGCCGTCCGAGCAAAGCAGCAAATGTCCGCCCCGGGGAACGCCACAGGAGACCAAATCCAAATCGGGCTCGGCACCCTGGCCGATGGCATTCCACAGAAGGTTTCGTTTCGGGTGATCCAGGGCTTCTTCTGGCGTAATTTCGCCCTTCTCCACCAGTCGCCAAGGATAGGAATGGTCCCGAGTGAGCAACCTAAACTCGTCGCCGTCGGACAAGTAAGCGCGGCAATCACCCACGTGGCCCACGGTCAGCTGACTGCCCATGAGCAAGGCCAGCGTAAGAGTCGTGACCCCACCTTGAGCTCGCTCAAGAACGGTGTGGTGGGCGCGACTGAGGGCTTCCTTGGCAAACCCTTCCAAAATCAAGCGATCTTTGTGAAGATGGAGCTCAAGCATTTCGAGCAGGGCATCTTCAATGAGACTTTGGGCAACAGCTCGGACAGCCAGCGAACTAGCCAACTCGCCATGACCGTGGCCACCAGCACCATCCGCCACACAGAAAAGCCCGAATCCATGCAAAGACTGAGCGCCCACGGAGGAGCCATACAACATCAAGAGCGCGTCCTCGTTTGTTTGGCGTTCGAGGCCGAAGGACTGGGCGCTCCCCGCTTCAAGATACTTGGGGACACGCCTAACCAAGTCCATCCCTCCGAGCGAGGGATGAAGGGGCGCTGTCTCAGCCAGTGTAGGCTCGGGCTCTTTCCGGAGCCGCTTGAAGATGGTCTTTAGGGCGCGACCCCATTTGTTCATCGCCGGTCGCCTCGATTCGCCACGGGACACTGCACTTGAAGGGAAATATAGCAGACGCCCTCGGTATGGGCAATTCCGACGCCTCGCCGGCCCTCAGCGGCCTGGCGATCAGCTTGGCTGTTGGGAACGCCCGTCAGCTCGAGTGAGACCGGGGACGACAGCCGAGCTGGGATCACGGACTCGGTAAGGTTAGCCAAGCCGGAATCCCCAGATCCAGGGATCCTCGCGTCAGCATCAACGTACGTCGGGATAGGGCCTCCGTTGATTGCAGAGGCCCGTCCAGGACCAAGCCGTCTGCCTTCTGGCCAGCCGATCTTTGGAGAAAGGCGGAGGCGAGGCTGTATCGTAAGTTGGTTCCTTACTTCGAAAAGAGCAGCGCCACCCCGCCGATGGCGATCAGGGTTCCCACAACTGCCCGCGGGCCGATTCGTTCATTAGATTGGAAGTAGCCCACGGGCAGCAGGATAACCGGCGGCAGCGCCATCAATGTGCTGGCAACCCCGACGCTAGTCTGCTGGACTGCAATCAAAGACAACCAAACGCCCAGGAACGGGCCGGTTACCGTGCCTCCCAGGATAGGCAACATGGCGCGCCGTTGCTCGATCAAACGCCGAAAAGTATCGCCGGCCCTGCCAAAGAGGATAGTTGCTCCCCAAAGGATCAGGACGGCTGCCAACATGCGAATCAGATTGCCCGACAGCGCCGAGAAGCTGCCCTGAAGACCGGGTTTGGCAAGAACCAGCCCGACAGCCTGGCCGCTAGCAGCCCCAACGCCAAAGAGGATCCCCCGCCTGTAGTCCTGGACGCTCGTTGCATTCCCAAAGGGGCGGTAGCGGCCTAACACGACCATTGCGATCCCACCGACAGCGACCAGGATCCCGAGCCACTGCACTCCGCGAAGCCGTTCGCCTAGAAAAACCTGTGCCAACAAGGCTGCCAGAACGGGTGCCAGGCTCATCATGAGCATTCCCAATCGTGGGCCGAGCCACAGATAGGATTGGAAGAGGAAGGCGTCCCCCAACACCAGACCAGCCACACCCGAAAGACCCAGCCAGAACCAGTGCCGGGGTTCGGCGCCCGACGGAAGCACTTCTCCCTGGAAGAGCCAATGGGCTCCAAGCAGAAGAGCGAGCGCTAGCAGCAATCGCACCCTGTTTACGACGACGGAGCCGAGGCGCCTACCAGCGAAGGTGAAGAAGACTGCGGTAAAGGACCAGCACAGCGCCGTTGTCAAGGCGGCCAGCTCGCCGATGTATGCGGTCACCTGGCAATTCTGACGCCTGGCGTCAAGTGGTTCACTTCGAGGGGTTCAACGGAATGCCTATCTTTGCGCGCCTGCTGCACACACCTGGATAGAGACGGGACAGGGGTAACCTGATCCTGGGGTTTGTGGGCTAGACCGCTGTCGCAGCCGAGGCGTCACACATTTCGGACAAGTCTTCCAAGCGAGTTTCAACCGGCATTTCAATTCCGCCTCGCGGATCTTAATATTCCAGCCTTCCCGGTCGCGGCAGCGCGGTTCTCAGCCGGATCGATCCCCGGCGCGACTCATAAAGGACCACGACACCTCCCGTGGAAAGCAGTAGGCGCCCCCGCTCGGTTGAGCAGATCCGAGCCTTAATCTTCAAGAGGCAGCCAAACGGAAAATGTCGAGCCCTTCCCTTGAATGCCTTCGCTTTCCACCTCAATCCATCCCCGGTGCATTTCCACGATCTCTTTGGCAATGGCCAGACCCAAACCGGTTCCGGCGACCCTCGATTCCCGGCCCACCTTTCCACGGAAGAAACGCTCCATCACGTGAGCCTGCTCACCCAGTGGGATCCCCGGACCTGTATCACTCACAATGAAGCCGATCCATTCCTTCTCGTCCACCTCCCGTTTTTGCGTGCTGACCACGACATGGCCCCCAATTGGGGTGTAGCTAATGGCATTGGTCAGCAGTGCGCTCAATACCTGACCCAAGAGCTCTTTGTCGGCTCGAACTGGAGGCAGGCCAGCTTCCTGCTCAACCCTGAGCGTCAGCCCCTTGCTCCTGGCCAGGAGCGGGCGGTCGGCCACAAAAGCGCTCACCAACTCGTTGAGGTCAATCCGGGATAGACTGAGTTCCACTTCTCCGTGCTGAATCTGCGATAGATCCAGCAAGCTTTCGATCACATAGGCCAGGCGATCGGTCTCACGTTGAAGGGTCTCCAGATATCCCTCCGCCTTGCCTGGATTGGTCACCAGTAGATCGTGGTACAG
>CAYGCA010000087.1:1998-4282 GCA_964348265.1 uncultured Anaerolineaceae bacterium | reverse complement strand
TGAGGCTTGTGATGGGGGTGCGCAGTTCATGGGAGACGCTGGCAACAAAGTCATCCTTCAAGCGTGTAAGCGCCTGAAGGCGTTCATTGGCCGCTTTGAGTTCCGCCGTCCGCTGGGCCACCCGCTTTTCCAGGATCTCGTTCTGGGACCCCAACGCCTGGTACAAGCCTGCATTTTGAATCGCCACAGCGATTTGATCGGCCAGCGTTTCCAGCACCAAAACATCAATCTCAGAAAAGGCGTCTGGCCGCTGACTCTGAATATCAAGGACCCCCAGAATATCGGTGCCAGCTCGTATGGGGACCGTGAGCTCAGATTGAATGATCTGCTCTTCGAACGGATTATAGTAACGAGGCTCGGCGCTGACATCCTCAGCTAGGACTCGCTCCCCGCGCTGGGCAACCCAACCCACGAGACCCTCACCCAGCTTCAGCCGGTGGTCGGGTGGAAAGCGGGAGGCAAAGGCTCCGGCCTTGGCTCTCAAGACAAGCTCGCCTCGGTCTCGATCAAGCGCAAACAAACCCACGTGCTGATAGCCGAAGGTTTCGTGGATGACGTGGGCCGCGCGGTCGAGCATCGTGTCCAACTCGAGCGCGGATGCAATCTGGCCGGCGACCTCGTTGATGAGCGCCAGCTGGACTACGCGTTGCTCCAGCTTGGTCTCAGCTGTCACGCGCTCGGTGACGTCATGTTGCAGCAAGACAACCTCGGAAACAATTCCTTGCTCGTCAACAACCGGGTAGAAATAGCCTTCCACCCAGCGCGGCCTGAAGGCGGAGCGTTCGTATGCGCCTGGGTTGAATGGCTCGTATTTCGTGGCTGGAAAGGCCGTGATTTCTCCGCCGAAGCTACGTCTCACGTATGGCATTAGACCGGCGGCTTCGATTCCGTCATCTTCCAGGATGTTGTAGTTTTGCCTGAGATCCCTAAGATCGGCATCTGACACACCCCACTGCTCCGCAAAGGTTGGGTTGCACAGAATTAGACGGCCATCTGGCGAATAGATTGCGGTGCCAGAAGGAGATTGCTCCACCAATGCTCGAAACCGATTCTCTGACTCCTGGAGCGAATTCTCAGCCAGCTTGCGTCCGGTGATGTCGCGCACGATGCCCAGGAGATTCCCATCAGGCATTATCCTTGCACTGATCTCCGCAGGAATCAAACTGCCGTCACTCCTCTTGAGTCGTTGTTCCACTAGAAAGGTCGCGCCCGCTTGGAGTTCTTCCAGCCGCAAGGCCTGCGTGTCGAGGTCCTCGCGTGGGATCAAGTCCGTCATGTTCATGCCCAGAAGCTCTGCGCGCGGGTACCCAAGCATGGCAGTGCCTCTCGAATTGACATCCAGAAAGTTGCCATTTCTGTCGGTGATGAAGATCGCGTCGGAGGCTTGTTCTACAAGCGTTCGGTATCGCTCCTCACTCTCGGCCAGTTCCGCCCGTCGACTGATCTCCAGGCGGTCGCGATACCTCACGAAGACCAGGATAAGCATGGTCGAGATGACAAGGTAGCTCTGAGGACCGGCGACAGCCGGAAAGGTCAGCTCCGCGACAAACACTGGAACCAACAGCAGCGCGCCGATATTTGCTCCTGCCAGAAAGATCAACCAGGGCGTCGAGAGCAGCATGCTTCCAAGCAGGACACTGATGGTTGCGAAGGCAAACGCGATGACGTCAGCAGGATTTGTGACAAGATTGACCAAGGACACCACAAAAGGGATACTCGAGGTAATGATTGCGCCGACCATGTAATTTGGGGTTCGGCTGAGCCCGTATGCAAGTAGAAGAGCCAAGATACCGGAGGTAACCACATAGAAGACGGGCAGGAAGTCAACGACGATCAGCGCCTGTATTACGATCGACGCCATACCGAGCGGGATGAGGATCACAAGAAGCGACGCCAGCAATCGCGCCCGGCGACGATGGTCAGAATCGGTAATTGTGGCAGGAGGCTCAGTGAGCCGAAACCATAGTTTGGCGGGCAGCCATGAGGGCTTGGGAAGGAGATCTGTAGTCATCGGCGTAAATCCCATGAGTGAAGCATCAATTGAGCCGCCCTATCGAACGCACAGTGTACAACACATCCTCATCCAGAGGATAGTCGGCTTGGCAACCTGGGCCCGGACGGCGGAGGCTGGTTGAAAACTTGAACCGCAACAGCAAAAGCCCCTTCGCGGGGCTTGATCATGGGCCCGGCAGGATTCGAACCTGCGACCAACCGGTTATGAGCCGGCTGCTCTGACCACTGAGCTACGGGCCCAAGTCAGACATTGTATTCTACTCCTCAAGTT
>CAYGCA010000087.1:0-1871 GCA_964348265.1 uncultured Anaerolineaceae bacterium | reverse complement strand
GGACCCCCGCCTTGGGATGAACTTCAGTCCGCTCTGGCTATTTGGGCCCCACCTCGAGAGGGATGAAATCGAAGGGCTGGTCGCCGGTGAAGTTGCTGTAGTACGTGACGTCTGCATGAAGTTCGTACGTACTCTCGAAATAGCAGTTGAAGACCATCCTGAAGGTATTGACTGGTGTTACTGTCGGATAGAGTTCCCGCGCACATTCGGCCGGCAAATAATAGGCGTTCAGGATCGCCATTCGATCCCGCATCTCCGGGCCATCGGGCTCCGCCCATCTCTTGCCGAAGCCGGGACCGTGGTCCGACTGCAGGATGATGATCGGAGGAGGTTCCGAGTTCAGAAGGATGGCATCGATCGCCTGGCTCAACCTTTTGTTCACGTATGTGAGTTGATCCAAATAGCGGGGCACGTCCTCAAAGCCCGTATCCTGGGCTTCTGTCTCGGCGAGGGTGAAGGGGCCCGTGTTCGTTACTGGCTCTCCATTTGGGCCGAAGAGGTAGGGACCGTGTGGGGAGATAATGTGAACAAACACGATTTTCGGACCGGCGATGAAGGGCGCTTGTTCAAGATGTTCAAATCCGGACAGAATGATCTCGCGCTCCACATAGAAAGGTTCCTCCAACCTCTCCACCAGCCAGCGATTGAAGGTCAACCGATCAGCATCTGCCAGGATTTTTGCGGCTGAGGTATCCAGAAGGAAGCTTTCGAAGGGGTTCAGAGCCCCGCTTCCCGTCAGTTCCCCCAGTCTGCCCATCGCCCTTTCGGGCACGAGGAAGAGATCTGCATCGTCGATCTCCGTCGCGATCAGTCCAGTGGCCGTTGCCACTGTGCGGTAGCCCAGGTTCTCAAGCTGACGCCGGACCTCGCTGTGCTTGATAGTCTGGCTCAAGACACCGATTCCACTCCCAGGGTCAAGTCGAATGCCAAGGCCCTGCAAATAGTCCAAATTGAGCGAGGAGGCAAGAGAAAAGACCGTCACACCGTAGTTGGCGCTACTATGATCGGCAACATAGAAGCCTCGATCTCGAAGGAACCCCACGAAGTCCGAGTTGTCATAGGCATATCTTTCTTGAAGATAATCCTGTCTTCCATAGGAATCGACAACAATGTAGTAGACATCCGGAGGCTTGGCCTCCCTTGGCAATCTGAGCTGACCTGACGGCGAAGTCCGGGACTCCAGCAAGGTAGATTCGGCGAGACGGACACGCACCGACTGTGCTGCGAGGCTGTAGAGCGGTAAGAGGAGGGAAAGAGCTGCCGCAACGTTCAGGTAGCGGGTCGCTGTCCCGTAATTCCGCATGCGGGAAAAGCCGATCCACGTCCCCAAGACGGTGATTCCGATCCAGACAGGAACTAGATATCGGTGGCGACCCAAGAGAACGCCTCCAAAACTGGCAGTCTTGAGCAACCCGTAGACGTGGCCATAGGAGAAGAAAAGGATGAGATAGACAGATGAGAGGAGAGCGGCGCGTTGCCAGTGACCGGAAACCAGCCTCAGTAGCAGGACCAGGACCAAAGCCCCCAGGATGACAAGACCCAAGGAACGGTAAGCCTGTTGGATGGGCATCTGCTGGACGTTTTCCGCCAGTAGCGACAAGACAGGATAGAGGGCGAACAGGAAGGGGTGAAGGATCAAGGGAGGTCTCGCCTCGGAACGGTTTGCTGGAACGACGCAGTGTGCCTGTTTCTCGGTCATCGAAGAGCTTCACAGCAGAGGGAGAGGCTTGAAGGTTCTAACTTGGACTAGCAATCCTGAATTCAATGCACACGCGATTTAAGCGTCAATGTGTAGCCCAAAACGGGACCGCCCATTCGGTGGGCGGTCAGGAGCGGGCGACGGGATTCGAACCCGTGAATCTCAGCTTGGA
>CAYGCA010000086.1:0-11384 GCA_964348265.1 uncultured Anaerolineaceae bacterium | reverse complement strand
GTGGATTTGCCTTGTGTTTCCGCCATGAAGCTGGAATCTCTTCGCCTTTCGGTGTTTCCCGTCTCCGTGTCCCACGTTTCTTCTTCTTTTTGGAGCCCTTACCTTTTCTGGAGCGGGAACCGCGCATTGTGTAGATGTAGACGATAAACCCGGCGACCAACAGAACAGCAACTAAAATGTCTAACATTCTAAGTCACCAAACGCCTTCAACATTCGCCTAACCACCTCTTCTCGCTTCATGCAAACGTTTAACGTAACCGTGAAGCTTTTCATTGACCCTCTTGGACATGGGCGACGCATGTAAAGCGTCAACCAGTCGGAGTCATGTAATTTGAATGGAGCGTTCTTCATGTCCAACGGACTCAGCTCGCTGGTTGCGAGAGGCTTCAACAGCTCCCGAGTCTCTTTGACCACTGTAACCGTGTCGCCTTTACTCTGTTTCGTCACCGCTTCAACTCCTAACCATGCCAACTACCACGCCTACGAGCAACCACACAACTATCGTGATTACCATAGCCTCCGTCAACGTGACACCCATATTGCTCAAGGCTGTTACGCCTACGCCTCCGTCGTAGAGCGTCTTCTCTATGAAGGCTATGACTACTCCAGCTAACCCAAACAACGTGACAACCATAGCGGGACCTATCTTCTCCAAAACGCTATGCCCCCTATCACAATCGCAAACACGACGATGGCTACGGAGACTGGCGCAACGTTTTGTGCTACCGCCTCCCATTCACCACCTTGCAGAGTTCCGATGGCCAGCACCACACATAGGACACCTACGATTCCAACGAAGATCTACTTGCCAAGCTCCAAGCAGGGGGCACCGGCTACGATCTGATCTTCCCGTCCGACTACATGGTCGCCCAGATGATTGAGCTCGGCTTGTTGGCCCCCATCAACTACGATAACATCCCGAACTTCGCCAACGTTGCCGCAGAAAACAAGGACCCAAGCTACGATCCGGAAAACGTCTACAGCGTTCCCTATTTCTGGGGAACCACCGGCATCGGCTACGACGCCTCGGTTGTCGACCCCGAACCTGACTCTTGGGCCTGGCTCTTCGAACCGGAAAAGCTCGAGCAATATGGCGGGCAAGGAATCAATCTGCTCGACGACCAGCGCGAGCTTATCGGGGCAGCCCTGATCTACCTTGGGTACGATGGGAACGACACCGACGAAACCCATCTCATGGAGGCGCGGGACCTTCTGCTCTCAGCCCGGCCCTACTGGACATCCTTCGATTCGTCGGGTTACATTGACAACCTGCTCATCCCCGGAGAGGTTGTGCTGACTCATGGCTGGAACGGCGATGTTCTGGTCGCTGCCGAGGAGAACGAGAATTGGGTGTACGTAACGCCGAAGGAGGGTGGTTTCATCTGGCAGGACAACTATGCAATCCCTGCCAGCTCCAGTGAGGCTTCAAGGCGGAGAGCCGAGCACTTCATAAACTGGATGCTTGAACCCGAGGTGTCGGCGCGCAACGCCGAGTACGTCTTCTACGCTACCCCCAATGAAGCTGCCAAATCCTTGCTGGACGAAGAGATCCTTGAGGACCCGAGCGTCTATCCCTCGGAGGAGACGCTTGCGAAGCTGGATTTCATTCAACCCCTCCCAACCGAGGCTCTTGAAATCTGGGATCGGGTGTGGACAGAGGTGAAAGCCGGGCAATAAGCTTCGACACTTCCTGGCTTGCGACCTCGCAGGGTTTTGGCCTGTGAGGTCGCAGGCCTCCGCTCTAGTGGGGTACGCAGTGAAGTACATGTTCATTAATCATGAGTGGGTCGCCTCAGGCTCTGGTGAGACTATAGAGGTCCTCAACCCGGCGACCGAAGAGATCCTGGATGTAGTGCCGCGAGGCGAGGCGGCAGACGTGGAGCGCGCCGTAGAAGCGGCCAAGGAAGCCTTTGCGTCCTGGCGACGTACGCCAGCGCCTGAGCGGGCTGAGAGGCTGCATGAGGTCGCCAGCAAGACCCGAGCCCATCAGGATGAACTGGCGCGCCTGCTCACGATGGAGCAGGGCAAACCGCTGCCTGAAAACAGGGAAGAACTTGAATGGGCCGCCAACACTTTCGACTACTATGCTGAACTCGGGCGCCACGAGCGCGGTCGCGTGATTCCGTCCGGGGACCCCGGCCAATTCAACTTCGTCTTGAAAGTCCCCTATGGCGTGGTGGGATGCATCATTCCTTGGAACTATCCGCTGCTGCTTATGGCTTGGAAGGTCGCCCCGGCCTTGGCTGCCGGAAATTCCGTCGTGATCAAACCCTCCGAGTTCACGCCCCTCAGCACGCTTCGATTGGCAGAACTGACGTTCGATCATCTCCGGCCTGGCTTGGTGAACGTTGTGACCGGCTTCGGCCCGGAGGCCGGCGAACCTCTCGTAAATCATCCGGACGTTCCGGTGGTCGCCTTCACCGGATCCGCTGCCACCGGCCAGTATATTGCCTCCCTGGCAGCACCGCAGATGAAGAAACTTCACCTCGAACTGGGTGGAAAAGACCCCATGGTCATCGCCCCGGACATGGACAGGGAGGTCGCCGTCCGGGCGCTCGCGTATGCGGGATTGCTAAACGCAGGGCAGGTCTGCACCAGCACCGAGCGCGTCTACGTGCCGGAAGCCACTTTCGGCCGCTTTTCCGAAGAGCTTGCCGGCTTTGTCGAGAGCCTGCGCCTCGGCGACGGCCTCCACCCCGGAGTCGACATCGGCCCGATGATACGTGACAAGTTCCGCAGAGGAGTCGAGGCTCAGGTTGCCGACGCCCGAAGGCTGGGGGCCAACGTTCTTGTTGGCGGCGAACGACCGCAGGAATTCGAGCGCGGCTACTTCTACCGCCCGACGGTGATCGTGGACGTGGATCATTCCATGACCCTGATGCGCGAGGAGACTTTTGGTCCCGTCCTACCGCTCATGGCCTACTCGGACTTTGACGAGGCGATCAGGCTGGCGAATGACAGTCAGTACGGGTTGGGCGCCTCCCTGATGAGTAACGACCCCCTTCTGGTGAAGAAATTCTACGAGGAGGTGAACGCAGGCACAATTTGGATCAATGACCCGCTAACCGATAACTACGCCGGGCCGTTTGGCGGGATGAAGATGAGCGGCCTGGGGCGCGAGCTCGGACAAGAAGGTCTGGATGAGTTCTTCGACGTCAAGCACGTGCACTGGGACATAGCAGGCGGCATCAAGGACTACTGGTACCCATATTCGTAGTGAGTCGAGGGGATTTGGATGGGCATCCACTCGAATATGTCGATTGGGGACCCAAGCCTGGAAGTGCGGAGCCTATGAGTATCTCAACCACTGAATACCTCTCGCCTGTTTGGTATCGCTACACCGACCTGGTCATCGATCGCGGGGAGGGCGCATATCTCTACGATGAGAACGGCAAGTCTTATTTGGATTTTACATGCGGCATCGCGGTGACGAATACCGGTCACTGCCATCCCAGAGTGGTCGAGGCGGTCCGCGAACAGGCTGGCAGATTGCTGCACGGCCAAGCCAATATCGTTCTCAATCCCCCGCTCCTCAAGTTGATTGATGAACTCAGGTCTATTGTGCCCTCGTCACTGGACAGTTTCTTCTTCAGCAACAGCGGCGCTGAGGCGGTCGAGGGCTCGCTGAAGCTGGCCCGCGCTGCCACCGGTCGGCCAAACGTGATCGTTTTCCAGGGGAGTTTTCACGGGCGCACCGTGGGGGCAATGTCCCTGACGACCTCAAAAACCATCTATCGGTCCGGCTACCAGCCCCTTATGCCGGGCGTATTCGTTGCGCCTTTCCCCTATGCCCATCGATACGGGTGGGATGAGGAGAAGACCGGCCGGTGGTGCCTCGAGGAGATACAATACCTTCTGACCACTCAGACCGCCCCCAGCGAGACGGCGGCGATCCTGATCGAGCCCGTGTTGGGCGAGGGAGGTTACGTCGTGCCTCCGCCCGAGTTTCTGGTTGGGCTGCGGCAGATCGCTGACAAGCACGGAATTCTGTTTATCGCTGACGAGGTGCAAGCCGGTTTTGGCCGAACCGGCCGCTGGTTTGCCGTCGAACATTTCGCCGTTGCCCCCGACATTCTGGTCCTTGCCAAGGGTCTGGCCTCTGGTCTCCCCCTTTCTGGATTGGCCGCACCACGCCAGCTCATGGGGAAATGGCAATCGGGCTCCCATGGTGGAACCTACGGAGGGAACGTGGTCGCCTGTGCAGCGGCAACAGCGACCATCCAGGCGATCAGAGAAGAGGGTATGCTGGAAAACGCTGTATCTCGGGGCACCGAACTCTTCAGCGGCCTGCGGCGCCTGCAGGAAGAATACCCTGCCCTCAGCGATGTGCGCGGACTGGGACTCATGATCGGCTGCGAATTCCGCCAACCGGATGGCGACCCCGACATGAGCTCCGCGAAAGCCGTGGTTAAAGCCTGCCTGGAGGAGCGATTGCTCTTGCTGACCTGTGGTCCTTGGGACAACACGATCCGATTTATTCCGCCGCTGAATGTGACCCAAGACGAGATCCGCCTGGGCCTGGACGTCTTCGAAGGCGCCCTCAGGAAGGCGCTGAAATGACCTGGATTCACGGGCTGGCGCCAATCTTTAAGGCTTCGAGCACGCAGGCCGCGCCGGGCCGTGCGGTGGGCTCCGTGTGTTCGGTGGTTTGCTTCCGGCTCTCCAGCCGGATTCCTATCCGAAGGACCACATGATTCTTGCGGTTGTCAGACATGGCTGAAATCCTATACCTAACGGAAGCCGATGTTCGACAGACGATAAGCATGGCGGAAGCGCTCACTCTGGCAGAAAAGGGCATCCATGCGGATGCAGCTGGAACTGTCGTTGGCGACAAGTTCTACATGCCAATCGGTGAAGCGGGCTTCATAAAGCCCTTTTCCGGCTTCCTGGCCGGAGAAGAGCTGGCTTACATCAAGACCTTCAGCTTCTTCCCGGCCAACCCTGACAGATTCGACCTGCCTGCTACCTCGTCGCTGGTCTTGCTGTTCGAGGCTCAATCCGGCGTGCCAGTCTGTGTACTGGAGGCCAACTGGATAACGGGCCTCAAGACAGGCGCCTCGACCACCCTGACCGCCCAGTGGTTGGCCCGGCCCGAAGCAACCAAGGCGGCTATTTTTGGCGCCGGGTTCCAAGGACGAATGCACCTGCGCGGCCTGACTCAGCGCTTTGCCTTGGAGCAGGTTTGGGTCCTTGATGTGCTTCCCGAGATCGCAGAACGCTATGCGGCCGAGCTTCGGCCGGAGCTGGATTTGGCAATCGATCCCGTGCCACTCACGGACCGGGAGAAGGCCGTAGAAGAAGCCGAGATCATCATTATGGTGACCACCGCAAACCAGCCTCTCATCCAGCATGCCTGGCTTCAGCCAGGGGCCTTTGTGGCCAAGTTGGGCTCCTACCAGGAAGTTGCGCTGGATGTGGTGGCCCGGGCAGACAAGTTGATCGTTGATAACTGGGCCTATGTCAGCCCGCGCGTGCCCGAATTAAGGCAGCTGATCGCGCAGGGAAGACTGAAGCGGGAGAACCTTTACGCCGAGTGGCCTGAGATCGTGGCAAAACGAGTACCTGGACGTCAGACTTCCGAGGAAGTTATCGTCTACATTGCCCTGGGAATCTGGGGTGAGTACGCCGCCATCCTCCCCGAGGTCTACCGGCAAGCGCTGGATCTAGGCTTGGGCAGCCGTTTGGTGAGCTCGGAAGCGATCAGCAGCGCCTGAAGGCAGGCCATGAGGGGACTCAGGAGACGGACCTCGAAACCCTCCGCTGGTGTGGAGCGTTAGATGCGTGCCTTGGTTTTGGGTGGCGCCGGCGCCGTCTGTTCGGAAACCACCCGTGATCTCGCACAGCACAGCGATTTCGAAGAAATCGTCGTGGCTGACTACAACCTGGAGGCTGTGACCCGGCTGGTTAGGGGCCTTGACGACCCGCGTTTAGATCCCGTCTTCTTCGACGCAGACAATGAAGCGGCCATGCGTGACCTCCTGCCCACTTTTGACGTTGTTGTCAATGGACTGCCCTATCGCTACGACTACGCAGTGACCAAAGCCTGCGTCGAAGCAGGCGTCAATGGCCTCGATCTTTCCAGCGAAGACCCGCAGTTCGCCCTCCATGATGAAGCCCGGGGGCGCGGAGTTGTCTTCGTACCCGGGGTCGGCGCGACTCCCGGCACAACCAATCTAATGGTTCAGCGGGCGGCGCAAAAGCTCGACCGCATGGATGAGGTCGAAGTGTATTTTGCAGCTTTTCGGTGTCTTGCGCCTGCACCGGGGCTATTGCAAACCACCCTATGGGAATTCAATCCGGAGGAGGAAGCGCGCAAAGAAGTGTATTTTGAAGAAGGAGAGTGGCACCCGGCTCCACCTCTCTCGGGGGAGAAGATAGTCCGATTTCATCCGCAAATCGGCGAACAGAAAGTCTACTACGTCCCCCATAACGAGGCGAACACGCTGCCAGTCTCCTATCCAGCTTTGCGGCGGGCAGCGGTCCGGGGCTGCTTCCCTCCGCATGTCATGGAGTTGATGGCCGCTCTCACGCGCGGCGGCCTCCTGACGACCAAACCGGTACAAGTTGGCCAGCTAACCCTGCCCGCAATCGATCTCGTCCGAGAGCTTCTGGCAATGAGTCCCTTGTCCAGGGAGAATCCGGTCTGGGCCTACGGGTTGGTAGTCGAGGTGCTCGGAGCTAATGCAGATAAGCACTTGAAGTGTGTCTATCGCAACCATCATCCTCCGCAGGCAGAATGGGGCGGCGAGTCAGCCTACTATAAGAACGTAGGCATCCCCCTCTCAATTGGTGCGCAGCTAATCGCGCGAAGTCAGATCCTAGGAAGGGGCGTCCTGCCTCCTGAGCGTGCATTCCCGGCGGAAGTCTTTTTCCAAGAACTGAGACATCGAGGCATCACCGTCGAGGAGACGATAACTGAGCAGGGTCTCAGTGCAGCCTGATCAATCCTGGTCGGCTCGGAAGCGGCGAGTCAGTCTGGCTCCCCCTGGCCGAAACCCGGACAAGCGGACCTGGTCCGCCACAGGCTGTATGTCAAGCGAGCCAAGTCATGATTCCGCAATGAACTGGAGATTCCTATGAGCCTACAAGGTGAAGAGACAAGGACTTTGTACCAACGAGCCCTAAAGGTCATTCCGCATGGCGTGAACTCGAACTTCCGATACTGGGGCGAGGACGACACCCTGGTGATCACTCGCGGTGAAGGCGCCTACATCTGGGACGCAGACGGAAAGCGCTACATCGACTATCGCCTGGGATTCGGCCCGATAATCCTTGGCCATGCGTACCCACCGGTCGTTGAGCGTGTCGCCGAGGAAATCCAATCCGGCACCGTCTTTGCCTGGACCACACCGGCTGAGATCGAAGTCGCGGAGCGCCTTTGCCGGATGTGCAACCTCGACAAGGTGCGTCTGACGAATTCTGGCACAGAAGCCACCATGCACGCGCTGAGGATCGCCCGCGCCTACACCGGGCGCGAGAAGTTCATCAAGTTCGAGGGACAATACCACGGCATGGCCGATTACTTCATGTATAGCACCGCCTCCAGCCCGGCCAGCGCGCTCGGCTCCCGCCGGAGCCCGATCCCAGTAGCCTCCACCTCCGGAATCCCGCACGCGATCAGCCAATACGTGCTCAGTCTGCCTTTCAATGACATTGAGCGTCTTGAGGAGACCGTCGCAGCCCAGTGGGGGCAAATTGCAGCCATATTCGTGGAGCCAATGATGGGCAACGTCGCCGGCATTCTCCCCCAACCGGGGTTCCTGGAGCGCATCCGTGCCTTGTGCTACAAGCACGGCATCGTGCTTGTCATGGATGAGGTCAAGACCGGCTTTCGAATCGCCAACGGTGGGGCGCAGGAGTTCTTTGGCGTCCAGGCCGACCTAGCGACCTACGCCAAGTCGATGGGCAACGGATTCCCCATTGCCGCCATCGGTGGGAAGGAAGAAGTCATGATGACCATCGAGCCAGGAGCGGTTGCCCACGGGGGAACCTATTCCGGCAACGTTGTCGGAACAGCGGCGGCGGCGGCTACACTCGATATTCTCGAGCGTGAGCCGATTATCGCTACGATCAATCAGCACGGCCAGCTTCTGATGAGTGGCCTGGGGGAGATCCTGGCGGAGGCGGACGTCCCTCACGCCTTCAGCGGCGTTCCCAGCATGTTCGGCCTTTCACTCGGCGACAGCGCCGCGCCTCACGATCTGAGAGACTACCTCAAAGCCGATTCGATCCTGTACGAACGCATCATGTATGCCCTTTGCAACCGGGGCGTGCTGCCCGACGCCGATGGCCGCGAACCCTGGTTCTTGTGCTACAGTCACGATGAGACCATCCTCTCCGATACCCTTTCGATCTTCGAAGACAGCGTACGTGAAGCCAAACGATAGACGACTGGATCTCCCCGATGCGAGGACTCTGGATCAAGAATAAAGCCGTCGAGGGCACCGCCCGACCTCGACCAGTCATCAATCCCGCCACCGAAGAGACGATTGCGGAAGTCGCATGGGGCACGGTCGAGGAGGCAGATCAAGCCGTTTCCGCAGCCAAAGCTGCCTATCCAGATTGGCGTCGGGTTCCCGCCGCCGAGCGAGCTGATCATCTTCACGAAAGCGCACGCCGGTTGAGGCAGGCAGCGGAACGAATCGCTACCGAGCTCACACTTGAGACCGGTCGAGCGATTCGCAAGAACCGAGGCTACGTGGAGTGGTCTGCCCAGTGCCTTGACTATTATGCCGAATTGGCGCGGCACTACCGTGGGCGAGTGATCCCTTCACCCGAGGCCAGCCAACTCTCCATCGTGCTGAAGGTCCCAGTGGGTGTAGTAGCCGCAATCGTGCCCTGGAACTACCCACTGCTTCTACTTGTCTGGAAGCTCGCTCCCGCCTTGGCGGCCGGCAACACGGTTGTGGTCAAGCCGGCCAGCTATACACCTTGGACAACCCTGGGCCTGGCGCAGGTCTTCGACCACCTGCCACCCGGCGTCATCAACATCGTCACCGGCTCCGGAGCAAGCGTGGGTGAGCGGCTGGTGGGGCATCCCGAGGTCCGCATGATCGCCTTCACCGGCAGCACTCAAGTCGGACAAAGGATCATGCGCCTGGCGGCTGACGATATCAAACATGTGCACCTCGAACTTGGCGGCAAGGATCCCTTGATCGTGTGCGCCGATTCAAACCTCGAGGCCGCCGCCCACGCCGCCGTCTGGGGAGGCTTTCTCAACGCCGGTCAGGTTTGCACCTCTGTCGAGCGGGTGTATGTGGAGCAAGAAGTCTATCCGGCTTTCCTGGAGAAGGTTCTGGAATTGACGCGCAATCTTGTCCTCGGGCCTGGATCCGATCCTGAGAGCGAAATCACGCCGATGATCCGGGCGGAGGAACGGGAGAAGGTCGTCTACCAGGTGGAAAGCGCTCTGGCGGGCGGCGCGAAAGTGCTTGCCGGAGGTCGTTTCCCGCCGACACTGACCAAGGGTTACTACTATGAACCCACCGTCCTGACCCATGTCACCGAGGAAATGATTGTGATGCGCGAGGAGACCTTTGGCCCGGTTTTGCCGGTGGTTCCGGTGGCCGACTTTGAGGAGGCAATCCAGCGTGCCAACCGATCCGAGTATGGTCTGGGAGCCACGCTCTTCAGCAACGACCCGCGCAAGGTCAAGCACTACATGGAAACCATCGAGGCCGGCAACGCGTGGGTGAATGACCCCCTGATCGACAACTTGGCCGGGCCCTTCGGGGGCATGAAGCGCTCCGGACTGGGACGAGAGCTGGGCCTGGAAGGCTTCGAAAGCTTCCTGGAGACCAAACATGTTCATTGGGAAATTGAGGCCGGGGTGAAAGCTTGGTGGTATCCATGGGAGTAGCCTCTGTCTGTCTGCGGGCGGTGGCAGACCTACAGAAGGATTGATCTAGATGCATATTGTAGTCTTGGGTGGAGCGGGAATTATCGGGCAGACGATCGCCCGCGATCTGATAGAGGACGTGGAGCAGGTCGTTCTGGCCGATCTGGATCTGGAAGGGGCCCGGAATGTCGCCGACTCGCTTGGAGGCCGCGCAACGGCGCTCCGGGTGGACGTCACAGACCAAACCTCTCTCGATTCCGTCCTCAATGGGGCAGATGCCTGCGTCAATGCCGTGCAGTATTACTTCAATCTCGAAGTTATGCAGGGATGCCTTCGCGCCCAGGTCCCTTACCTCGACCTGGGAGGACTGTTTCACACTACGCGAAAACAGCTCGAACTAAACGAGGCCTTTGATGCGGAGGGGGTCACCGCTATCCTGGGTTTGGGGAGCTGCCCAGGCGTGGCAAACGTCCAGGCAGCCTACCTGGCATCCAAGGTGGATACGGTGGACTCCGTAAGGATCTACAACGGAAGCACCCTAGATGAGGGCGAATCTCTCTCGTGGGCCTACTCTGTGGAGACCATCTTGGATGAAATCACCGAGCCTGCGATGGTTTTTCGCAATGGACGGTTCGAGGAAAGGCCTCCGCTCGGAGAGGAGGAGTACTTTCTCTTCCCTGATCCGATCGGCTATGCCAAGACCCATCTCAGCCTGCACTCCGAGGTCGCCACGCTTCCTCTGAGTCTGGCGGCGAAGGGCATCCAGGAGTGCACCTTCAAGATCACGTTTTTCGGCTATTCCGAAGCTGCCCTCCGCAGGCTTCAGTTCCTGACCGAATTGGGCTTCGGGAGCAAGGAGTTGCTGGAGGTCCATGGCGTCCGGGTTCGCCCTCGCGATGTGCTCATTGCTCTCCTCAAGCGACACGTCGAGTCCGGTCCGGCCCCAGAGAATATGGGCTTCAAGGACATCGCCACAGAGGTGCGAGGCCAGAAGGGGGCCCACGACCTCCTGCTCCGCATCGATACTTGGGCTTGGCCGCATCCCGAATGGGGGATTTCTGGAGGCAAGCTTATGGTCGCCAGCCCGCCGGCGATCGTGGCGCGCTGGCTAGCGGCAAGGGAGCTGGAACGCCCTGGCGTCTGGCCCCCTGAAGGGGTTGTGGAAGCCGAGCCCTTCTTCACCGAACTAAGGCGACGAGGGATCCAGACCAGCGAGAGCCGCACCGAAGCCTTCTTGTCCACTGCGGATTGAAGGGCTTCCGCACACCCAGCAGGGTGCAAACTCTCGCCTTAGAAAGGTTTCACAGGCCCTGAATCTGAGGGGACCCTTCACCCCGATGGAGGTCAACTCAAGCATGGTTTAGGCCTGCCTGGGCGGAAGGCCGCCGCCGAGCCGCGGCCATCCCCACCCTCCCTCGCTACCCTGAGGCCTTCAGCAACTGACGCTGGCTTCTCACCCATCCCGCCGTCGTGAGCAGGGGCAGAAGCGAAAGTGCCGCGGCCACCAGCCCCATGGCACCAAAACCGGCGCTGGCGTAAACCACGC
>CAYGCA010000085.1:2235-12112 GCA_964348265.1 uncultured Anaerolineaceae bacterium | reverse complement strand
GAGTCCTGCCCGAGGAGCCTGGCAGCGCAATACAGTAAGCCCGACCCGAATGGCTTCCTCCACCCGGCACTTGCGTTGGGCCGGGTGGTTCCATTTGCTACCACACTGATCCTGCCTTTGGACTCATCATCCGGGGGTTTAGCTGAGGCAGTCGCTGACCCTGCAGACTCACCGTCGAGTCCAGTAGCCCTCTGGATCAAAGCGACGCAGAATGGTCAGTTCCTCCTTGGTGGGGAGGGGTGTCTCAGATAGGTGCGGAGACAGCCGCAGGGGCCATCCAGTCTTGTCACGGACCTGGTCAATCGAAACGCTGGGGTGGATCGATGCCAGCACCATCTCCCTGGACCTAGGATCTGGCCGGAGGACACCCATGGTGGTGATAATTGCCGCCGGCCCGCCCCCTGGGAGACCTATCCGATCGCGCCAATCATGGCCATCGCCATGACCCGGCGAAGTGACATAGTCAACCTCCGGAACAAACCGGCGCTTCTCATGGGTCATAATGATGATATGACGTTTCGCCAGACTGGCGATATCACAAGCCCCGCCACTGCCCGGTAGCCTCGTCCGAACCTTTAGCGCCCCCCCAATATAGGTCGTATTTAGATTTCCAAAACGGTCTACCTGAGCTCCACCGATGAAACCCAGATCCACAGCCCCACGCTGCATGAGGCCCATCACACCCATCATCTCGGCGAGCCAAGACGAGTGGAACAGATTCGGGAGGTCACCCATGGTCAGGATTGGACTCGGAGCGGGTTGCTCGCGGATGATGCCGAGCTCATAGACCCCGACTGCATTCGGGGCGTGGGTTTCTTTGGCCAGTTGAAAGCCGAGCAGAGGCAGACGCATGCCCACAAAGACCACCTCGCCATCGTTAATCTCCCGCGCGGCTGATGCGACCATCAATTCCCCGGGCGTGAAGTTGAGGAGAGAATCGGCTCCTCCAGGGCGATCAGTATCCATAGTCCGCAGCCTGTGAGGGGGCGCTGTTGCTTAAGCTGAGCACCGCAACCCGCTCCTCGCCGAGCAAAGCGAGGTACTCTTGGGCTGAGTGCACTCCTTCCACCCAGCGTGCCCGCCAGGCCTCATAGCCGCGCCTCGTCTTGCTGGCCTGCTGATAGTCAAGGAAAGCCTGGTGATCGCGGTTGTAGAAGCCGGGCACAGGAGAGGGATGACCTCCCCATGGGGCGTGCACCACAGCGCTGACCCGGAATCCGGGCGTAATAACCCGATTCGGATCGCTGCGAATCACCGCCGGCGAAACGATTTCTTCCGCGGTGATGATGATCCTTCTGCTGGCGCTGCAGGCCTCTCGCGTGACGCCCAGATTTCCCCAAACATGGGCGCCCCCATATTGATCCGCTCGCTGAGCATGCACGATCGCCACATCCGGATTCAGAGCGGCAACGGCCATCAGAGGCTGGTGAGTGAAGGGGCAATCGATCCTTTTCAACTTGGGATTGGTGCTGGGCAAATCACTTCCCAGCGCGGTGCGGGTTGGCATGAAGGGAACGCCCATCGCGCCGGCCTGTAGTGCCGAGGCAAGAGTGAGATTCGAATGATCTTCCAAATCGACGCTTCCGGCCTCTACGGCACGCCGGAAATTGTAGCCGGAGCCAGTGATCACATTGCCCACCCAGGCGGCGAAGATCCTGTCCGCACAGCCTGCGCCGATGATTTGGTCAAAGAGAATGTCGGATATTGGGGCAATAAGTGTGAGTCCTGTTTTTCGCTGGCGGATGATTTCATGCCCTCCAGCGAAGGGAATGAGCGATTCTAGGCCCGCACCCAGCACGACAGCGCTGCCGTCCGGCACATACCGGTCCACGGCAGCCGAAAGCGAAAGAAGCTTGGAAGTTTGCATGGAGCTGAATAGCCTCCTGAGTCAACTGGCGGCAGCCTAGACGATGGCTTCCGAGAGTCTTCAAGCGGATTGCCGCCCCGCCCAAGCGGTCGTGTGCGACGTTCTTGATTCGCGAATCCCTATAGGCTCTCCACGACTGTCATTCCTGCGTCCCCTTCGCAGGCCAACACGATTCGGCGGCCCTCGACGAACGTCCATGGGCCCTTTCGTGAGGAAGGACCCGGGCGCAGACTTTTGCCGCAGGGGCGGAATGCTAGCATGACTCCTTTCAAAACGGCGAAGAATGAAGCGTGACAGGTCTTTCAGCCCCTCCTGCCGATTCTGGAAAGTCCAGGCTTCGTCAGCTTGCCACCGTTACTTACAGTGGCTAACATACTGCTGTTGGTCCCAAGCGCAGCGCACAAGCTCGCCAAGTAGCCGGAGGAACTCTATGAGTGAATGTATTTTCTGCAACATTGTTTCGGACCAAGTTCCAAGCGAAAAGGTCTATCAAGATGACCAAGTCACCGCATTCCGGGACATCAATCCTGTCGCGCCCACTCATATCCTAATCGTCCCCAACGGGCACCTGGATTCGGTGAACGATCTGGCCCCTGGAGATGAGGCAATTGTGGGGCACATGTTTACCGTGGCAGGAAAATTGGCGAAGCAGGAGGGGATCCAGGATTCGGGCTACCGGCTGATCATCAACACTGGCCCTGATGCCGGGCAGGTCGTCTTTCACATGCACCTTCACCTAATCGGCGGCCGGCCAATGCGCTATCCGATGGGCTGAGACCCCCTCGGCGCTTTCCAATTGAAGGATATCTGGCTCAAAGCGTAGCCCAAGAGCCCCCAAGAAATCTGCCGCTGCCTCTCGGACCTTAAGACCGACTCGGGTTTGAAAACCGCTCGCCTTTCCAGGTGTGAGATGCTTCGTAGGGCGGCTTCTGCCCCTTTCGTGGAGCGATTCGAGCAAGAAATCCGCCCTACGTGCGCATGTGAAGGATTCGGGACACGCCCTCCCGCGCAACCCCCTAGTGAATAACTACGGGACCTGACCCTCGAAGGCCACGATCGCCGAACCTCCTTGGCTGGTGAACTCAGCCGTTCCGGCCGTGGCTTTGATGGGATAGCTAAAATCGGGCGCGCTCTCCCACCATGTTCTGATCTGCTCCGGACCACTGATGCCCTTCTCCTCCAGCGCAAAGCCGCCAGTGACCAGGAGGCTCAGCAGAGCCGTGTAGGCATCCAGCGTCGCGTGGACCCGCAGCTGGTTGCTCTTTTTGGAGGGCACCCAGGAATCCTCAAAAGCGGTGACCAGCATGAGGTCCGTGTCTTCAAAGGTCACGGTGAAGCGCATTGTATCGAGCATGACATCGTAGTCGTTGGGATTTTCGATATCGAAGACGAAGGCCAGGTCTAATGGTGCACCATGCCTGACACCTTCGAAGCCCGGCACTTGACCAGAGGTGTCCAAGAGGTAGGGCCAATAGTGAGCGACCTCCACTCGGTCCAGGGTAACGACAGGGTCCTGAAATTCGGCCGGGCCGGCCTGACCTGCACAAGCGCTGAGGGCGGGCATCAGGACGCCGCTGACCAGCGTGAACAGCAGAACATAAACTCGGTGCTTATTCATGGCACACAGCCTTTCATGTGGGCAGGAGACGGCCCACCCACCTGAGATTGGACGAACGGCGGCTGGTGATCAGTCACGTCAGCCACCGCTTGCGTCGCTTGTAGTGCTTCACATCTCGGAAGCTCTTGCGAGTACCCAGGTCGGTGAGGCCGAGATAGAACTCTTTGATGTCCGGGTTATCGCGCAGCTTGTCGGCCGGTCCGTCCATGACGACTCGGCCGTTTTCAAGTACATAGGCGTAGGGCGCCACAGCCAACGCCAGTTTCACGTTCTGCTCTACGAGAACGATAGGGATCGCTTCCTCATTGTTCAGGCGAGTAATGATCTCAAAGATCTCCTGGATCAGGAGCGGTGCGAGCCCCAAAGAGGGTTCGTCCAGAAGCATGAGCTGAGGGTCGGCCATCAGAGCGCGGCCGATGACCAGCATTTGCTGCTCTCCGCCGCTGATGAAACCAGCCTGCTGCCGACGCAAGTCCCGGAGCCTTGGGAAGTAGGTGTAGACGAGGTCCAGCGCCTGTCGCAGACGACCCCCTCCAGCCCGCAAGTGCGAGCCAACTCTCAGATTCTGCTCTACTGTCAGATGCTCGAAGACCCGCCGGCCTTCGATCACCTGGATGATCCCCAGCTGGGCAATCTCCTCGGCGCTTTTGCGGTCGATCCGCTCTCCCCTAAACTCAATGCTGCCATCCGTGACCGCGCCGTCTTCATGTCGAAGTAGGCCCGAAATGGCCTTGAGCGTCGTGCTCTTACCAGCGCCGTTGGCGCCCAGCAGCGCGACGATCGAGGCCGGAGGAACCTCGATGGAGACACCCTTGAGTACCAGGATAACTTCGTGATACCTCACCTCAATGTTGTTCAGTTGAAGGATGCAATCCGCGTTTGTCACCACCTACGCCCCTTCAGCCACGAACTAGTAGCCCAACCAACCATCCCACAGGTCAGGCCAGCGCTCTTCTAGATCAACTCGGGAGAGAAGTTCAAATTCGCCCCCGCGAATGATGTAGATGTTGATCGCGGAAGCCGGACGGTGATCCGTGGCGGTGAAGGTCACCGGCGGTGCGCCCAGACCGATGTCGTAGTCTTCCAGGGTTTCAAAGGCATCCTTGATGCCTTCGCCGGTCAGATTCCCAGCCGTATCGGCGCGCTTCATCGCTTCCCAGAGGAGCAATACGTCACCCCAAGCCTGAACGGTCCGGATCAGTCGCCGATCTAGCGGGACGCCCGGATTGTATAGTTCGGCATATTCGATCACATCGTCCATCGTGACGCCAGATTCGCCTGGGGCGGTCTCTTCGCCGAAGAAGGCGCTCACTGCGACCCCGACCACTCCTTCTGAGGAGTCTCCGGCCAGTTTGATCAGGTTCTCATCGTAACCCCAGTTGTTGACGATATGATCCGCGCCGAGTTCGTTGGCGGAGGAATCCCTGATGGCCGCTGCGACCGACATGGTCGTATTTCCGTGCCAAACTAGATCGGGCCCAAACTCCTTGGCCGCCAAAACCTGGCTGTTGGTGTCTAAGGCAGTTAGCGCCACGTCTTGATCTTCACCTATTTCAAAACCTAGCAATCCAGCCTGCTCCTTGATGGCCTGGATGGGCGCGCTGGAGTACGGCGTTGGGAAAGAGTAGAAGGCGGTGAAGCGCGGGCTCTCGCCGGCCGCCCGCCGGTCTGCAAAGCGATCGTCCTTCAACCAGACTTCCTCATACCAGGCCGTGATGGCGGCCCGGGCGTTCGAGGAATAATCGGTGGCGAAGAAGAGATTGTAGGGTGTCTTAGACGGATCAGTCAGCTCGGCCGAATAGGAGGCTGACACATAGGGGATCTTGTCTTGCGTCACGGTAGGCGCCAAGGCGGAGGTGTCACCGGTGCCCCAGCCCAGAACAGCCACGACCTTATCCTGATCGCGAAACCGCTTGTAAATCGTGATGGCCTCCGGAACACGATAGCCATAGTCGTACTGGAACAGCTCAATAGCCTTGCCATTCACCCCACCCTGGTCGTTTACGTAGGCAATCGCTTCGCGAATTCCCAGCGCGTAGTCCTTGCCAACATCAGAGGTAGGTCCAGTCGTGTCATTTAGCGAGCCGATCCTGACCGCTTCGACAGGTTCTTCGTCTGGCCCGGGGGGCCCTGTCGTCGGCCCACACGCCGCCAAAAGCATCGCCAGGATACTGATCAGAGCCGTCAGCCTAAACCACAGTTCCTTGGATAGCATGAGGTCACCCTCCTTGTCCTCAAATCGGACCGAAGCTCAAAACGAGGAGTCGGCGAGATTTCGATCAAATCAAGAGCTCACCTCCCTTCACCTATAAGAAAACGGCCATAGATACAAATAGTTCTTGATCTGCCACCAGCGATAGGCCAGCCCGTTGGGCTCATAGAGCAAGAACAGGATCACAGCCAAACCAAAGACAATGTCTTTGAAGTAGAGGAAGAAGATATCGGAGACGGGAAACGAGTTAACCAGAACCAGCATCAATTCAAGGAAGAGCGCCCCGAAGATCGTGCCGTCCACGCTGCCCACACCGCCAATTAAGATCACCCCCACCCACCAGAGTGAGTTGAACCAAACGAAGTGTTCCGGACTGACGAAAAAGAGAGAGGTAATCCAGAAGGAGCCAGCCAATCCCGCCAGCACACCGGCGGCAAAATAGGCCAACAGCTTATAGCGCACGATGTCCACTCCGAGAATATCGGCTGCGATGTCATTATCCCGGATGGCAATCCATGCCCTGCCTGGTCGCGTGCGCTTCCAGTTGATCATCGCTGCCGTAACCAACCCTACCAGGATAAGCATTAGGAAATAGGCGTCCCGATCACCCTTCAGAACCCAGGGTCCGATCGTGAGCGTACCGGGCGGAAGGGAGAAGTAGTGGCCACGGCCACCGATTCGGCTGACGTACTGGGCTATGACAAAATCGACTGTTATAAACTGAGCGGCCATCGTTGTGAGAATGATTCCGAAGCCCTTGATGCGTGCTGAAGGCAGACCGAAGAGCAAACTCCACAAGCCGGCCAGCAGACAGGCGACAACTATGCTGAGCGGGTAGGCAAGTCCAGCCTTTACCAGGGTGCCCCACAAGGGAGACTGGACGTTTTCTATGGCTGTAAGTGTGAAAATGGCGCTCGAATAGGCCCCAACAGCGACGAAGGCGGCATGACCCAGCGTCAGCTGCCCCGTGAAGCCGATCAGCAGCTGCACTCCCATTGCAGCCAGGATTGTGAACCCAATCCGATTGGCGATCGAAAGGACATAATTGTTGGCAAAAAAAGGGAAAACGAGGAAGAAGAACAAGATCAGGCCAATCATCCTCAGGGTCATGAAGCGCGTCGGCCAATAACGATGTGCTTGCTGATGGGAGCGGAAATAAGTGCCGGCTGGCAATTTGATCATGGCTAGACTCTTTCTATCTTCTCCCAGCCCCACAGGCCATAGGGCTTGATTAATAGGATCAGCGCCATGAAAGCCAAGGGGAAGATATCTTTAATGCCGCCTGGGATGAAGCGCTCCAGGTAACCGCCAGCCAGATTCTGAAGGACACCGATGATCAGGCCGCCCGCGATCGCGCCTGGTACGGAGTTGAGCCCTCCTAGCACAACTGCGGGAAGCACGAGCAACCCGAGGAATCCGACCGAGATATTCAGACCATTGATGCTCCCCAAGAAGATGCCGCCGACGCCAGCCGCCATGAAGGCGATCGCCCAGGCAATAGCGTACACAAGCCTGGCGCTGACGCCGAGCGAGAGCGCCGCCATTTGATCGTCTGCAGTGGCCTGCATCGCCAGACCCCAGCGTGTACGTTGGAAGAACCACACAAATATTCCCAGCAAGAGGATTGCAGCCACGAAGCCCCCCAAGAAGACAGGGCTAATGATAAAAGGTCCCGCGCGGATGGGCTCAGCCGGGAAAACCGGCGGCTCGAAAACCACCGTATCAGTCCCCCAGATCCAACCCACCAATCCCCGGAAGAGGAAGGACAGACCCACCGTCACCATGATCACCGTCAGCACAGGCTCACCAATGAGGGGGCGCAGCACAAGGCGCTCGACAGTCATCCCGAGGAATGCACCTATGATGAGTGCGCCGAGCAGCGCCAGCGGAAAGGGAATGCCCGAGTTGTAGAAGGACAGGCAGACATAAGCCCCAATGAGCGTCAGTTCCCCCATGGCCAAGTTGAGGACGCCGCTGCTCTTATAGATCAGCGTCCACCCCAAAGCCACCAGCGCATAGATACTACCCACCAGAATGCCGGTGATCAGCAACTGCACAAGAAGCTCCATCAGTTCATCTTCTCCGGCTCGACCCTCTCAACATGCAGATCTGTCTTGATGCGTGAGATGCGCCCGTCTTCGTATGTGATGGTCGTGTCCATATGGACTGAATCCAGGTCCAAGTACAAGGCCTGGACGATGTCCGAGTAACGTTCCTCTAGGAAGCCGCGGCGCAGTTTTCGGGTTCGTGTCAGTTCGTCGTCGTCAGCGTCGAAAGCCTTATACAGGTTGACAAAGCGCCGAATGCGCGCCGCCTCGGGCAGGTGCTGGTTGACCTCGCTGAGTGCCTTGCCGACCAGCTTGTAGACCTCTCGTTTCTGAGAGAGTTCGGTATATGAGGTGTAGGCGATATTCTTGTCCTCTGCCCATTTGCCGACCACGTTGTAGGCGATGCAGATGACGGCGACCACATAGGGCTGATGGTCTCCCAGCACCCAGGCATCCTGCAAATAGGGACTGAATTTCAGTCGACTCTCCACGTACTGCGGCGAAAACCTGCTCCCATCCGCCAGCGTCATAATGTCAGCCGAGCGATCGAAGACGACCAAATGTCCCTCCTCATCGATGAAACCGGTGTCACCTGAATGCAGCCAGCCATCGTGCAGAGTCTCGGAGGTCGCCTCCGGGTTCTTGTAGTAGCCCTGGAACACACACGGGCTTCTTGAAATAATCTCCCCCTCGGAAGTAATGCTGACTTCTGTCTCCGGGATTGGCCTTCCCACGGTGTCAAACTTGATGTCGCCGTTTCGATGGAGAACGGAGATGCCTGCGATCTCCGTCTGGCCGTAGATCTGCTTCAAGTTGACACCAATGGCGTGAAAAAAGCGGAAGTGATCTGGGCCAAGCGCCGCTCCACCCGAGTAGGCGTAACGCACGCGCAGCAAGCCGAGCCAATCGCGAAGGGCACGGTACAACCCCCAGTATCCGAGCAGCCTCAGCAACCGCCAGCCAAGTGAAACCGGCTGGCGGGCGAATTCCAAGTCGGCCAACCTATACCCCAGGGCCATGAAGACCTCATAGCTCTTGCGTTTCAGCCAGCTTGAATCGAGATACTTAACCTGCACAGTCCTCACCATTTGCTCGTACACGCGCGGGGGTGCAAAGATCATATGGGGTGCGATCTCGCGAATGTTCTCCTGGGCTGTCTCCGGTTCCTCAGGAAAATTGATGGTGAAACCCGCCTGTAGGCCGCAGGACATGGACATCATCTGCTCACCGATCCAGGCAAAGGGCAGGTAGGACACAAACTCATCGCTGGAGCGATAGCGATCCACGCGCATGAGATTCTGGCCCATCTTCAACATGTTGTAGTGAGTGAGCAAGGCACCCTTAGGTCGCGCCGTCGTACCAGAGGTATAGAATAGCAAACAGACATCCTCGGCCCGGCCTTCCTGCACCTTGCGCTCAAAAAGCCCCGAGTCCCTTATGTCAAGCTCTCGACCGAGCCGCTGCAACTCGGCGAGGCTGATCAGCATCGGGTCGTCATAGCGGCGCATACCTTTTGGATCGTCCCAAATAATCCTCTCCAGCTTGGGGCAACGCTCTCGAATGGCCAGGCCTTTGTCGACCTCTTCCTGTCCCTCCCCCACGAGGAACTTGGCATCGCAGTGATCAACAATGTACTCAACTTCGTCGATAAGAGAGTCCTGGAAGAGCCACACTGCCACTCCACCGGCCGCAAGGCAAGCCATCTCAGCAAAAAGGCCCTCCGGGCGATTGTCGCCGATGAGCGCAACCTTGTCGCCCCGCTCCAGTCCGAGAGCGACAAGGCCCAGTGCGATCTCTCTGACTCTCTCGACATATTCGCCCCAGGTGATCTCCTGCCAAATGCCAAATTCCTTCTCGCGCACGGCGACACGCGAATGACCCAGTGCGTTGGCGGTCTCAAGCATCAGCTTCGGCAAGGTTAGCTCGCTCGCCACTTCCACTTCTTCGGCGAAGTCCTTATCGTCGGGTGGCATACAAATCTCCGGTTTCTCCTAAATACGCCTGAACAACTGCCGGGCTGGCTTGAATCTCCTCCGGTGGTCCCTCGGCGATCTTGGCACCGAAGTTCAAGACCGCCACGCGATCCGAGATATCCATCACCACGCCCATGTCATGTTCGACGAGCACGCAGG
>CAYGCA010000085.1:731-2225 GCA_964348265.1 uncultured Anaerolineaceae bacterium | reverse complement strand
TCCTGGCTCATCTACAAGTAACTCTTTGCTAATTTTCAATCCCTCCAATAATTAGGCTTCAATTTTTCTTACTTCGCCTTTCTCCAATTTCTGGGATCCACACTGGTCGCAGTATTTTGCATCCCAGGCACAGGCACGACCGCAATCTTTACAAACCATTGGAATAACTACTGGACATGAATAATCATGTTCGACGAGCACGCAGGTGATCCCCCAGCTTGGCTCTTCATTGACGTCGAGGATGAAGCGCGCCATGTCCTCAACTTCCTCAAGATTCAACCCTGCCATAGGCTCGTCTAGCAGGAGAAGCCTGGGCTCCAGGGCGAGCGCCCTAGCGAGCTCCACGCGCTTTTGCAGGCCATAGGGGAGCGTGCCGACAACATGATCTCGAAGGTGTTCGATCTCCAGAAGGTCAATGATGGCCTCTTCGATGAAGGAGCGCTCACTAACCTCCTCATTGGAAGCCGACCCCAGCCACAGCGCGCCGCTTATGAGGCCGGTCTTCATGTGGAGGTGACGCCCCAGACGAATGTTGTCCAGGACTGTCATCCCTGTGAACAATTCAATTTTCTGAAAGGTCCGTGAGATTCCCAGATGGGCGCGCTGGAAGGGCTTGAGGCGGGAGATTGTTCGGCCTTCAAAGTGGATCGTGCCCTTTTGCGGCTTGTACAGGCCGCTGATGCAGTTGAGCAAAGATGTTTTGCCGGCACCATTTGGACCGATGATTGACAGGATCTCTCCGGGACGGACCTCAAGGCTCACATCCGCAAGGGCTGCGACTCCCCCAAACCAAAGATGCACTCCCTCTATGGCTAATTGAGGCTGAACTTCCTGATCAGGCAAGGCTTCCTCCAGTCGCTTGCAAGCTAACTAGGAGGTGCTCGTTGGTCGCTCAAGACCGTCGGGCAGTAGAGACTGGTCTCAACAAAGAAAGAAGACAGCTCCATCGTACCTGTTGCCGCCCCACCAGTGAGATCGGTACCCTCGATCGAGTTGGCTTTCAAATCAGCAAGCCGACACCCAGGATTAGCTGCGGCCACTCGCGTCTTCATTATGCCTGAGGAGCCTCGCAGCGCGAAGCCAAGCTCTCGCTAAACAAGCCCGTCGCCCTCCTGGAAGCCGAGTCCAGTCCGGGCGGGGAATGGCGCACAAGAGAGTTCAGACAACCGAGCCGGTGATTGACTGATCTATTCTCCTTTCACCGGAAATCAGTTGCCCTGTAGCGGTGTCATCCTCCTTGCGCTTGTACCGCCCCAACGACCTTATGCGGAGGCCTCCACCAAGGCAATTCGAAATGAACCTATCCTCCCCAATGAACAATTAGCCGGCCGAGCCAAAAGAGCTTCGACCGTCACCACAAACGTTCCAAGTGTCCCCGAACACGATCCGCTAGCTTATCTGGATTTGAAGAGACATCGACAGGATGCTGTCGGTTCGGCTTCACACGCGGGCTCGAGGTCACCAGACGCCCGGTCATTCTTATCGACAGACTCC
>CAYGCA010000085.1:0-685 GCA_964348265.1 uncultured Anaerolineaceae bacterium | reverse complement strand
ACCGGATCCGGCCGACCAGATCCGCCTGATCAGGATCCCTTGTGCTCCATGGCCCTCCAGAGCTCTGGGCTGCGGGAGAGAACCGCCCCTCCCACCGAACGAATCCCGAAGAGCCTGAGAGGAGCCAAGCACAAGATCTTCTCACTATCCCCATTGTATGGACTTTCTAGAACAACGTCAATAACCGGCCGCCAGGTGAGTCCCTTTTCCTTCGCGAGGCCCGATTGACGTCCCTCCCAGGGGACTTCCCGTGGGAAGGCAGCAGTGGGATTGCCTTCGCGTGTGATGTTCAAGCAGTCGGGTTCAACTTTGCGGCCGCAGCATGGGTAGGGTGGAGTGAGGGTCAGCCTTTTCCCTATCCGGATTGAACCCTGACAGGCATGTCTGCTTGGCCAGAAGTAGAAATGGTCTTCAATTGGGTTGCTAAGGCCTGAGGCCAGAGGGCTGGCTTTCCATTTCTAAAGGTGGTTGAAAGGCAACCAGCCCTCGCCTTGGAAGAGACTAATTCGAGGGCAGAATAGGTAATGGTGACTTCACTGTAACGTTTCCAAGCACCTCAGGAAGCCGCGACCGGTTAGCGCGAGCTTAATAGATCCGTCAACAGATACCTTTCTGGATTGGACCACTCTAAAGTGAATCAAACAAAGTTATCTAAAAAAGACATTTTCAAAGGGTGACCAGGCGA
>CAYGCA010000084.1:9400-12340 GCA_964348265.1 uncultured Anaerolineaceae bacterium | reverse complement strand
TACCTTCTCACAGAGGTCCAGAAGGTGTACCGATCAAAGTGCTTATCGTTGATATTCTGGCCCTGTGATCGGTACACCTTCTGGACCTCTGTGAGAAGGTACAATTCGCAGGCCTCGCGCCCCAGAATTCTGAGAATCCGATGCGGATTCAGCGAACCTTCTGTGATCTGCTCCCCAGCTTCTACCCTGTCGCCAGCCTTGACTTGGAGCCGGGCGCTGGCAGGTATCTCGTAGTGGGCCTCGTCCACGTGATCGTAAGAGACGATCACCCTGCGGTCCTCCAAGTGCACCCGGCCGGCATGGCTAGCCACGATCTCCGAGTCGCCGCGGCTTGCAATCAGGGCCCCCGCTTCAATCTCCTGACCCTTCTCGACCTTCAGCGACCAATTCCCTGGAACTGTGAATTCGTCCCGGATCACGCGGCTGTCGATGATGCTGACCGCGCGTTGACCATCGGGGGAATCGGGATGAACCACGTCGACCTTGCCCTCAATCTCAGCGACAATCGCCTCACCCTTTGGATTCTTGCGAGCTTCAAAGAGCTCCTCCACGCGGGGCAAGCCCGTGGTGATATCACCCCCGGCTGCAACGCCGCCGGTATGGAATGTGCGCAGGGTCAACTGCGTTCCCGGCTCGCCAATCGATTGGGCAGCCACAATTCCAACGGCTGCGCCCATCTCAACTAGCTTGCCTCGGCCCAGGTCCATGCCATAGCAATTGGTGCACAAGCCAAATTGCAGTTCGCAGGTCAGGGGTGATCGGATGAGGACTTCCTCCACGCCAGATTCGGCGATCCGGCGCGAGACCTCAACCCCGATCAGTTGATTTCGGGAGACGATGACCTCACCGGTTTCGGGGTGAGCCACTCTCTTCGCCGCTACGCGCCCCGTGAGCCGTTCGGCAAAACCTTGGCCGGCGACATCATCCGAGCGCCGAAGCAGAACACCGTTTCTCGTGCCACAGTCATCGGCGTTAATGATCACGTCTTGGGCCACATCGACGAGACGGCGGGTCAAGTAGCCCGCATCCGCGGTGCGCAGGGCGGTATCCGTGAGGCCCTTGCGTGCTCCGTGAGTAGAGATGAAGTACTCGAGCGTGCTCAAGCCGTCCCTGAAGTTTGAACGGATGGGAAGGGGGATAATTCGGCCTGCCGGGTCAGCCATGAGCCCACGCATACCTGCCAATTGTGAGATCGGGCCGAACCCGCCCTTGGTGGCGCCCGAGATCGCCATGGTGCTCAGACTACCAGCCGGATCCATGGATTTCTGCACGGCCGCGGCAACCTTGGTCGTGGTTTCCTGCCAAAGCTCAATGATTCGTTCGTTCATCTCCTGCTCAGTCAGCAGGCCCCGCTGATAGTCTTGGCGGACCGCCTCGGCCTCATCCAGTGTACGTGAAATGATCTCTTCCTTCCTGGGCGGAACGGTGATATCGGAGACAGCAATCGTAGTGCCGGAGCGTGTGGCGTAGGCGAAGCCTATGTCTTTCATGGCATCCACGACCGCCGGCGTACCATCCTCCTTAAGCAGATGGTAGACGTCTCCAACAAGATCCTGGAGAGCGCTCTTATCCAGCACACGATTGACGAACCTGAGGTTCTCGGGCAGGATGCGGTTGAAGAGAACTCGACCGACCGTTGTATCGATCACCCGCGACTCGGGCTCATCTAGTCGCTCGCCGCCTTCGTCATACCAGGTTTCCGTCTGGAGCTTGATCGGAGCGTGGATGTCCACCTGGCCGAGCATGTAGGCCATCTCGAGTTCATCGATGTCTGAGAATGCCCGATCGGCGCCCCGGTGCTTCTTTCCCTCAACCATCATGGTCAGGTAGAAGACGCCCAAAACCATATCCTTCGTGGGACCAACGATTGGTTCGCCATCCGCCGGCTTGAGAAGGTTTTTGCTCGAAAGCATCAGTTCTCGGGCTTCCCGGACCGCCCGTTGCGAAAGGGGCAGGTGGACGGACATCTGATCACCGTCGAAATCGGCGTTGAAGGCCGCGGTCACTAGCGGGTGGAGTTGGATGGCCTTGCCTTCCACCAATACGGGTTCGAACGCCTGGATCCCAAGCCGATGCAGGGTCGGCGCCCGATTGAGAAGCACGGGACGCTCTCGAATGACTTCTTCCAGGACCTCCCAGACCTCAGGCCGCTTACGCTCGATAATCCGCTTTGCACCCTTGACATTGGCCGCGTATTTGTAGGCTACTAGCTTCGAGATAACGAAGGGCCGATAGAGCTCCAAAGCCATGGTTTTCGGAAGACCGCACTGATAGAGCTTAAGGTGCGGGCCAATCACAATCACAGACCGACCGGAATAATCAACTCGCTTGCCAAGCAGATTGCGGCGGAAGCGTCCCTTCTTGCCCTTGAGCATGTCGCTCAGCGATTTAAGCTCACGTCGGCCACGCCGGGAGAGAGCCTTGCCGCGCTGAGAATTGTCTATGAGGGAGTCGACCGCCTCTTGAAGCATGCGCTTCTCATTGCGAACAATCACATCCGGGGCTCCAAGTTCGACGAGTCTCTTGAGGCGATTGTTGCGGTTTATCACTCTGCGGTAAAGATCGTTCAGGTCTGAGGTGGCAAATCGCCCACCATCCAGTTGGACCATGGGACGCAGGTCTGGAGGGATGACCGGCAGCGACGTCAGGATCATCCACTCGGGCCGGTTACTGGACCGTCGAAAGGCTTCCACAACATTCAGCCGCTTGGTGGCCTTCTTCTTGCGCTGTTTGCTCCGTGTGGTCCTTACCTCCTCCCAGAGTTCGCGGGCCAGCTCATCAAGGTCAAGCTGCTCAAGGATCTCATAGATGGCCTCGGCGCCCATGTCAGCCCGAAACACCTGCCCCCATTTCGTCTTCAGTTCACGAAAGCGGCTCTCGCCCAAAAAGAGCAGCTGGGTGATGCTCCACAGCTCCTCCCTGTCGATCGCCAGTTGCCTG
>CAYGCA010000084.1:3193-9390 GCA_964348265.1 uncultured Anaerolineaceae bacterium | reverse complement strand
CGCAGCCTCGGTCGCCTCATCGACCGCATCATCCAGCTCCGCCAGCGCGGACTTCGTCTCGTCTTGGTTATGCTCAATCTCAACGTCAAGCAACTCCAGCTTGCGGTCCCGCGCTTCCTTCAGCGAAGCCTCAATCTCCTCCAGCCGGGCCTTGACCGCCTCCTGGACGCGCGTTATGTGCTCATTGGTGATCGATTCGCCCTTCTCGGCGATGAGTGTATCGGTCGCCTTGAGAACGACATTGGTCCGGCTCGCTTTGCCGATCTTTTCACTTAGAGAACTCTCAAGCCTCTGACCTTCTTTAATGACTGGATCAATCTGAGATGCCACCTCTTCTTCAAATGTCGCCTCAACACCTTTTCTCTCTGCATCCAGTTCCTCGATCCGTCGCTCGCTTTCGAGAGCAAGATCGGTCCTGCGCTGCTGGAGCGCGGCCTCCTCTTCCATATCAAGCCGCGCCAACTCCTCTTCGATCCGCCTGAGAGCTTTGCGGCGGGCCTCCTCGTCGACGTATGTGACCACGTACAGGGCGAAATAGAGGACTCGATCTAGATTTCTCCGCGAAATGTCCAGGAGCAAGCCAAGGTAGGAGGGGACTCGCCTGGTATACCAAACATGGGCTACCGGCGCGGCGAGAGAGATATGACCCATTCGCTCCCGGCGCACAGATGAGCGCGTGACTTCAACCCCACATTTCTCGCAGGTAATGCCCTTGAACCGAATGTTCTTATACTTGCCACAATAGCACTGCCAGTCTTTGGTTGGGCCAAAGATCGCCTCACAGAAGAGGCCATCCTTCTCCGGGCGAAGCCGGCGATAGTTGATGGTCTCGGGTTTCAAGACTTCCCCATAAGACCAGCCCAAAATCGTCTCAGGCGATGCCAAACTAATCCGAAGTGCTCTAAAACCCTTGGCGTCCACCCAAACCTCCGTTAGAGATTGTGAAGCCTATGGTAGGAGATAACGTGACGAAACAACCACGACCAGAACAAACGTGCTAATTGGGTGAAAACACAAACCCAGCGCTCGAGGCCAGCGTCTCCTCAAGCGCTGCTTCTGTCACGTTTTTTGTAGCTGTTTGCATTCAATGCCCAATTATAGCGGAGTCCCCCGTGCTGTCAAGGGTGCACCTTGCTCCGCTCAGGCTCCATGGGCAATTCCAGTCTAAAGGTGCTGCCCTCGCCCAGTCTGCTGTCTACCGAAACCGTCCCTCCATGCTGCTCCACAATGGATTTCACAATCGAAAGGCCCAGGCCCGTTCCGTGAGCCCCGAGGGTTTCGCGCCGACGGGCACGAAAGAACTTCTCGAACAGCTTCGCCGTATCGGTTGGCGCCACCCCCAAGCCGTTATCTTCCACCTCGATTAGCTGCTTGCCCCCCGCCTGCTTGGCACGCAGGACGACTTTTCCGCCTGAATCAGTGTACTTGAGAGCGTTGTCAATAAGATTCGCAATGGCTTGGCGCAGAAGGGTAGGATCCGCGACAATGGTTTCGAGACCGGTGTCGAGCGCAACCTCCAGAGCGATTTGTCTGCTTATGGCCTGCGGACGATAAGCTCCGATCACGTCCTGGACCACGTCTTCAACCTCAACTGGTTCCACATTCAGCGCAATGCCGGCTTCGATTCGCCCCAGATCTAATAGGTTGTCCACCAGCTGAGTCATATGGTCCACGCTACCCAGTATCTTCTGGACGAATTCCTTCTGCTGCCCGTTGAGCGCGCCAACCATAGAGAGCATCTTGGCGTATCCGCGGGTGAGAGTCAGCGGCGCCTTCAAATCGTGGCTCACCGTGGAGACGAAATCGGACTTTAGCTTGTCGAGGCGCTTGTAGTGCGTTATGTCTCCAAGGACGCACACTCTGCCCCCACTCCTGGCTTTCACTGCGGGGATGTCCCTCGTCGAGGCAAAAAGGACTCGGCCGTCCGGCAGATCAATTTCGGCTGTCGCGGAGGCCTCTCCATCGAACCTGAGCAATTCCGCTACTTCCGGCGATACTAAGACGGACTCAGAGAGTGCGCCGACTGCATCCTGTGCGGGCACCCTGAGAATCGCCGTTGAGGCAGGATTGGCCAGGGTTATGCGACTGTGTCGATCAACCACAACAATCGCGTCGGGCGTCGCCTCGAGGATTGCCCCGAGCCTGCGTCGCTCAGCCTCGACCCGGAAATAGAGCCGCGTGTTGGCAATCGATACACCAAGCTGAACGGCGAGAATCTTCAGCAGCCGCCCCTCCTCCGGCGATGGAATATGGGGTGAAGAATGGGCAATCCACAGCACTCCAAGGAATGCTCCCTCATTCTTTATCGGAAGCGCAAGCAAGGCTTCGAGTGACCCATCAGATTCGCCAAAGTCCAGCACCGCCCGCGCTCTCGCCGGGTTCTCAAGAAAGAACTGGCCTTGTTCTTGTGCCAATCCTAGCATTTGGGAGTCCAGCAAATGCCACTGCCGCTCTCCCAGATCGGCGGTGTAGACCTCGACTTCGTCCGTGTCAGCCTCGATGGCAGTCAGCACAAGACGAACCACATCGGCTCCCACATGCCTCTGCACGACTGACAGAATTGGGGGCAAAAGTACGGAAAGCTCAAAACTCGACGCCAGTTGCCGGCTGGTATGCAGCAAGAGATCCATTTCCGTCAAGCGCGCCTGGAGGCCGAGCCGCATCTTTTCGAAAGAGCGGGACAATCGGCCGATCTCGTCCTCTCCTTCAAGCGGCACGGCCCGATCCAATTCACCCCGAGCGATGGACTCCGCTATCTCCGCCATGTCAACCAGCGGACGTGCCAGACGTCGGCTGCTGACATAACCCAGTGCGATGACAAGGACTCCGACAGCCGCCACAACGCCGAAGAGCCGGAAGGCTATCCCAAGCGCAATTCGGTCCACCTCGCGCATCGGGATTGTCACTACGACTCGCCAGGAATAGCCACTCACCGGACTCGCCAGGACAAGCTGCCGGGTTCCGTCCGGAGCCGTGTCCACATAGACTTGCTCCCCGCTCTCAGGCCGAAAGCTGAATGAACCCAACTTCCCATCCAGGTCAGGATGAAACAGAATCACGCCTGCCTCGTCGATGATGAAGGCTTCACCAGGGGACCATTCGGACAGCAAACGGACAGCGGGCGATATCAGAGGATTGGATCGTAAGTCCGTCCAACCGGCGACTGCTCCGAGAACGGCGCCGCTCTCGCCCGAGATGATAGGTGCAAGAAAAACGACCTGACTTCTGGGCTCGACCTCTTCGCGGATGAGGATCACCTCCTGAGGCACCCCCTTCAGGACCGTCTCCAATCCCGTCTCCAGAGGGAGCGGCAGCGACTCAGCAGAGAACGACTCTTCCGGTAGGCCAGCAAGCACCGCAGCATCTGGGCCAAACACCACAAGTCTTGAGAAGAACGGCATGAATCTGAGGTGGGGTGCCAGTCTCTCGCTTAGGAGGTTTTCCTCGGCTGAAGTGAGTTTCATATCGACAGCAATCTGCCGAACATAGGATCGACCCGTTTGAACGAAGAACGGTACCGACTCGCCGGCCAGGGTTGCTGTTTCTGACATCCGGCTCTCAACAAGTTCCCGGGCAGAGGACGAAGCTTGAAGCCAGCTTCCGTACAGGATCACCCCGCTCGCGAGCATGCCTACAGTCAGGTATGCAGTCACCATGCGAGCCGCCAACGTGCGATTGTAGGGACCTGCCACGAGCCTTGCCGGCTGATACCACACCTCTGCCAGAGCGCTCCGGATCACCTGCGCCAAGCCCCCTGCAATTGCTGCCTCCATCACCGCCGCGGCCATGATGGGAGAGATCTGCGAAGCTGCAAAGCCTAGTCCGTCATACAGGCCCCCTCCACTGAAGGCAACTACCTCCAGGCCACGCAGCCAGCCGTAGACCAAGCCAGCCAGCACACCGGCCACCATTGGGCGCCTGGCAAACCGCCCTGGCCAGCCTAGATAGTTCTGTCGGACCAGCCATGCAAAGAGGCCAGCTTGGGCTGCAGTGCTGAAGGGCGTGAGCAAACTGAACGTCTCCCAGCCGCCTCGCGCAAGCCCCGCAGAGAAGCCCACCGCCATGGCCTGCCAGCTGCCCAGGAGCCCCGCCGCAAAAACCCAAGGCACTGCGCCAAACAATGTCAAGGCGGCATCTTCCGGAACCCGAGGGATCCCAGGCGCCGCCAGCGCTTCAGGATTCTCCAGACGGATGAGGAAGACCTCGGAGGCTATCGGCGCAATCAGGAGGAGGAAGAGGAAGAGGGACCAGCCTGGAGCATTCTGCCGGCGTGATTTTGAGGGGGATTCACCTGAGGAAGCAAAAAAGAAGACCAACAGGAGCAGGATTTCAACTGTGAGGAGCACGTAGCCGATTGGGCGAAGGGGAAGCCCAAGGTGAAACTCGCCACTGATGCCCCATAGTTCTAAGCTCATATGTCGGTTTCTGGTGCAAGTCCAATGCCGAGATTATAGCATCGGCCCCCCACTGTGACCATCTGGGGGGGCCTTGCTTGCTCGGCCCCTTCCTTTATGTTAGACTGCTCGCAGCTAGCAGTAGGAAGCAGCCAGGAGCTAGCGGTTTGACCGATAAGATCCTAATTATCGATGACGATCTTGATACCTTGAAGCTGGTTGGGCTCATGCTCGAGCGCCAAGGCTACGAGATCACTGTTGCCGGTAACGGCACCCAAGGGCTCTCGAAGGCTGCCACAGAGGGACCCGACCTCATTTTGCTTGACATTATGATGCCCGATCTTGATGGGTACGAAGTCGCGCGCCGGCTTCGCGCTGATCCAACCCTTGCCCATATCCCCATTATTATGTTCACCGCCAAATCAATGGTCGACGACAAGGTTGCCGGGTTCGAGGCCGGAGTCGACGATTACCTCACAAAACCTACCCATCCGGCGGAACTGACAGCCCATGTGAAGGCTGTCTTGGCCCGCTCCGCGCAAGCGAGGCTGGGGACCGATGGAAGAGAGAAGGCCACCGTGATCGGCTTTCTTGGCGCCCGTGGGGGCCTGGGCACAACCACCCTCACGTTGAACACAGCCATTGCGCTCCAGCAGAAAGGCCTGGATGTAGTAGTTGCCGAACTCAATCCCGGGCGAGCCTCCATGTGTTTGGACCTCAATCTGTCTGATTCCGCCGGGCTGGCCGATCTGCTGGGTCGCTCACTGAACGATATCCATCTCCGTTCTGTCGAAACGGAACTGGTCAACCACGCCACGGGGGTTCGCTTCTTGCTGGCCTCATTTCACGCTGCCGAAATCGATCTCGAGAGGTCCGTGCCACAGATGGAAGCCATCGTGAACAATTTAGCCACGATGGCCAGGGTGGTCCTGCTCGATCTGGGCTCCGGCCTCAGGCCCTACGGAAAGGCCATGCTGGAGTTGTGCGACCGAATCATTCTTGTAGTGGAGCCGGTCTACCCCTCCAATCTGATTGGGCACGCCTTGCTGGATGATTTGGAATCGATCGGAATCGGCCGCCACAAGTTCCTTCTGGCCTTAGTCACACGGATGCGAACAAGCATGCAAATGCCGTGGAGACAGGTGCAGTCCGACCTGGGAATCGACCTAGCCGGCATCATCTCCCCCGCTCCAGAGCAGGCCCACCAAGCTTCGCAGGCCGGCGTCCCTCTTGTGGTGATGCATCGCGAGAGCCTCTTCGCAGATCAGGTCTACAAACTTGCCGGGAACATCGCCGAGAAAGTACGCCCGGTAGCGAGCTGAACTCACCGTGAAGACCGTCATCCCGGTCCTAGACTTGCAGTACGCCGCGGAGCTTGTCCGAAAATCCGAATGCGCCATCGCGCTTACGGGTGCCGGTATCTCCACACCCTCCGGCATTCCCGACTTCCGATCACCGGGCTCTGGCTTGTGGGAAAACCAGGATCCGATGGAAGTTGCATCTCTGAGCGCGTTTCGCTACTCTCCGGAGAAGTTCTACGAATGGGCGCGGCCGCTGGCCAAATCCGTCCTGAGTGCCAGGCCAAACTCGGCTCACACTGCGCTTGCCGGGCTCGAGAAGGCCGGATTCTTGAGCGGAGTCGTTACGCAGAACATAGACGGTTTGCACCAGAGCGCAGGCTCAAATCAGGTTCTCGAGATTCACGGGCATCTCCGAGTGGCTACCTGCATCCGGTGTTACCGCCGGTACCCTGCTGGGAGAATGCTGGCGACCTTTGCTGCTACGGGCGAAGTTCCGAAGTGT
>CAYGCA010000084.1:2635-3020 GCA_964348265.1 uncultured Anaerolineaceae bacterium | reverse complement strand
ATCGCCGCCAGCGACCTTGTCCTGGTTGTTGGATCATCCCTGGAGGTCTCCCCCGCATCCCTGTTTCCGGTACAGGCCCTGAACGCGGGCGCCGGTCTGATCGTGATAAATCGGCAACGGACCTTCCTGGACAAGCGCGCAAGTGTTGTCTTCCGACAAGACATAGTCGAGGTGCTGCCCAAGCTGGCTTCTGAGGTGCTCGGTGACCGCCGAAGCCGCTGAAGTCACCGGCTCGGAAACCGCCATCCAGAAATACCCCGATCTTCTTCGTCGGTTTGCGCGTCTCTTGGAAGTCACCACCGATCTGGTTTCAACGCTGGACCTTGATACCCTGCTTAACAACATCGTCAACGCTGCCCAAGAGCTCACGGGCAGTGAGGCCGCT
>CAYGCA010000084.1:0-2621 GCA_964348265.1 uncultured Anaerolineaceae bacterium | reverse complement strand
ACGAACTACCTCTATTTTGAAGCGGCCACCAACCAAGAGATCCAGGCTCTCGGCAGAACACCGGTCCCAGCCCAGCAAAGCCTGGCAGGCTGGATCTTCACGCATCGGGAACCCCTCCTAGTAGAAGACACACTCCAGGACCCGCGCTTCTTCCAGGAAGTTGACATCCTCACGCGCTTCGAAACACGATCTGTGCTGGGAGTGCCTTTGGTGGCAAAAGGGAACAGCTTGGGCGTAATCGAAGCCGTCAACAAACAAGCGGGGAAATTCGATGAGGAAGACACCCGCGTGCTTCAGGCTCTGGCTGCCCAGGCTGCGATAGCGATCGAAAACGCCCGTCTCTTCCAGCAAAGCGACCTGGTAGCCGAGATCGTCCACGAACTCCGAACCCCGCTGGCTGCACTGACCGCCGCCGCACACCTGCTCCAACGGAGTGATCTGCCTCAAGATCAGCGACACACCCTGGGAAAAACGATCTTCGAGGAAGTCCAACGGCTCAACGCTATGGCCTCAGATTTCCTGGATCTCGCTCGACTTGAATCCGGGAGAGTTCGCCTCACGCGCGAGGTGGTTCATCTGGGAGGGCTAGTCGGGGAATGTATGGAGATCATTCGTCTGCAAGCCAAGGAGCAGGGCGTCAGTCTCGAATCCGATGTAGACCCTTCCCTTTCGCCAGTCCAAGGTGATCGAAACTTGCTCAAGCAGCTCTTGCTCAACCTGCTTACGAATGCGATCAAGTACAACACAGAGGGGGGCAAGGTCAGGGTGGAGCTATCGCGTCAAGGGGACGAGGTACTCCTTGTGGTGGCCGACAGCGGCCTCGGGATTCCCAAGGATTACCTGCCGCGTATTTTCGAGCGCTTCTATCGTGTACCGGATCGAGAGGCAAGGACAAGCGGAACCGGTCTGGGATTACCCATCGCCAAACGCATTGCCGAAAGCCATGGTGCGACAATTCGAGTTCAGAGCCAGGTGGGCAAAGGGAGCACCTTTGCCGTTCACTTGCCGATGGCTGAAAGCTGACTATTGAGCGGCACGAGTCCTCAGCCTCTGCGGCCGAATTGGCGTTCCAACGCCTGGACCGAAAGGTGTATCATAGTTGGCCGGCCATGTGGACAGGTGCGCGGTGCCTGACATTGTTCCAGCTCCCGCAGCAATCGTTCCTGCTCCTCCAGTGACAAGATCTGCCCTGCCCTGACTGCGGCCCGCTTGCAGACTCTGGCAGCCAGCCTTGCTTCCAACTCCTCGTTGAGCGGCCTTTCATCCTCTTCAAAATCCTCTACGACAGCCATCAGTGCTCTGCCCGGATCAAGGTCTTTGAGCAAGTCCGGGATCGATCTAACGCGGTAGACATGCCCTCCGAAATCCTCGATTTCAAATCCAAGAGCTCGCATTGCCTCCCGGTTCTCGTCGAGGAGATCCGCCTGCGAGGCCGAAAGCTCAACCAATGCGGGCGCAATTAACCGCTGCGCTTCCAAAGATCCAGACCGGTGAGCGCTCATTATCGCTTCGAAAAGGACCCTTTCATGAGCGGCATGTTGATCCACAAGATAGATACCATCCGGTCCCTCCGCCACCAAGTAAGATGAGCCAACCTGTCCTACGGCGCGCAGGAGTGGCAACTCCGGGTGCGTGAACGCGGTCTGAGAGAGGCCCGATGCGGCCTCCTGCACTTCGACGCCGGCTTCGCCTGGGAGGTCTCCGTCCCGAACGGGCCAGCCTTCAGACCCAACGGTGGAGGGTGAGGCCATCCAATCCGCTCCAAACTGAAAGTGCGGCGAGGGCGCTTGCCCGAGAAGTGTGGATCGGATGACGCGCTGGACGAAGGAGAACACTAGATTCGGTTCTCGGAAGCGAACTTCGGCCTTGGCGGGATGGACGTTCACGTCCACCTCTTCCGGAGGCAGCCGGATAATCACCACGGCCACCGGGAAGCGTCCGACCATGAGAAGTGAATGGTAGGCTTGGCCGACAGAAGCTCCCAGGCTCGCGTCCTGGATCCAACGACCGTTCACGAAGAAGGTAATCTGACGGCGATTCGATCGGTGGACAGACGGCGGGCTCACGAAACCTTCTATTTGAATGGGTGAATCGGCTTGCGTTGGGAGGGCTATCATTTCGCGTGCAAGTTCGACCCCGTGGACCGCTGCCAAGGCCTCACGCCGATCCCCACTCCCGGATGTCTGAAGCTGCGTACGTCCTTCCTGAGTCAGCTCGAACTGGACGGCTGGGTAGGCGACTGCGTATTGTGTAAGCATCTCACTAACTCGACCGCGCTCCGTCCGGTCTGTCTTGAGGAACTTTCTCCTGGCAGGAACGTTGAAGAAGAGATCCCTGACGCGCACGATCGTCCCCCTGGGCGCGCCGATGCCTTCAGGCCTGGCGGCCGTCCCGCCCTCAACCAGGAGGCGGGTGCCCATCTCTTCACCCAGGGCCCGGGTGAGGATTTCCAGGCGGGAAACGGCAGCGATGGATGATAGCGCCTCACCCCGAAAGCCCAGGGACTTCACCGCGAAGAGATCATCCATGGTCTCCAGTTTTGAGGTTGCAAACCTGGCGACCGAGAGCGGCACATCGCTGGCAGGTATGCCTTCGCCGTTATCGACGACCTCGATCAGCTT
>CAYGCA010000083.1:9866-12423 GCA_964348265.1 uncultured Anaerolineaceae bacterium | reverse complement strand
CCAGACAAAAAACCGCGTATCTTCCCAAGCAGGTCATCGCTTGCGGTGACCTTGCCCAAGGGATCTATCGATTGATCGCTCATTTCCCCTCCAGATCTAGCTCCGTATAGCCTCCCAATCAATGTTGATTATAGCTTGCTAAGAGGTGAGGGGCAAACAATGAACTGACGGCAGTCTGACAACCTACATCTTGCAAGTATAATCGGGGGACCGACTCAGCTTCCCTTGCCGCGCCAAAGGTGGGGCTAAATCACAGAAATGTCCCTGGAAGGCCAATACCTGCAACTCGGTCGCTACACCCTCGTCCCCCGGACGATTAGCTTCCTCATTAATGACAACGACATACTCCTGCTTCGTCTCCCTCAGAGCCGAGGGGCGTGGGCGGGTCTCTTGAACGGCGTAGGAGGTCATGTTGAAAGGGGTGAGGACCCGCTCTCTTCGGCGCTGCGCGAAATCGAGGAGGAAACAGGCGCCACCCCGACGAGCCTGAGCTTGTGCGGCGTGATCACCTTAGACATTCCTTCCCAACCCGGGATAGGCCTCTATGTCTTCCTGGGAGAGCTGCCCGACCGAAACCTGGTAACTGGCTCCGAGGGCAGGGCAGAATGGATCCCTCTGGACGATCTTCCATCCGCAGAACTGGTCAAAGACCTGCCTCATCTGATACCAAAAGCGCTGGATTGCAGCCGAAGCGGTTCACCATTCTCCGGACACTATCACTATGACTCGGCTGGACACTTATCCATCCATTTCTCCACTCTGAAATGACAGCCTCGAGGGCGGAGCCAACGCCACTTCCCTGGTACGGATTCGTGGGATTGGCGATCTTAGTCAGCGCGGAACTCCTGCTGGCCGGCGGCAGCGAGTTTGTCGCGCATTGGTTCACGCCCATCATGTGGACCGGGTACTTCCTTCTGGCGGATGCATTCGTGCATCGCATGAGTGGCGTCTCATGGCTGCTGACCCGGCGCCGCGAATTCCCCTTTCTCATCCTCTTGTCGGTGGCCGTCTGGCTTCTCTTTGAAGCTTACAACCTTCACCTGCAGAACTGGATCTACGAAGGCGTTCCCGCCGATCCTCTCCTTCGGAGTGTCAACTATTTCTGGTCCTTCGCGACTATCATGCCAGGCGTCTTCGTAACTGCTGACCTCATCGCCATTCTCTTTAGAAACCTGCCCCTCCAGTCCTCGAAAGACCTCTTCCCGGGAGCCTCATGGATATGGTTCCTAGTTGGCGGCATGATGATCACCATCCCGTTAGCCTTTCCATCAAGGATTGCTCAATACCTCTTCGCCCCCGTCTGGATTGGCTTCTTCCTCCTGCTTGATCCCATCAATGAGCGTCTGGGAGCGCAGTCTCTCCGCGCTAGCCTGCGGCGTGGTGACTTCAGACTTCCTCTGGCCTTGGTGACTTCGGGCTTGATCTGTGGGTTCTTGTGGGAGGCCTGGAATCTTCAGGCGCTTCGGGCCGGTGGCGCCTACTGGATCTATACTATCCCTGAAGCTCTGCGCCTCTTTGGATGGCACTTCGGCCAAATGCCTTTGCTTGGCATGCTCGGCTTTCCTCCCTTCGCCCTTGAACTGCATGCGATGTACTTCTTTTTGCGGGAGATGCTGGGCGGAGAGCGCGTTCTTGGTCCTTTTGTTCTTGGTCCGCGAGCAGCCTCAGAGGCGGTGGCCCTTTCTGGAGAATCCTCCAGGCTTGATCGTCCTTGATCCCCCGGCGCTCTGAGTCGTTCCCAGCTTAACCTTCTTCCTTCCGGCCCAGAGCTATCCCAAGGGATAGTCCCACGATCTCAGTCTCCTGGTCGCTCATAGAAGACCAGTAAGGTCGCTCCGTATTTTCGCCGATCGATCTGAACCAGATTCTCCAGCGCCAGCTCGACATACTCATTTGGGTCAATCTGAACAATCACTGAGCCGTCCGGGTTCAGCCACTCCGGCCGTCTATCTAGCGACTTCAGAGTCTTGATCCACAAGCCCCGATACTGAGGGGGCGCCACGAAGATCAAATCGAATGGCTTTGGAGATGGGCGTTCGAGGTACTGGAAGGAGTCACCCTGGATCACGCGGCTGCGATCGGACAGATGGGTGTGATCAAGATTGGCGCGGACAGTCCGGATGGCGGCCGAGCTGTTGTCGATGAAGACTGCCGCCGCAGCTCCCCGGCTCAAGGCCTCAATCCCCACGCTGCCTGTGCCCGCGAATAGGTCTAGGAATCGAGCTTGCGCAATTAGTGGGCCCAAGATGTTGAACAGCGCCTCTTTTGGCCTATCGCCCAAGGGGCGGCTGCCCTCCCCTGGAACCATTCTCAACCTCAGCCCTTTGGCCTCGCCTGAGATCACGCGCAAACCGGACATTGGACCATTTCTGTTCGCCGACAGCCTGCGGGAATCGAGTCACCTCCCGGGTAGGGCTAGGCGGAGTCGACTGCTGCCCGAGCGGCCCGCAAGTTCGCTCGGGGCGCAATAATCGGCACTACGCAGCCGGCTCCCAGCACCACCCCCAAGCCTTTCAGCTCCCGCAGCGTCTCCCAAGCCTCCCGACGTACTCCATCT
>CAYGCA010000083.1:9557-9856 GCA_964348265.1 uncultured Anaerolineaceae bacterium | reverse complement strand
CGCCGAGGACGAGGGTCTCCTGCTGGCTCAGGCCCCCACAAACCGCCCCCTGAACTCGACCCCTTCCCTCCATTAGCCCCGGCCAAACTCGACGATCATGCCAGTTGACGATTTGGGTCGGGTAGCTCTCCGCCAAGTCAAACATCAAGGCCTCCCCATGAAGGTGGAGGACATTCAGCCAGAGACCGTGGACCGCCTCCAGAATCCGCCGGTCATAAGGCTCTCCGAAACGAGCGTAGCCCTCCCTATCGAAGACCTGGAAGGTTGCATGCTGTAAGGCATAGAAGATCCCGGCGATT
>CAYGCA010000083.1:7232-9547 GCA_964348265.1 uncultured Anaerolineaceae bacterium | reverse complement strand
CCTCCGTGTGCGTTTACAGGGATATGCTGCCCGGCGATTCCCGTGCGCCGGGCCGCCTCAACGAAAGCAGTGGTGCTCCGCGTGATGGTCTCCAGCCCCTCCAACACGTCGGCTGGATACTTGTTCAGATGCTCAAGAAGCAAAGCTTCTCCCGCCAGGTTCTTGGCCTGAGCGAGCGGGCTAAAGATGGTCTGGATGTAGGGCTCCGACTCACCCACGAGCGATCCAAGCCGCCTCAGACATTCCAATTGGCCAGCCAGCCCGCCTTCTTTCGGGTCGAGCGGGATGAGAGAACGCCAATCAGCGGGGGACTGGATAACCCGCTTGGAGTAGGTGCGCGTGCCCTCTGAACTTCCCAGCCATTCGTCCTCCACCCCCCAATCCGTTAGACAAAACGACGAGGCAGGCGTCACCTTGATGAAGTCGAAGTCGAAATCAGCCTGGAACGCGGCGTGCGCCTCAGCTTGAGTCTTCGGATCTTGATCGTCAACTGGGAAATGACGCCAGAGGGCGACAGGAGCCCGATCAGTAATTTCACCGGCAATGGCTGCTTCAAGTCGCTCGCGTTTACTGATCAAGCGGCCTCACTTTGGGCCCGGGTCGAAAACTCAGCCTTGCCAAGCCGGATCCGCTCGGTCAATTGGGTGAGATAAGTATCTCCGGCAATTCCTCAGGGTGCTCGGCCACCTGAACGCCTGCCGCCCTGAGCGCCTCAATCTTGTCTTCGGCCAGACCGGAGCCGCCTTCGACAATTGCACCGGCGTGGCCCATGCGTTTGCCAGGGGGCGCAGTTCTGCCTGCGATGAACGCGGCCACGGGTTTTGTCATATGATCACCGATGAAATCGGCGGCTCGCTCTTCCTCGGCGCCGCCGATTTCACCGATTAGCACGACCTGCTCCGTATGTGGGTCGTCCTCAAACAATCTCAGAATGTCAACAAAAGAGGTACCACTGACCGGGTCACCACCGATACCCACGCAACTGGAGGCGCCCAGCCCTTTCTGCTTAAGCGAGTAAAGGACCTCATAGGTGAGGGTTCCCGAGCGCGAAACAACCCCCACCGAACCGGGGCTGGCAATGTGACCGGGAATGATACCAACATTCGCTTCGCCAGGGGTGAGCAGACCCGGGCAGTTGGGTCCGATCAAGCGCACTCTCTTCTGGTCCAGGAAGCGTCTGACCCTCATCATGTCTTGAACAGGGATTCCTTCCGTGATGGCGACCACGAGGGGAATACTGCTATCTGCTGCTTCGAAAAGGGCATCGGCTGCGAACCTTGCTGGAACAAAGATGATGCTTGTATTGGCCCCGGTGGCCTCTACGGCTCGGCCACTACGGCTCGCCGCACGGTGTCGAAGACCGGCACCTTGCCACCCAGAACTCAATCTCCTCCTTTTCCAGGGGTTACACCGGCGACAAGATTCGTTCCGTAATCAAGCATCTGACCGGCGTGAAAGAGCCCCTCTCTGCCCGTAATCCCCTGAACGAGCAGCCGCGTGTTCTTGTCCACCAAGATGCTCATTCGACAACACTTTCCCTGGCAACCGCAACCGCTTTCTGGGCCGCATCGGCCAGCGAACTCGCCGTGATCATCTCTGCATCTGCGAGCAGTTTTCGCCCCTCCTCTTCATTGGTGCCAACCAACCGAGCCACGATCGGTACACTCGAGTCGACATTGTCCAGCGCCTCAAGGATCCCAAGTGCCACTTCATCCACTCGGGTGATGCCACCGAAAATGTTCAGGAGGACCGCACCCACCTTCTGGTCAGAGAGGATAATCACGAGGGCATCAGCCACCTTCTCTGAGGTCGCGCCGCCACCGATATCAAGGAAATTGGCCGGCTCACCACCATAGAGCTTGATCACATCCATGGTCGTCATCGCCAGACCCGCTCCGTTGACCATGCAGCCAATATTCCCGTCCAGCTGGATATAGGAAAGGCCGAAGGTGCGCGCCTCTCTCTCAGCCGGGGTCTCCGCATCCAGATCGCGCATTTCAGCCAGGTCGGGATGACGAAAGAGACTGTTATCATCGATGACCATCTTGCCATCGAGGGCCAAGAACTGCTGCTGACCTGCGATAACAAGCGGATTGATCTCCGCAAGCGTTGCATCCAGCTCCTCGTAGGTCTGGTACAAAGCCTGGGCGATAGAGCCGAATTCGCGCCAATGTTTGTGCGGGAGCCCCAAGGCCGAAGCCAAATAGCGGGCTTGATATTCACGCAAACCCAACAGAGGGTCGACATGCACTCGGACGATCTTCTCGGGATCGCGCCGCGCAACCTCCTCAATTTCCACGCCCCCCTCAGCCGAG
>CAYGCA010000083.1:3915-7222 GCA_964348265.1 uncultured Anaerolineaceae bacterium | reverse complement strand
GGTCGACGACGGGACCTTCCTGATCAACCCGCGGATGACCGACGCGGCGAGCTTCTCCGACCACCGGCTCGGCGGGGTGCAGCCGAGGTAATGATCACTGGGCAGCGGGCGGTCCGGTCATTCGTGACACCCAGATAGATCTCCGTTTGGATATCAGCCGCTTGATCAACCAGGACCTTGCGGACAGGCAACCCCTTGATCCGCATCCCCAGAACTTCAGAGGCCGCCACTTCCGCCTCTTCGGGGGAGTCAACAAGACGAATACCGCCAGCTTTGCCTCGACCCCCCACCAATACCTGCGATTTGACGACAACGCGACCGCCGAGCTCCTCAGCAATGGAGCGGGCCTCGCTGGCCGTGGTAGCCACGCGTCCTCTGGGGATAGGGACGCCTCTATTGGCGAACAGCTGTTTCGACTGGTACTCATGCAGGTTCATCTAGTTCCCCTTAAGGTGCATGATGGCGCTGACGAGTTCGGCCGGTGCCGGTCACTCCAAGTCAGGGTTGTACTGCAGCAGACGATTGTTGCCGCTGTCAACAATCCAGAGTCCCCCATCCTGGGTGAATTCCAGTCCCACCGGAAGACCTAGCTGTGTCGGGCCGTCCCCAAAAGTCCCCCACCCGGTCATGAATTCACCCTCCGAACTGAAACACAATACGCGGAATCCCTCGGGGTCGCTTATGCAGACCCGACCTTCGGGCCCAACCGCAATATAGGGCTTATTCTCCAGGGATTGCCCGAACCACCCCTCAATCGGCCATTCAGCCACAGCCTGATAGCTGACCTCGCCAACGCGTTCGAAGACTTGAATCCTCTGGTTCCAGGTATCGGCGACATACATTCGCCCGTCAGCCCCGATCGCGATCCCTACCGGTTCGTCCAGCTGGCCAAGTCCTAAGCCGAGGCCTCCAAACGAACCCAAAGGCAGTCCGTCGGCGCTGAAAACGACGATCCGCTTATTGCCGGTATCGCTAACGATCACACGACCCGCCTCATCCACCACCACATCTCTCGGACCCCAGAAGGCCTCCGGCGCTTCAGCCTGACCGAAGAAACCGAACATTCCCATAAACTCGCCCTCAGCGGTAAAACGCTGGATGCGATGGTTCCAGGTGTCGGCAACGTAGACCGAACCGTCCGGCGCAACGGCGATCCCCCAGGGTTCATTGAAGGTGCCGCCCGGCGCCTGGTCCTGGATAACATCGGCGAATTGACCCCACGTATCCAGGAGCTCGCCCTCCGGGCTCAGCCTCAGGATGCGATGGTTGCCGGTATCCGTGACATAGAGGCTGCCGTCCGCCGCCAAGGCCAGGCTGCGGGGCTGCTCAAGGAATAGCTCAGTCTCACCGCCCAAACCCAGAACAGTGCCTGCCGCAAGTTCGACAAGCTTGTCCTCATAGGGGTCCACGAATTCAACGCTTTCGAAAGCGGCCGGCGAGATGCCATAGTCCCAGATCAGGGCCGCTATGTCCTTGCGGACGTAGAGCCGCATTCGATCCGAGGGTGACCAGTTTGGCAGCGAGAAATCCCTGCCTGCAAGCGTTGCATAGGCTGTGTAATCCCGATCCAGCCAGATATCCCACAGGGCCCCGCGATACTCCGGCGAGCGCAGGGCGTTCCAGATCCGGTCGGCATTCAGATCGAAGTAATCCTGCATCGGCCACCACATTCTTATGTACTCGAAGCTGTGGAAGCGATTGCCCAGGATCGGCTCAACTTTGGCCCAGTTATTGTCGCCAACCACGATCAGCGGGTAATTCTGGAGATCGCGGCTGGGGCTGGCAGCAAAATAGTGATTCTTGCTGAAGTTCCTTAGGTACCAGGTGAAGGGCCACGAGACGTCATCATCATAGCCGATGTCGATCGCGAGGCCGTCTGTCGTTCGAATGGAGAGATCTTCGATCTGCTCCATGACCGTCTTCACGCCTGTTGCCGAGTGAGCGTAGACCATGAACTCGGTTGCATTGTCGAAGTTCACAAAGGCCGCTCTGAAGCTCGTCCGGACAGTGAACATGAACAGGATCCCCAAGAGCAAGACCCCACTGAGTCGTGTGAGCGCGCGAACTTGCCATTCACGGGCGACGATCAAAGCCCCGGTCGCGGCGCCCAAGCCGACCGCGCCAGCGGTCAGAAAATTCATGGTGACCCGCAGCTGATCGAGCTGGGTCCCGGCAAAGGGAGGTGTGGGCCCCAGCAGCTGGCCAGCCGCCTGGAAGGCTGCCAGCAGGGCCAGCAGACTGAGTCCGACGACCAACCAGGCTCGGGCTTCTCTGAACCGACTCCACTCGATCGACTCGAGGAATGTGCCGATTGACCAGCCGGACAGCAGAATCATTGGGAGGGCGATGTGGACGGTTAGCCACGGCATGCGTTCGCCGGCGAAAGAGTAGGCGACAAGAGAGGTAAAGGTCCAATAGCCAAGGAACAGCACAAAGGGAAAGTTGGGCGCTCCACCGGCCTCTGCCTCAGATGGCTCAGCTTGCACCGACGGCCTGAGGCCGGTAGTCCACCATCGTCTGAGCCCATAGAAAGCAGCCAGCAGAGACCCGACCGCTGGAAGATACTCGTAGATCGGAATCTGGACGAGCAGGTAGTAGTACCAAGGCTGGCTGCCGCGATTCACACCGTGCTGTTCAATCCAATAGCCCAGCGAGCCGACGAAGCCGGTGAATAGACCAAAGCCATAGGTGAACACGGTTGTATAGAAGATAGCGAAGATGCCCAAGAATATCGCCGCGGCCACTATCCAGCGCCGCCACCCCCAAGCCAATCCAATCCCAATCGAAACCAGAATCAGGCCCGAGAGAGCCACGCTGGTTCTCAAGACCGCGGCGTTGTCCTCGTAGACCAGCGGGTCCCAGCCCAGCATATTGGCGGGAATAGCAGCCAGCTGAGGCAGGGTGATCGTACCGGAGATGATCAGCAAATCCAGAGCCGGGAAGTCGCTGCGAAGCCGCCGACCAAAGGACAGCAATAGGGTAACGGCCAGTAGGCCGAGCCCGGCCAAAGCAAGGAGAATCCCCATGGACGCCAGGGGCGTAAGCAGGCTTGTGCCTGGGCCTGCCGCTGCCGTCGGGTCGACCGGCTCAAGCGTCTCGCCTTGTTCGATAACGGCCGCGGCGCTACTACGGAAGAGAGCAAAGATGGTGAGCAAAGACCCTGTCACGGCCGAGGCCAGACCTATCGAAAAGACGAGCTTCAGTCCCCGCCGCTCCCAGGATAGCTTCAGCAGCTGAACCGCAAGAAACACACCCAGGAAGAGCATGATCTGCGACAGCGGGGGTTCGGGATCCGCGTAGACGAGGC
>CAYGCA010000083.1:2836-3905 GCA_964348265.1 uncultured Anaerolineaceae bacterium | reverse complement strand
GAATGCGGTCTCCTTAGCGGTGAAATGGAGGGCCATCATGGCAGCCAGCAGGTAGAGCCATCTGGCTTGACGGTCTTCGAAATACCGAAAGATAGCATAGACCGTAAGCAGAGCTATCGCCACCACCAGGGCCTCATTGCGAACATAGCGCGAGTAATAAAGCATATAGGGAGAAAAGGTCATCAGAGCCGCCGCCACAAGTCCGCCTATGCGTCCCAGCCATCGCCGGTACAGGAAAAGTAGGCCCACGGCCAGGACCCCAGCGACTGCCGCCGGAACTCGAGCGGAGGCATCCGTGTCCCCAAAAATGAAATACGACAGGGCGATGAGATGGAATTGAAGCGGACCATGCATAAGGGGCGTATGCTGAAATCCTTCCCCCCGCTCCAGTTTCCAAGAGAAATACGTATGCAGGCTCTCATCATGGCTCATCACCCGGGTGTCCAAACTGGAGAAACGGGTGAAGATGGCAACCATGACAAGCACAAGATAGACGATGGTCTCGGCGTCCACCCGTATGCCAAGATCCAGCACCGTATCAAGCGGTCTCCGCGGTTGACCTGCTGGAATCTCTACTGTCGCCATGAAAACTCCACCGAATGAACCCGACGAATGCGGATTGACCTAGCCGACGAACACTCCTCAAACTCCCCTTCATACAGGCCGGGGAGAAGACCTTTGGAGCTGCACGGCTGCTTCTGTTGATAGGTGCCGCTCTTCGCCATGCTCCAGAACCCCAAGATTGAGGCAGTTGCTAACGGTCGCTGTTCAGGTAACTTCAGGTTTTCACGCTCCCATCCCGCCGCCCTGCAGGATAGACTCTTTCTAGAACTTCCACAAGATCAGCAGGAGTCGCACCGTGGGAGCCTCCCAGGAGGGTGGGAATGACGCTGCCGGCCTTACGAGGCGCGCACGTGAGCGAGCTTTGCGTGGTCCCGACCTGCCGCCTGTCGACTCGAATGCCATCTCCATAAACTTCGGCCTGCCCTCCGACAGTTGACCCACCGCCAGATAGGGTCTCTGAATCTGCCCCAATCGATTTACACCAGGCTCTCCACAATCCACAACC
>CAYGCA010000083.1:0-2826 GCA_964348265.1 uncultured Anaerolineaceae bacterium | reverse complement strand
GTTCTCTATGGCCCCCCTCTGGTACCCCCTTACACCATCACGGAGGGCCGGAACTCGGGCCGCCGGTGCATCTATCTTTCCTCCAGCACCTCGTTCTGCAGGGGCGGGAGTTCCTCCAGTGAATTGAGGCCGAAGTACTGCAGGAAATCCGGGGTGGTCGCATAAAGGATCGGGCGACCCGGGCCGTGGCTTCGATCGACTTCCTCAACCAGCCCATGTCGCAGAAGTGTTCGAAGAACGCTGTCGGAGTTGACTCCGCGAATAGAGTCGATCTGAGGCCTGGTAACCGGCTGCTGGTATGCGATGATGGCAAGCGTTTCAAGAGCTGGCCTAGTCAGGCGCGAAATGTTCTCGAGGCGCAAAAAGTTCTGAACATCGACTCCAAATTCAGGGGCGGTGGTAAGCTGGAAGTTGCCCCGGTGCTGTTGGATCCGAAGTCCTCGAGTTTCGTAATCTTCGACCAGCGAATTGATGGCCGGTTCAACTTGCCTAGGACTTACATTGAGAGCCGCCGCCAGTTGCGAAACGCCCACCGGCTGGGCGGACACGAACAGCAACGCTTCCACTCGCGCCTTCAGTGCTTCATCAAGATCTGATGGAGCAGAAGAACTGTCCGTGCTATAATCGGCCGGAGTCTGGTTAGTCTGGGTCGACAATTTTGCTCAACTTAATGCACGGTCGAGTAATCTACCTCGCTGGCGCTTTGGGCGCGGTGCTACTGGCCACATTAGCCTGCCAAATAAGCACGGGGGGGCGGGTACCCCCCACCCGCCTGGCCCCTGATTCGACCGACACCGTCGAGGATTTGGAGAAAGACTGGGAATCGGCCCTGCGGACGGCGGCCGAAACCGGCCAGTTCACACTCACGATTAATGAAGACCAGCTCTCGTCGCTCGTCGCCAAGAGCCTGGAGGAGAGCGAGGAAGCCCTGCTCACTCAGCCAGCGGTGTTTCTGCGGGACGGTCAAATCCAGATCTATGGGCAAGCCGAGCAGAGCCCAGTAACCGCAAGGTTTTATGCCGCGATCACACCAGTCATCAGCCCAGGCGGCCAGCTCTCCCTGGAGGTCACCTTGGTGGAAGTCGGTCCTATCCCAGCCCCCGATTTCATCCAACGGAGAGTCTCCACTTTCATTACAAGGGCGTTCGAAGGAATCCTCGGGCCGAATGCAACCAGAATTCATTTCCTATCTTTCAACGTGGATGACGGGCTGATCACCATCGTCGGTGAAATCCGGTAGCGGCCCAACGTGGGATTATACCAGCGGCGCTTACGCCCAGCAATGAAGGGCAAGCCAAGACAGATTTTTCCATCCGTCCTGCAAAGCCTCAAGTGCAGCTTGGCCATCTGCGCGCTGGCAGCTTGCTCTGCTCCGCGAGCAACCGCAGGTACCATCCAGGTCGAAATCAGAGCTGACGGCGAGTCCTTCAAGACGACCTTGGCTCCCGGCTCGACCGTCCAGGAAGCTATCACTCAGACGGGCATCTACCTGGGGGAACTGGATCGAGTGGAACCGCCTAGCTACACGCTTGTAACAGACGGGACACAAGTTACGATTACCCGAATAGTTGAGAAATTCGAAATCGAGCAGGTTGTCATCCCGTTCGAACGCCAAACCATTCGAAATGAATCACTTCCTGAAGGAGAGACCCGGCTCCTGCAACCCGGGGAGAACGGCACCGAGGAGATCACCTACAGGATCGTTGAAGAAGAAGGCCTTGAGGTGGCCCGTTCACCGGTCAAGCGCGTCGTAGTCTTGGAGCCCCAGCCCGAGGTAGTCATGATTGGCGCCCAGGTCAGCTATTCGCCAGTCTCGGTCACTGGATCTCTGGCGTATGAGTCTGGAGGCAACGCCTGGCTGATTAGAGGCGATACGGGAGGTCGACGACCACTGGTCATTTCGGGGGATCTGGACGGGTACATCTTCAAACTTTCGGCAGACAGCCGCTGGCTGCTCTATTCGCGTCAGGAGGAAGATGAAGACACCATCAACTCGTTGTGGGTGGTTTCTACAACAGACAGCACCGCTAAACCCTTCCCCTTGAGGATCGAAAACGTCGTTCATTTTGCGGATTGGTCGCCCACCCCGCCTCTCGCCAGTCTGGCCTACTCGACGGTAGAACCCAGCCCCGCTGCGCCGGGATGGCAGGCGAACAACGACTTGCATACACTGACCTTCAGCTCCTCCGGAAGGATCCTGACCGAGAAGACCCTTCTCGAACCGAATGCCGGAGGCCAATATGGCTGGTGGGGCACAACCTATGCTTGGTCACCAAACGGGCGCCAGCTAGCTTACGCTCGCGCCGACAGCGTCGGGATTATTGACCTTCGCGAACCGGAATTATCACCGGCCCTCGAACTAACCCCCTTCCAAACCCTCGGGGATTGGGCTTGGGTGCCTGGCGTCGCCTGGGGGAGAGGCGGGCGCACACTCTACCTGGTTGATCATGGTCCACCGCTTGGATTAGGCAGTCCAGAGGCTTCACAAGTTTTCGACCTGGTTGCCTACAACCCAGAGGGCGACCTTAAGCTACTCCTGTCACCTCGGTCGGGAATGTTCGCCTACCCGTCGATTTCGCCTGCCAAGCAGTTAGTCACCGGCGAGATCGCCTATCGAGTCTCATTCCTGCAGGCCATGTCGCCGTTGGACAGTCAGACAAGTTCCTACCGATTGTTGGTCATGGATAAGGACGGCAGCAATCGCCGAAGCCTGTTCCCGGCAGAAGGAGATCCTGGAATTGAGCCGCCTGAGCAGGCTCCGGTATGGTCCCCCGATGGGGAGCGGCTGGCGTTCGTGCACCGGGGCGATCTGTGGGTCGTCGACGC
>CAYGCA010000082.1:5408-12681 GCA_964348265.1 uncultured Anaerolineaceae bacterium | reverse complement strand
CCTGCCGATCGTCGGTAAGGCGCATCGGCACCGACCAGGTGGTACCGGCATCAGTTGACCGTGAGTATTTCAAGCGCATCCATGGATATCCCGAGGGTCTAGTCAACTCCCCCCACACCGCATGAAGCGTACCCTTGGCATCGACCGCGAGGCGAGGGAAAGCTATTAAGACATCCGGTCTGCCGCGGGGCGCGAGGTCGATTGGGAGAGACCATTGGTTGCCGCCATCGTTCGACTTCACAAGCTTCAGATTTGTATACTCGGGATCCGGATAGAGCACATACAGTACACCGTCAGCATCAATAGCCAGATCAGCGGAGCTTCGTCCAGAATCCTGAAGGCAGGTTTGTGACCAACCGCGTGGATCACTGGCCCTATCGGCTGGAACCTGCAGGTAACTTACACAGGTTGGTGCAGCGGCGACTGAGGCAATATGCAGGATCCCCTTTTGGTCTATTGCAGCGCCAAAGGGTAGTTGAGCTTCCGATTCAAGCAGGATGTCGGCCGATTCCATCCAATTTTCGTTGTTTCTGCCCACATAGTGGATCGCAGCAGGAACTTGAGTAAAATCTGCGAACAGGCTGTCTGGAGCCACCGGATCGTTGTACCAGAAGATATGGATTGCGCCAAAAGGATCTGCAATCATGTAGTCCCGACGCGTCCACCCGTCCTCATCCTCGAAGAGCTGCAACGGTTCGCTCCAGGATGATTCCTCGGGCTCCTGGGCGCGGACCAGCGGTCCCTCAGGAGCCACGAAAAGCGCCAGTGAGACAATCAGGATCAAGAGGTTTCGACAACGCCGGGCTGAGCTAGCCATCAGTCTCTAAGGTTTCATTGGGCGGGAAGATCGGGAGTTTGCAGAATCGGGCAGGCCAGATCAAGCCTCTCCTGATCGTTCTTCTCCGCTCCGAGTACTTCTTTCGGAAACCACATACACGGGGCTGTGCTGCCAAGTATGGGGCAGCCTTAGATTGCCGCGAGCGTTGCGATCACGGAGCACCTCAAGCGGGTAGGATTGATGATGCACATCGAGCAGGTTATGTTCATAGGCTTCGGCGAGGATCACCGAGACGCTGTAGACGCCGGCTGGCAGATAGAGATTCTCGATGTTCAGACTCATCACGCCATCCCCAAGAATCGGGATCACACGCTCACCGTCATAGGCTGTCGAGAATCCAGTCGCGAGCTGACCATCCTTGTAGAAATCCAAGCGGAAGATCGGATCATGAACTTGATCGGTCGCCAAGTAGCGGACCTTAGCCGACAGCCTCCCACCGCTCCGAACGGAGGAGACAGGCTGATCCTCCTCACCCACGAAGGTTACTTCCGCAATCCTAGCCTTGGAGCTTTCCACCTTTGCAAAGGAGGTTGATCCATCCAAACTCGAGGGATCTTCAACATGAGAGATCGGCTCCGTCTTTAGGGCCTCCATGCGAGAAAGATAGGAGGTGATTACGCCGTCGGGGTGGTCATCCTCAATCAAGTCACCCTTCCAGAATAACAACGCACGGTCACATGTATCCCGGATTGCGTAGACATCGTGAGTCACCAGAACAATGGTTGTCCCATTCTTGCGGAGCTCCGCCATGCGGCGATAGCACTTGGCCCGGAAGGCGATGTCCCCGACGGCAAGAACCTCATCAACCAGAAGGACCTTGGGGTCAATGTGGGCCGCCACCGCGAAGGCCAGTCGAACATACATGCCGCTTGAGTAGCGTTTGACTGGCGTATCGATGTAGCTCTCAATTCCGGCAAAGTCAATGATGCTGTCGAACTTCCTGGCGACCTCCTTGCGCGTCATGCCAAGGATAACGCCATTCAAGTACACGTTTTCCCTTCCCGTCATCTCGGGATGGAAGCCTGCGCCCAATTCGATCAGCGAACCGAGGCGTCCGTCAACACGCGCATCGCCGTAAGTTGGGTAGGTGATTCCGGAAAGGATCTTGAGCATCGTGGTCTTCCCGGCGCCATTGTGGCCCAGGATACCAAGCGATTCGCCGCCCTCAACACTGAACGTGACATCCCGCAGGGCCCAGAGTTCGGCTGGGCCTTCAGACTTGCGGCCGACCAGCCGCAGAGGCAGCTCTGTCAGTGCAGAGCGCAGGCTCCGGACGCCCGCTCCGATGAAATAGCGCTTGGAGAGATTCTCGACCTGAATGACCGGGGGCATCGCCAACCTCTAGATTACGTCAGCAAAAGCGAATTCCATCCGCTTGAAAAGATAGTAGGCTACCACCAGAAGCGCGACGGAAATGGCCAGCGCCACCCCGATGCCCATGAAGTCAGGCGGCAAGCCTCTTAGAATGACCCTGCGGTATCCATCAATCACTGGCGCCATTGGATTCAGGTAATAGATGAGCCGAAAGCGCTCAGGAATCAGCTCAATCGGATAGATGATCGGCGTGGCATACATCCAGATCTGCGTCGCCAGGGGCACTATGAAGCGGACATCCCGATACACAACGTTAAGCGCTGATCCAAAAATCACGACGGCCAGATTCAGAACCAGCTGGATGAGAAGCAGCGGGAACACCCAAGCTGCCGTCCAAACGAGCGCAACCCGGTAGGCGATGAGCATGCCGACGTACAGGATCGCGGCAACGGCGAGGTCCAGCAGACTTGCAAGCACCGGTGCTATGGGCAAGATTTCTCTCGGCATGCTTACTTTCGTGACCAGGTTCATGTTGTTTACCAGGCTCGGTACTCCCAGCGTTATTGAAGTGGACAGAAAAGTCCACGCCAAGAGCGCGGTATAAGAAAACAGTGGGTAGGGAATGCCCCCAGTCTCGACACGAACAAGTCTGGAGAAGACAACCGTAAACACAACCATCAGGCTGAAAGGCTGCAGCACAGCCCAGGCAATACCTAATAGCGACTGCTTATAGCGAACACGAATCTCCCTCAGAGTCCACATCCAAAGGAGTTCGCGACTGTCAATGAGTTTTAGGACATGTTTCATAGGTCAATCATCTAGATACGAATGGGAACCAGAAGGGACCCATTGAAGACCTCTTAGACACAAGACGAGGCGCTCGGATTCCTGAGGGACGCAAAAGCGGGTTTCCCAACGCGTCCTGAACCAAGTGTTTCGCCCCGAGAGGACATTAGTTTACGCCACCTCTCGTCGACTGATCTGCCGATGGGGTACTCTCCAGTATTTCCACGATCCTCTCCGCAGCCGCTCCATCACCGAACACGCTGTCAGGACGATTCTGCGGCCATTTCCGAGCATGAACGGCCCACAGAATGCGAGCTTTATCAATATCGACTATCACGTTCCAGCCGGCCTCCACAGTCTCGAGCCATTCGGTTTCGGGCCTCAGCGTGACACACGGCACTGCAAAGAAGTATGCCTCTTTCTGCACACCACCGGAGTCTGTGAGTATCAGTCGAGCGTGCTGTTCGAGCTGCAACATATCCAGATAGCCCAAAGCGGGGATCACCCTTACATCGGATCTACCTAGTCTGCCAAGGGTCGCCCCCTGTTCCAGGGCTTCAATACACTTATTCGTCCGAGGGTGGACAGGGAAGACAAGCGGAAGGTCAATCTCGACGAAGGCATCAAGAATAGCGCGCAGCCGTGACGGATCATCCGTGTTACTGGGTCTATGGATCGTCGCCAGCACGTAACTCTTAGGGCCCAATTCCAGGTCTTTGAGGATAGAGGAACGATCGTGAGCAAGCTGACCGAATTGAAGGACTGCATCATACATGACATCTCCCACCAAGTGAACGCCTTCGGTGATCCCTTCCCTTCCCAGATTGGAGACCGCAGTCCTAGTGGGGCAAAACAGCAGATCCGAGCAATGGTCGGTAAGCACACGGTTATGCTCCTCCGGCATCTCTCGGTTGAAAGACCGCAGTCCGGCCTCTACATGGGCAACCGGAATATGGAGCTTTACCGCTGCCAAGGCTCCCGCCAGCGTCGAGTTCGTATCGCCATAGACCAGCACCCAGTCAGGGCGCTCAGCAAGCAGGACGTCTTCAACGCTTGCAAGCATCTGGCCAGTCTGTCGGCCGTGAGAACCTGAGCCGACCCCGAGGTTATAGTCAGGTTTGGGAATACTTAACTCGTCGAAGAAGACTGCCGACATCCCCGCATCGTAGTGCTGGCCTGTGTGCACCAATACCTCGGCATTGCCTCGTCGCAGCACATTGCTCACGGGCGCTGCCTTGATGAACTGCGGTCGGGCTCCAATGATGCTGGCAACTTTCACAGATCACCCTCGGGGGTCCTATCCTTTTCGATCCCCAATTCCCAAGCCAAAAAAGGAGAAGCCGGCGCCCTCCGCTTGAGATGGAGAGAAGACTCTTCGGCCATCTACAAGGACCGGCGTGCGCATAAGTTTGCAGAGTCCGGCCAAGTCCAGAGATCGATAGGCGTCGTGCGCGACCATGATTATCACGGCATCGCTTCCCGAGACGGCCTTGCTGACGTCTCCGTTGTATGCGGCAATCCAGGGGTCGTGGATCTGCACGGTCGCCCCGAGTGCCTGCAAACGATCCACAAGAACCTCACTCGGAGAGTTGCGTGAATCGTCCGTGTTCTCCAGATAGGCATATCCTAGGACTGCAATCCGGGAGCCTTCCAGCTCCTTCCCTTCTGCCGCCAGCCCACGGCGCACCAGATCGAGTACATGCGGCGGCATCCCGTCATTTACGGCGCGAGCAGCCGGAATTAGCATCGGATGAAAATCAATTCCGGCGTTGGCGATAAGCAGCCAAGCGTCTTTCGGAATACAATGCCCCCCGACCCCAGCCCCGGGGTAGAGCATGTTACGTCCAGGCGACTTGTTGACCAGTTCCCTAACCCGCCAAACATCCGCGCCCAGGCTCTCGCACAGAAGCGCAACTTCATTGGCGAAGGCGATCTGTACATCCCGGTAGGCGTTCTCCGCCGTCTTAACCAGCTCGGCGGTCAGGGCGTCGGTCACGTCCAGGTCGGCTTTCACAACCTTCCGGTACAGGGCCACCGCAAGTTCGGCTGCCTGTGGAGACATCCCACCTACGACCCGATCGCAGTTCTCCAAGTTTGCAAGCAGCCTGCCTGGCATGACACGCTCGGGGCTATGGACGAGGTAGAAATCTCGGTCGACTGATAGGCCCGAAGCCTCCTCCAGCAAAGGAGCGGCCAAGCGCTGCGTTGTCCCAGGGGCCAACGTTGACTCGAGAATGACCAGCGTCCCTGCCTGGAGGTGGTTGCCAAGCGAGGCCAGGGCTGAACGCAGTTCGTGGTAGCGCGGCTTCTTCGCCCTTCTATCCACCGGTGTCTCGACCGCGATGAGCACTACCTGGGCCTCGGAGCAGGCTTTGTAGTCCGTCGTGGCGCGCAGACGACCCGACCTAACCTGTTCTGCCAGAAGCTCCTTGAGCCTGGGCTCCTTGCCTTCGATGGGAGAGATCCCGCCACTGATCCTTTCAACCTTCGTCGGCGCAATGTCAATACCCGTCACCTGGAATCCGGCTTCGGCGAATTTGCAGGCCAGGGGCGTGCCGACGAATCCCAATCCGATAACCGCGATGGTCGCTTCAGAGGTCGTAATGGCAGCGTGGAGCGACTCAAACATTTCGCCTGCAGAGGTGTTCATCGAGTGCCCTCCCGCCACGCGGCATCCGCCACCAAGGTCTGAGGCTGAACAAAGCTTCCGGACTGTCCTGATTCAACCAGCGACTGCGCCAGCGCAAGGGCCGCCAAGCCATCTTCACCGGTCACGAACGGCTCCGAGTCGGTCCGAATCGCCTCGACGAAAGCCGCCAGCTGAGCTCGTAAAGGCTCGATACGATCAATGCTTAAGCGGATCATGTTGCCCTCTCCTACGCCTGTCAGGACTCCGAGCGTCTCCCACTCTCCATCGGCCCGGTCGTTCTCGTAGAAATAGAGCTCCTGCGTCAGATAGTTGACCAGGAACATACCCCGTTCTCCAGTCACTGAAAGCTCACGCACTTTGGTAGGAGTCAGCCAGTTGACCTCCAGCAGGCCAATCGTGCCATCTGAGAACCTCAACAGGCCAGTCAGCAGATCCTCATGGGCGGTATGGATTCGTCTGGCGGTCTCGGCATGGACACGCTCAACCGATTGGCCCACCAGTAACCGCATGATGTCCAGGTCGTGCGTCGCCAGGTCGATTACAACCCCGACGTCACGCACCCGGTCCGGGAACGGCCCCAGGCGGCGGGCGTGAACGACGAAGACTCGGCCCAATTCGCCAAGCTCAAGCCGCCGCTTCAGTTCAATGACAGCCGGGTTGAAGCGCTCCAGGTGACCAATAGTCAGCTTCACGCCCCTCCGGGCGGCGGCCTCAATGATGGCCTGCCCATCCTCCAACGTCGGCGCGATCGGCTTCTCCACCAGGAGGTGCGCCCCAACCTGGACGACCTCGAGGGCGACCTCCAGGTGCCGCTGGGTGGGAACGACCACGAGTACGAGATCGAGGGCCTCTCCCTCCAGCATGTCTCGATAGTCCAGATAGGTGCCCACCCGGTATTGGCGCGCAATTGTGGCGAGTCTTGACGGGTCGATATCCGCCACCGCCACCAACTCGACTTCATCCAGTTCGTTGCAAACCCGGGCGTGGTGCCTCCCCATGGCGCCAACGCCAATGACGCCTGCTCGGATCATAAGGCTGCCACCCCTTCCACGATGCGTTCCAGGTCGAGCTGCGTGAGAGCAGGATGGACGGGCAAGGAGAGCACTTCCCGGCTGGACTCCTCGGCCGTTGGCAGGCGGAGGTCATAACCCATGTCTCGGTAGGGCGCCTGCCAATGCACCGGCACTGGATAGTACACTTCCGTCCCGATTCCACGTCTACGCAGTCGATCGAGCGCCGCATCGCGTCCGTTCTTTATGCGAACGGTGTATTGGTGAAACACGTGCCTAACGCCCTCCCTGACCACGGGCGGAACTACGTACTCTAGCTGCGTCAAGCCGCTAGTTAGATAGGCGGCATTGGCGATCCGCTTATCAGTGCGCCCGGGCAGTTTACGAAGCTGGGCTCGCCCCAGGGCAGCCTGAAGGTCGGTCATTCGAAAGTTGTACCCGACTTCATCGTGATAGTAGCGCCGGCGCATACCGTGGTTACGAAGAATGCGCGCCCGCTCGGCGACCTCGGCATGGTTGGTTGTGATCATGCCGCCCTCGGCCGTAGTCATATTCTTGGTTGGATAGAAGGAAAAGCAACCCATGCCGAAGCCCCCAACCTTCCTTCCATTTCCTGGATCTGCCCACTGGTCGTCAGGGTTGAAACCATCGGGGTCATCGCGGTGATGATACCCA
>CAYGCA010000082.1:540-5398 GCA_964348265.1 uncultured Anaerolineaceae bacterium | reverse complement strand
CAACCTTCCTTCCATTCACCATGGCGCCGTGCGCCTGACAGGCATCTTCGATAAGGATCAATCCATGGGTCGCGCTAATCTCGGAGAGGGCCTCCACATCGCATGGATGGCCAAACAGATGGACCGGGAGGATGGCCCGGGTACGCGAGCTTATGCAGGCCTCAACGCTCTCGGGATCGAGATTGAATGTGTCAGGCTCGATATCGGCAAAGACGGGGCGAGCGCCTGCAAATAGAACGGCGTTGGCGGAGGATATGAAGGTGAAGGGGGTGGTGATCACCTCATCCCCGGGTCCGATGCCATAGGCCAGGAGGGCAAGATGCAGCGCCGTCGTTCCCGACGAGGTCGCAACCGCATGCTGAACGCCGCAGAAAGCGGCAAACTCGTCCTCGAAGGCCGCCACTTCGGGACCTTGAGCCAGCTGGCCAGACTCCAGCACGGCCAGCACAGCTTCCTTCTCCTCCTCCCCTATCAGCGGCTTGGCCATGGGAATCAGGGGCAGGGCGGGGTCTATTCTCGGCTCAGCAGCCTTCATGGAGAAATCTCCTTCAGATCGTAGGCGACCTGGCAATGCCGGCAAACCCATTGAGATCCGCTCTCCAGGAGTCGGCGCCCACACTTACAGACGTAGCCAGTCAGCCTAGCCGGAATCCCGACCACCAAACCGTGATCGGGGACATCCTTGGTGACGAGGGCAGCCGCGCCCACCATCGCGTAATTTCCTACCGTTACGCCGGGCAGGATAGTGGCCCCCGCCCCAATCGATGCCCCATGGCGCACGAGGATCCGACCCACCTCCCAGTCTTCATCCCCCTTCAGACTGCCATCAGGGTTGATTGCCCTGGGAATTCGGTCGTTCGTCAGGCAAGCCTGCGGTCCAATAAAGACGCCATCCTCAATCCTGACGCCATGGTAGATGAGCGCCCCGTTCTGGATCTTGACGTTGTCTCCGATCGACACGTCGAAGTCGATGTAAGCATCTTTGCCCACAATGCAATTAGCGCCCAGCTGCGCCCCTTCGCGCACCTGCGCCTGGTGCCAAATCTTCGTTCCCGGCCCAATCCGAGCCGTGGGATGAACTTCGGCCGAATCGTGGATCATGATTTTGCAGTGCCCGCTTGGCACATAAGGTAGACGAAGGCTGTCTGCAAGGATGACAGTTCAGCCACTTTCAGGTTGCAGACGAGGGGGGAATACAGACGAGCGACCCCTGATCCGTCGCTCTGAACGGCTCGGGCTGGAAGGACTCGATCCTCGTCCATGACGGCCTGAGAATTAGGTCAGTCAGTTCCCGCCTCTTCCTTCGAGAGGAAGTCGGCGACCAACTCGGCAGCTAGCCGATGGCCCGCCTGATTCCAGTGCGTATCGGCGGGGTAATAGAGCTCAGCACCTAGGGCGGCCTTTGCCTGAAACGCCGGGGTGAGATCCAGGAACTCTATGCCGTTCCGGCGGGCGAAGGCCGAGAGCCAGCCTCTCTGATCGCCCTGGTTTTTCAGAATAAGATCCTTGGTCGCTTGTGGCGCCCTATCGGAAGAGAGATAGCCATCCTGCCCAAGGATCACGGCAGGCACACCTTGGAGCACCCTGCCCCAGGCTCGGTCATCTCGGATAAGTGGGAGGTAGACATGTGCCTTCGATGGGATGTAGACCAATGCTAGCTTGGCACCCACGGCTTCTGCCTCGCGCTCAAGTTCCACGAAGGCACTCGTCACCAGATCCTGGTTGCCTGATCGTCTAATAGCTTCGCGCCCAGCCGTCAGGGCGGAAACATAGTCATCAAAGAAGGCTAGGGAGAGTTCTCGACCGCCGATTTCTACTTGCACCGGGTACCGGTAGCCCTGAGAGGATGCACTCAATTCATGGGGGACAACAAGCTCAAGCCCGGCCTTGAGGCCGACGCCAACCAGCTCGCTAAATCCGTACCGCAGGGACTGGATAGCAACCGAAGATCGATACGGGCCGGCCTGCCTCAAATCGTGTTCTATCCAGCTCAAACCTGACTGTCGCTTGGCCTCGAAGCCGGGGGGCTCAATGATCAGATCATTGCCCTCGAAGTAGCCCACGATGACCCAGTTGGGTCGCTTACCCAGTCCAAAGAGCTTCACGGCTTCAGCTTCGGGCCTGGGGCTGTAGCCTGGCATGGCGAGGTTGAGGACGTTCTTGCCTGATATTTGCTCAAGGAGAGCCGGCCAAGGGGATTCCACAGAGCCGGGAACGGTGAACGAGTCCCCGGTCACAACGATCTCATATTGTTCTTGTACAGGGGGTCTGTTTGGATAGCCGCTGGCATCCGTCACGAATTGAATCCTAGCCAGGACCGCATCGTCCGCCGGTGGGAGAGGCTCGATGCCGCCCGCAAGCCAGCGATAGAGGTCCCCGTCTGAGGCCCGATACTCGACCCATCGATCCTGATTGGGGAGATAGTGGTATCCCACCTGAACCGGCTTGTCGAAGACCAGATCTGAGCGCAAGAACATCCCCCCACCCGCCAGTTTGGGGCGAGCCGCATTTGGGATAAGTGTAGGAGCGCGTCTTAGGGCGACCTCGACGAGACCGAGAGAGGCGAGCGCGCTCACACCCACCAGTACGGTTTTTGCCAGCGCATCACTGAAGTCCCGCCCTTTCCGTCCCCCCAGGAGAAGCAAACCCTCAAGCAGAAGGACTATGCCCAGCAGGGGAAGCTGAAAGAGGGGTGATCGCCCCGGCGCGAAGCCTTGAAACTGGTCGATCACTCCCCCCACGATGAGAAGGGGTAAGACCAGCATGAGGCCAAAGACCCATCGCCTGCGTCTTAAGCCTTCTAGGAGTTTCGGGAAACGGTCTAAGAGCGCTGCAGGCGATCGAAGGACAACAACCAGGCCTCCCCAGGACGCCAGAACGAGCGTCATGTAGGCGACCACCAAGACGAAGTAGGTCCGGGAGTACCGCCCGAAGACAGCGGGAGCCGAGCTGACGTGACCCAGCGTAGGGATTAGGGGCAGCAATAAGAGCAGGGAGAGAATCCCCACAAGGATGCGTAATGTCCGGGCCTTCGTTGGAGGTCCTGGAGAGTAGGTTGCGCCTCTCCCGCGCGTTAGAACAGAGTGTAGATGAATGGTCCGATTCCGGAGGCTGAGGCGAAGATAAGCAGCAAGCCGAACACCATTAGGACGGCAACCATGGGGATCAGCCACCATAGCTTCCTGTGCCATAGGTAGCCCAGCAATTCGCCCACCACACCGAAGTTCGAGGTCATGCTGCGTATGAAAGCTTTCATAGTTCTGTCATCCTTACTATTTGCGTTTGGATTTGAACCTAGGGAGTTGAAAACTAAGCTCAAGGGGAAGATCGTTGCCGGTATCCGTCTAGGAGAAACTGCGGAATGGATTCTTCTTCCACCCGACAGACTTCAGCTCTTCAGCCTCACCTCTTAATAGGCGGCATAGCGGCGGCTTAAAGAGAAATCTGTGTAAGCCCAGAATGAGACGGATGCCACGCTACGCTTCCAGAGCCTAAGGAACAATAGAAAAAGCTCCACTTTCTTCCAGCCACTCTGCAATCGCAGAACCGGCAGTTCTGTGCCCCTCGGCAGTCCAGTGATCATCAAGGGCCCAATTCAGATTTGAATTGACCAAGGCGGCCTCACGGAAAACGGACGTTAGATCGTAAAAGGGGACATCCATCTCCTTGGTCAAGGATTCGAGGCGAATCTGTATCTCAGTCTCTCCTATGAGCCAATCTCTTCTCGTGTTGGTGCCAGACAAGATCCACGGATTCGTCAATTCATGACTGGGAGGATCATACTGAAATCTCGTTGGAAGATATACAATGGCGACCTCAATCTCGCGTCTTCGACTCTCGCTCACGAGCTCTGAGATTATGGTAGCCATGGATTGCCATTTCGCTTCGCTAATTTCGGAGTCGATGTCAAGGGCATCGCTCCAGTACTTGGGCCTAAGCAATCCGTATGAAAGCATAGCGCCGTTGAATTCCCCCCTATTGACCGCATCTACCCAATACTCGTGCAGGACTTCACTCCATTTTCTAATCTGCCTCTCTGGTATACCCTCCCTCATTGCCTGAATGGAAATGGTTTCAACGAAATCAGAGGTCCTAGTCCTCCTCTCAAACTGGAGTTGATCCCAGGAGGAATTTACAAGGGTGTACATGTGAGGCAGGAAAGAGTGAGCTAGCCGCTTGATACCGGCTCGATTTGGGGTCGAAGGACTTAGGTCGCCTGGTCTGACGAGCACGGGACTATTACTAAGATCGTTTGCATACAGGCATATGAGCACTGCGTCAGGGTCGTACTCCAGCCCAATGCTCAGAAACAATCTCCCATACTCGAGAGGTCCAGTTCCGGCCAGGCCGCCATTCACGAAAGCAATTCGTCTACCATTGGTGCCGAAATGCTGCTCAAGAAGAGCCGAGAATCTCTGGTCTTCGCTTACGCCTACACCTTCCGTAAAGGAGTCCCCCAAAACAAACACTCGATAGGAGCCCGATGGTTTCTGCAGGGGAATTTCCGGATACCTCAACCCCTGGCTGTTTGTTTCAAATTCGTAGCTGAACTCAAGGTTGTTCCGGATTTCCTTGTAATTCGGAGGGTGAGAGACTCTCGCGGAAATCTCTCGTGGAAAGCCTGCAAAGCCTAGGGCTCTGTCGACGAGCACAAGAGTGATAGAGATCGAAGCTGCGCTCAGTGCGACCCTTGCCAGAAAGGCTCTTAGTGCCACGCGCTTGCTTCCCACCCTCGACCACACAGGAGCGGATACCGCTTCCAGGATTCATAGAATCAAGTGAACCGGGAAGCGACCTTCCTGAGCAATCCCCTGGCGGACCAAATAAGCCGCCAACGTAGCGGACTGACCCGCCGTAT
>CAYGCA010000082.1:0-512 GCA_964348265.1 uncultured Anaerolineaceae bacterium | reverse complement strand
CCCAGGAAAAGCACCAAGGAGGGGTTCAGTAGAAATACTCCGGCAAGCCCTGCCGGGGTGTGACGGATTTGAGCCTCTCACGATTCCTCTACTCGGGATCAGTCTCACAGTCTCGGGCTAGAAGAGAGTGTAGATGAATGGTCCGATTCCGGAAGCCGAGGCAAAGATGAGCAGCAGGCCGAACACCATTAGGACAGCGACCATGGGGATCAACCACCACAGCTTCCGCTGCCAGAGGTAGCCCAGCAACTCGCCTACCACACCGAAGTTAGAGGTCATGCTGCGAATGAAGGCTTTCATTTTTCTCCGTCCTGGTCTTGATAGGTCCTCAATGGTCCGCTCACGCAGTACGACTGAGACCCCTACTTCCTCACCACAAAACCGTCCATGTAGAGCGTGTCGATGTCGCTCTTGCCGAAAGTGTTCAGCGCATTGGCGGGAGTGGTGACGATAGGCTCACCCCGCAAGTTGAAGCTGGTATTCAGAAGAACCGGCACGCCGGTGGCTTGGTC
>CAYGCA010000081.1:9808-13021 GCA_964348265.1 uncultured Anaerolineaceae bacterium | reverse complement strand
CTTGCGAGGAGCACAGACCGCCGCCCACGACGGCTACAATAGGTGCGGTTGTCTCGAAGCCTATTCTACGCCAAGCTGATCATGATCGGCCCATGCAATTCTGGGGAGCGAAGCTCCGAAGAGTCGCCTCTTTCCCACGGCCGCGATCAACCATGGTAACTGCCAGCTTCGTTGCTTCCGCTGCGCTCCGACCTAGAAAGAGGGGCCCGAAACTCTATTACGAAGGAGTACCGGCAGCCTTCTGCTACCCCGAAGTCTATTGGGGCGTTATTCTGGTTTCGATAATGTCTCATAGAGTGGTGTAAATACAAGTTGGAAAAATAGTCATCGTGTGCATCCTAAAGCAATCAGCCAAATCACAAAAGGAGCACAACGATGACCAATTCAACTATGACACTACTCGAGTACCTTTGCAAGGTGGGAATGGATCCAGAAGGCGACTTTCTTCAAGAGGGAGCCCAGTTGGTTGCCCAACTTGCCATCGAGCTGGAAGCTGAGGAAATCATCGGGGCTGGCCGGTATGAGAGATCTCCCAACCGAAAGAACCATAGGAATGGCTATCGTCAACGCAAGTGGGAGACGAGAGTGGGTGAGTTGCCGTTGAAGATCCCCAAGCTCAGGGAAGGAACCTACTTTCCGAGTCTCCTGGAACCCAGGAGGAGAGCGGAGAAGGCGCTTCTGGCGGTTGTCCAGACAGCCTATGTGAAAGGGGTGAGCACCCGCAAGGTCGATGATCTGTTAAAAGCCCTCGGGCTTGCCGGGATCGATACACCTGCCCTGGCGGGCGGTGCCAGGGAAAGCAAAGTCTCCCGGATTTGCAGCGAACTGGATGAACTGGTGGAGGGCTTCCGCAACCGACCACTGGAAGGAAGCTACCCCTACTTGTGGTTGGATGCGCTCTATCTGAAGGTTCGCCAGGATCACCGTATCGTGAATCAGGCGATGGTGATCGCCATCGGCGTGCGAGAGACTGGTGAAAGAGACATCCTAGGCTTCTCACTCGGCGCAAGCGAAGAATATGCCTTCTGGATGGACTTTCTGCGCAGCCTGGTGCGCAGAGGGTTGAGAGATGTGAAGCTGGTGACCAGCGATGCACACGAGGGCTTGAAGGCAGCGATCGGTGAAGCCCTGGTGGGAGCTTCCTGGCAGCGCTGCAGAGTGCACTTCACACTTGCACCGCACTGCGTGTGGCGCAGTGCAGGTGTGCGTAACGTCCTAGCGAACATTCCCAAGGGCAGCAAGGCGGTTGTCGCGGCGGCCATCCGCACCATCTTTGCTCAGCCGGATCGAGAAGCGGCCAGGCAGCAACTGAATGAGGTGGCAAACGCTATGCGACCTCGCTGGCCGAAGGCGGCAAATTTGGTTGCTCAGGCAGAAAACGATGTTTTGGCATACATGGCGTTTCCGCCCGATCACTGGACACGGATCTACTCAACCAATCCATTGGAGCGACTCAACAAAGAGATAAAGCGGAGAACGAATGTCGTGGGCGTCTTCCCGGATGAAGCCTCGGTGATGCGCTTGGTGGGATCGATCCTGATGGAAACAAGTGACGAGTGGCAGGTTGGCAGACGATACTTCAGCAAGGAGTCGATGCGGAAACTTTATGAACCTGATGAAGTGCTTGTCGCTGAACCAGCACCACTGCGACTTGCTCCCGTTCGTTGAGTTGTGGAGGAGATTGAGACTCGAAGAAGTTGAGGATGCATACAGAATCTACACCACTTGACAAGACACAAACCTGGTTTCTCGTGGAAAGGGGGTCCCGAGGGTGTGGGGGTGAACCCAGAGAACGTCGAACTGTCAGCTCGTTTGGCTTGTCTGGGTCGTTGATTGGTGTAGTCACCCAGCTCGTGGAGGCACCCCGTAGCCCGACCTGGGCGGAGGCGAGCCTGTGCGTTCTGCATATCATGGCATATGCCTTATAGGCACTTTTCGGCCGCGCGGCTGGCCCCGCAGGCTGGGAACAGACGGGGCGTACCTCCTAGAATCTATGTCACATGCCTTGCCGGCCTTGAATAGATCCAGGTGCGCGACTCCATCTTTGGTTCGTTTGCAAAAGGGGGGCACCAGGCCCCCCCGGCCCACTTTCCAGACTTGTTTCGACACTTGCGGGCTGGGGGACGGGCCAGTTGACGGCCATTGGGAGCCGCGCGTGGACCACGGGCTATCTTGATCGGCCCGGCTGCAGACTATTGCCTCTCAAGGCCCCAAAGGCGGATAGCGCCCTCCCGGCTCCCTGAAGCCAATAGTGCGCCATCGAGCGACCAGGCCACGCTCGTCACATGGCTTGTGTGACCTGATAGTGTGCGCAGCTCCTGGCCCGAACTGGGGTCCCAGAGGCGTACCGTGTTGTCTTCGCCTGCGGAGGCCAGCAATGAGCCGTCGGGCGACCAGGCTACACCCCATACGTTGCGAGTGTGGCCTTCTAGCTTTCGCGCCACACTCCATTCCGTGGCATTCACCAGCTGCACCGTTCCGTCCGCGCGTCCAGACGCCACCCAATTGCCGTCTGGTGACCAGGCCAGACTGTTGACGGATACATTATCACCCCCCAGCTCTTTCATCAGACTTCCCTCTGCTGTTTCCCAAACCCTTATCATGCCTTCGCGGCTGCCGGTTGCCAACCTCTGGCCGTCCGGGGACCAGGCCAGGCCAAGAACGGGCAGTCGGCTGCCTTCAAGCTGGAGAAGTTCGCCCCCGCCGCTGACTGTCCAGATCCATACACTGCCATCATCGCCCCCCCAGGCCAGCCTTTCGCCGCTTGGAGACCAGCCCAGACTATTGATCGTATCCTCTTCCCCTGTGTAAGCCTTTTGGTCGCCCTGTTGGAGGCCGCTCTCAGTATCCCAGAGACGCACGGTGCCGTCGTCAGCCAATGAAGCCAGTTGAGTTCCGTCTGGCGACCAGGAGACGGCTGTTATGGGACCCGAATGGCCTTCTAGTACGCGCAGTTCCTCAGCCCCAGCTGCGTCCCATACCCGGATCCGGCCATCCTTATTGCCCGACGCCAGCTGTCGGCCATCGGGCGACCAGACGATACTGGTGACCCAATCCATGTGAGACTTGAGGACCTGCTCAGCGGTCAAACTAGCGGTGCTCCATACTTGCACGGTGCCGTCGTCAGTCCCTGAGATCACTCCTGTGCTGTCCGGCAACCAGGCAACGCTGCTTACAGGGAAGCTGCCGCTTTCGAGTTCACGCGGTTGGTCC
>CAYGCA010000081.1:0-9798 GCA_964348265.1 uncultured Anaerolineaceae bacterium | reverse complement strand
TCCCCATCAATTGCATCCCATAGGAGGACTGATCCATCATTGTGGCCTGTGGCCAGAATTGCTCCATTGGGTGACCAGACCACACTCCACACAGTACCCCGGTTACCGGCTCGCGTTTTGGTTTCTGTCCCAGCCGCCGGGTCCCACACCCGAAGGGTGCCATCGTCGCTGCCTGAAGCCAGCTGGGTCCCATCGGGCGACCAGCTCACACTCCACACATTGCCCTGATGGCCTGACAAGCGGCGTGAGTCGCCCCCCGCGGTCCCGTCCCAGATCCGTAGCGTGCCATCCGATCCCCCCCACGCTAGGCGACTACCGTCCGGCGACCAAGCCACGCTCCAGACGACATTGGCATGCCCGTCCAATCTGATTGGTTCCCTGGCGCCTTCTGCGTCCCAAATCCGAACTGTGCCATCGTTGCTGCCCGAAGCCACGCTCCTGCCATCTGGCGACCAATCTACGCTCCTTACTCGGCGCGTATGGACCCCGAGGGTGCGGAGCATCTGGCCGCTGGCGGCATCCCAGACCTGAACGGCGCCGTCATCTCCTCCTGAAGACAGCCGATCGCCATCCGCCGACCAAGCCACGCTTCGAACCCATCCTGTGTGCCCTTCGAGCAGACGAATGAGTTCCAAGGTGACGGCGTCGTAGATCCACACGCCCAGGCCGCCTGCGATTGCCACTCTTTCGCCCTCTGGGCTGACCGCAATCTTGGTGATCGTGCCCCGACCGAGGCGTGCCACCGGAACGGTGTTGGCGGCATTGGCGAGACTGATCGGTACGAACGACGTGGGCTGGATGGCCGGCCCCGGCTCGTCTGTGGTCATAGGTTCGGCCGGGCCCGTCGGCGTCGCAACAGGCCCAGATTCGTCTGCGCGCGGGAAGAGAGCTGTGACGCCGCTCACTAGGCCGATGAGCAGGCCGAGGCCAACTAGGCCTCCTGCAATCCATGCCCAGGGTAGCTTGCGCAGGCGTTCAAGGTAGGGAGGGGCTGGCGAGGGTTTTGGAGTCGTGGGCTGCTCGGGGCCGATCGCCTCCAGGGCCGCTATCAGTCGGTCGGCGTCGTGGTGGAATCGGGTGTCGCTGATTTCCAGCGCGTTCCGGCGCCTCAAGGCTTCCATCTCCTCCGGCAGGTCACTGGCACGCGGTATCTTCGCTCCTCCTACCAGCACCGGGATCACCCGAATGTCCCGCTCTATCGCGGTTGTGATCTCCAGACGCACGAAATCGTCCGGGTCATCTAACCTTCGCCTGCCTTCGTCGTCCTCGATGGATGCCCACCGCCTGCCTATGAGAGCGATCAGCACATCATAGGATTCGACTGCGTCCTGAATGACTTTCACAAAATCCTGGCCAGGTTCGATGTCATCGATATCCATGAAGATGCTGTCTTCGCCAAAATGAGCCTCGAGCCGGTCGAACAAGCGCCCAGCGTAGCCAGCGCTGTCCTCTCGCCGGTAGTTGATAAAGATACGCAACTTGGAATTCATGCCTCGCTCCAAAGCTGGATTAGTGTGCCACATGGCCCGCAACGCCGAAGACATATTCTATCCGAGGGCGGCATAGGCATACATGGCGTCTGTTACCGATTCCATTGGGGTGGGCGAATATTAGCCCGCCCGGACAGCGAGTATTGGCTTGCCTCTCCTGGAAGGCTGAATTCAGTTGGAGCCCCACAGATTCCAGTCCACCGCGGATCTGGACGATAGCCTGGTACCCTGACCTGCGGAGAGCTTCCACTCTGAAGAGGCGATCCTGGGGAGGGAGGCAGCTGGCTGAACTTGGACACCTAAGGGATGGGAAGGATGGTGACTCAAGCACCAAACCACCGTTCTAGCCGCTCGGTCTCGAAGCTCTCTTTCTCAGCTAGGAAACCAGCCGACGGGTCGGTCAGCGTTACCTCTGGGACAGGACTGGCCATGAAGTGGCCACGGACAAGCATCGCTTCGCCTCCGCCTACCTCCAGAAAGCAGTATCCCTCGCCGGTGTAGGTCGCCTCGGTCTCGCGACCGGACAAGCGGGCCGCGATCCGCTCAGCCACCACCTGACCCTGTGCCTCGGCAAACACGCCTGCCTTGGGATGGGGCTTCCCGTCCGCAAGATGGATGAGGGTGACATCCCCAATGACATACACGTCGGGGAAGCGGGTTTCAAGTGTGCGTGGGTCGACGTTCACCCAGTCCTTTCCGTTGGTCAGGCCGGACTCGACTACCACCTGCGGGCACCGATGGGGCGGCACGCCAAGCATGAGGTCGTACCGGCGTCGGCCTGTTGTGAAGAAGATTTCACCTGCCTCCACGCGCACCGCCTTGTGATTGGGCAGGAAGGCGATCTCCTTCGGCGAGTCGACCCTCGATCACCGAGCAGCCTGCATCGCCCAGGACAGGCAGTGACACAGGTTTGGGAGTGAAGACCTCTAAAGATGCCTCAATTCCCCGCTCCATGAAATGATCCCTCAGGAGAAAGGCCAACTCATAAGGTGCCGGAGGGCATTTGTATGGCTCACCGAAAATCCCAACAACGACCTTGCCGCCCGAGAAGGTTTGCAGAGCCTCCGCAGCCTGGGGAATCGCCGCCGCAGCGTAGGGGTTGAGGGCGTATTCCTCGAATCCGGGGACCTGGCTAGGCGCTAGCTCAGCGCCCAAGGCCACAACGATTGCGTCCGCCTTCATTGGGTGGCCGTCAACCTCTATCGTCTTGGTCTCAGGATCGAGACGAGTGACTGTCCCTTGAAGGAACTTAATCCCAAATCTATCCAGGGTCGCCAAGGATCGCAGCCCGGCCTCCAAGGCAGCCTGACCGACCAATGCCCAGGTCTTGCGAAAGCCGACCATGAAGTGCGAGCGGCGGTCCACGACCAAGATCTCATCTTCGAGAGATACCCGTTCGCGCAAGTGATGTGCGGTGGCCAGACCGCCGAAACCGCCGCCCAGGATCAAAATTCGCCGCATGGTCCACCTCCGTAGAATTCGCGCCTTGAGACCGGAACTCCCAATAGGAGTTCAATGAGCTCTTGTATGGGCTGCTTGCGCTCGGAAGGCTGCGCGCATGAGGCTCCCCGGTCCGCCGGTCGACGACAGAGGATCCCCCAGGCAATTCTTCCTTCGAAAGCAGCGCCGAAACAGAGAGTCATGGACAGATGACGCCTGGAGACGATCAAGTCGGCAGGTCAAAACAGGTCCCGCTGTTCAGCTGGATGGAATGGTCGGCATTGGCAACCAGGGCGCACATCTGGGTCGAGAAATCTGGCCGGTCACTAACTCCGTACTCGGTGAAGGGCCTTGGACCGCCGTAAACGACCCACGGTCCTGAGCCCGGTACACCGGCCTGCTCCGGTTGCACCGTGTTGAAGAAAAAGTGAACGTGCATCCCTGGAAGCACTTCAGTGTACTCAAACGTCTCATACTCCACGACATAACGATTGGCTTGAAGGGTTATGTCGTTTATTCTGACGAAGGGGATTCCATGCGGCACAGTGGCCGTGGGAGCCGGGCCACTTGTCGGTGTTGGCGGGGCCGTTGTCGGAGTGACTGCTGCGCCCGCAACTGCAGTGGCCGTGAGATTCGGCCTCGGGCTTTGCTGCTCTGGAGGAGCCTCGGCCGGTCCTCTGGGAGCCGCGCCAGGTCGGGAACCAGCCCCAAGTAGCCCGGCTCCGCCCGCAAGGACCCGCCCGGCCCAGCCGAGGATGACCCCGCCGCCCCCGATCAAGCCCCAAGTTGGGACGGCTCTCAACCTCTCTAGGAGTGGCTTTGCTGGAGGGGGCGTCGTCTCTCTCTTTGGCGGTCCCTCAGCTTCCTCAAGTTTCTCGGCGATTGCCTCCAGCGCCGTAATCAGCCGATTGACGTCGTGGTGGAAGCGGGTGTCACTGATCTCCAGCGCATTTCGGCGCCTCAGAGTCCTCAAGGGGTCAGGCAGCTCACTTCTTCCCGGCATGGTCGCACCGCCCACCAGAACCGGGATTACCCGAATGTCGCTTTGCAGCGCGGTCGCAAGTTCCAGGTGCACGAAGTCATTCGGATCATCGAGCCTGCGTTTCCCCTCCTCGTCCTTGGTGGTTGTCCACCCCTTGCCGATGAGAGCGATCAACACGTCGTATGAACCTACGGCCTGCTGGATGACCTTCACGAAATCCTGGCCAGGCTCGATCGTGTCGATGTCCATGAACAGGCTTCCCTGGCCAAAATGGTCCACAAGGCGGTCGTACAATCGTCCGGCGTAGCCTGCGGTGTCGTCGCGACGGTAGCTGATGAAAATGCGCATCTTAATCCCCGTTCTGCGTAAGAAACTTGGCTTCAGGCTCGACTTTGCCTAGAGCATTCGGCGGCCCCATGACCTCGCCTCCTGCGGTTCCTTAAAGGAGAACGGCTAGGACGGCTGAGTCCACCCTAAGGAAACCGATATGGACTGAACCCCTTGGGGCTTCAGACTGTCGCCACGCTCCATTCTCCAGGCAGCTCCATCCGTTTGTCCAAGCCTCCGGGGCCCTCGTGATTGTCACTGGAGAAATCTCCGGACCAGCCCACCTGCTTGGAAACCCCGCGTATGGTTCTCCAGGCTGATCGGCTCCAATCGTGCGCCCCAGACTCTCGCGAAGAGACCAACCCGGGGAAACGTCCCTACTGCGAGGGAGGTCAACCCAGATCACGTCATAACGTATGCAACAGGCGCTTGACGCAGTTAGGTCGTTTCTGAATTCCTTTCGCTGCATAGGCTCCATCTCTCAGGCTGGACAAGCTGTGGGCGCGAGCGCGAAGGATCGAGAGGAGGCCAGGAGTCGATCAGAGGAGCATCCTGGACCGGGCAAGACTGCCTGACAGTAGGATATGCACAGGCTGCGCCTCCCGGCCAAGGACGGCTCAACGCTTCTCCTGCCAAGTTGGACTTCTGGCCATCGCTGATGCGGCGAGGCTCCCGCCTTGCAGGGTTCATCCCTCCAGCTTCTGCCACTCACTGCCAACCCCGTTGCTTACCGGACAATCATACACAATAGCAAGCGCCTGTTCAATTGTAAAAAACCGCCGATCGCCTCCCGTTACGCCGCCATTTGCGCCGAGTTGGGTAGCTGTCTCAAGCGGACTAGGGGTTCATGAGGCTGGCCTGGCAAGGCACATGCAAGTCCAGCTCTAGGGTCCATCAAGGGTCCACAACGGGGGAGGAGATCCACAGATTGGGGATGTGAGTTTGAACCTTCCTCCTGGCAGCCGTCCTGAAAAGCCGCTACACATCCCAGCCGCGCCTGCGCGCCTCTACGATGAGGGCGGGGTAGCCCTCCGCGATGGGCGGGATCTCCGGCTCGACCGGTTCCTCGGTTTCTTCGCCTGCCAGTTGCCTAACGAAGTCATGCAGGTGCTGCTCTGGCCACAGCCAACGATCCCGGTCCAGCGATCTGCTCTCGACGCCGATGCCTGGAAGCTTGTCGGCCGTCTGGTGTATCAGCACCCGCTTTGGATCAACCCTATTGGGCAGAATTGGTGGTCCAGGATGCTCGCCCCTCAGTTCCTGGGCCAGGAGGTATTGCGCCAGCCACCACCAGACGTTGTTGAGTTGTTCTTCTGACCAGCTCAGCAGGTTCTGATTGATGAGCGCGAAGCGGCTATAGACGATGGGCCAGATGCCGTCTCGCTCAGCGATGATCATCGCACAGTCCCAGAGCAGTTCGGCGGCAGGCAACCCCAGGCTTCCGATTACCTCGTAATCCAGAACCCTAGGAAGCTCGCCTCCCTCCGGCGCCGTCCGGTAGAAGTTGTCCATTTGGGCTTGCGCGGGGACGCCCGGGATGACTAAATGGTAGGCCGAGCGATATATCTCAAAGGATCCGCTTTCAGTCCAGTTATGTTGAAACCACTCGTCGACTTTACCGGCGCCAAGGCTTGCTCGAATGCCGCAGAACAGTATCTTGGGCACGTGGGTAGCGATCACTGCCCAGTTGACGCGTCCCTGCCACTTGGATACGTCAATGCCGAGCGGGCGTTCCTCCCCAATCAGGAATTCGGTCATCGTAGCTCTCCTAGAATCAGACTTGGCGGGCCCTCCGGTCGCTGTTCTTGAACCCGCGGTATCCCTGGGATACCATCGAGCTTCGGGGAGCGGCCCCTTAGAAAGACCGAATCGGTCGTTCTAGTGCCAGACACATGTTGGATACGCAAGCGTCAAATGCGAGCGTGAAGGCTTGGCGAACGCCAATCCCGAGTTACATATTATAGGCGCTCTACCACTGTTGCGGTGGCCATGCCGTGGCCGATGCACATTGTTTGCAGGCCGTAGCGACCTCCCGCCTGATGCAATTCGTGGACCATTTTGGTCGTCAAGATGGCACCCGTAGCCCCCAAGGGGTGTCCGTGGGCGATGGCGCCGCCGTGGGGGTTGACGCGTTCCATGTCGGGTTGGATTTCGCGCCGCCAGGCAAGCACCACCGAGGCGAAGGCCTCGTTGATCTCGATTACGTCAATCTCAGCCAGCTTCAAGCCGGCTCGTCCGAGCACCTTCCGGGTTGCCGGAATGGGTCCGTCGAGCATGAGGACCGGGTCCGAGCCTACGACGACACGCGCGGCCAACCGCGCCAGCGGTCTGAGTTGGTGTTCTTTGACGAAGGCTTCAGAGGCAAGCACAACGGCGGCAGCCGCGTCGCTGATCTGGCTGCTGTTTCCGGCAGTGATGACGCCATCCTCTTGAAAGACCGGCGGCAAAGTGGCCATCTTCTCCCGGTCGGGTGGGATGCGGACACCCTGGTCTTGACGCACTAGGCGCTTCTTCCCATTTCCATCGGGAACGGACAGGACGCTGATCTGGTCCTCCAGGCGTCCCTCCCGAATGGCGGCGCCCGCCCTCAGGTGGCTCGCGTAGGCATAGTTATCCAGGTCCTCGCGTTTCAGGTCCCATTTTTCGGCCATCAATTCGGCGCTGAGGCCTTGATGGATGAGTTCGTAAGGGAAGTTGACCGGCCACTCGCGCGGAAAATCAGCGCCAAGTGGCTGGTGGGACATCATCTCGACGCCTCCAGCGATGACCAAATCCATGTCGCCTGACAGGATAGCCTGCGCGCCGAAATGCAGCGCCTGCTGGCCTGAACCACACATGCGATTGAGCTGCACACCTGGCACTTCCACCGGGAAGCCAGCCTGGAGCGCCGCTAGGCGGGCGATGTTGGCGCCCTGGTCGCCTATGGGCGTAACGCAACCCAAGATCACATCTTCCACCTGTTCAGCTTCAACGCCAGCGCGAGCCACGGCCTGGCGCAGAATGTGAGCAGCCAGGTCAACAGGCGCAAGCGGGTGCAGAGCGCCAGTCTCGGGTCTGCCGATGCCAATCGGGGTGCGAACAGCGGCGATGATGTAAACTTCAGACATAATGGAAACTCCCCGAATCCATGAAGGGCCGAAGACGTCCATTCAGAGTTCAGGACATGGCTTTGCCCTTCCATTCTACTGGATACGCTCGACAAAGGGACAGCTCAGTTCAGCAAAGGGCCTTGGGGTACAGTCGGGGGTCTGGGCGCGGGCATGCCCAGCCAGGGTGGTTTTGTTGCTCATACCCTTCTGGTTGCTGGCTGCCTGCCGCGCCTCAGCTCCGGTGCCAACGACGGATTTCGAGCTACCTGTGATCGACACTACCGAGGACCTGCGTCAAGTATTAGACCGCGCCGGGGTCGAAGTCCAGGATATCGGCGACCTTGAAACAGAACCCTTTGGAGTGCCCGGCCGACTGTTGCGAGTCGGAGAGTCAAGGTTGCAGGTTTTTGAGTTCGAGAGTAGGACTGCACGCCTTCAAGTCTCGCAAGCCATTGCGCCCGACGGTTTGTCGGTCGGTAATCGGGTCGTGACCTGGCCGGATCGCCCCAATATTTGGGCCACGGGCCGTCTGATCATCGTCTATCCGGGCATCGACGGCGGCACGCTGTTGCTCCTGACCGGCCTTCTGGGTGATGCGATCACCTTCGAACCGCCGTCGCTTGATGAACCTTATCCGCCGGCTGTATCGCAGGCGATTCGGTCGCTGGCCGACGATCTGGACTTGCCTCCAGGCGTCATCCAGGTGGTTGGTTTTGAGCAGGTCACCTGGTCGGACGCCTGCTTAGAGATGTCAGAGGTTGAGGAGATCTGCCTGCCCACGAACACCCCCGGCTGGCGCGTTATTCTTTCGGCAGACGGCGAGCTGTACGAAATGCGCACCGACCTGCTAGGCGACCAGGTTAGGAGCAGAAGGAGCGACCCTGCCCCTTGAGTGGGCCGAGAGGGGGAAACCGGAAGGCACCCTTGAAGATCGACTCCAGACAGGGGGTGTTTGGCCCCCTTTCGAAATTGCGTTTTCTGTTTGCCGAGCTTCCCGAGGAATGGCGCTGGGCCTCAACTATCTGGCTCATCACGCGCCTTGTCCTGAGCAGCTGGGGTGCTGTCCTCTGGGCACTTGACCTGATCCCGACCACCCTGGAGACCGACTTCTACTTTGGCGTCGAGCCGATAGCAGAGGGTTGGACGGGGATCTTGCTGGGCGTCTGGCAGCGGTGGGACGGGATTCATTTCATCCGCATCGCCGAGCGAGGTTATTCAGACGCCGACTTGTCTGTCTTCTTCCCCCTTTACCCGCTGACGGCGCGCCTTCTCAGCCGGCTTACGGGCGCTGGTAGCCTGATGGCCCTTCTGATCATCAGCAATCTGGCCTCGTGCTTCGCATGGGTGGTCCTGTACCGAATCGTAAAGGCTGATCTTCTGTTGACGACTGCACGCCGGGCAGTTGTGGCCTACGCCCTTTTTCCTACGGGCTTCTTTCTGTTCGCCCCCTATCCAGAGTCTCTTTCTCTCCTTCTTGTCCTGTTGGCCTATTGGTCTGCGCTATGCTCTCGATGGAGATTGGTTGCCGCAACCAGCTTGGCGGCCGGGTTGACTCGCCCGACGATCTTTCCACTCATTCTTCTCCTTGGCCCGATCGCCTGGAGATACTGGCGGGCGAACGAATCCAGCGATCGATGGCTGGCGCTCGCCAGCGTCCTGGGGGCCGGGTTCGGGATGGGTGGATTTCTGGCCTGGAGAGTATGGGCTGGCTTCCCTGCGTATTCTCTTCTCCAGCGCCAGCATTGGACCTGGGCCGCACGTTGGCCGTGGCAGGCATTTCTTGCGGTGCCCGAGTGGATCGTCGAAGGCTCCTTCTCAGTAGCCGGTTGGCTGGGCCTTGGCGTACTCTTGCTGCTACTCGCAGCCACGGTTTGGGGCTTGAGGCACCTCCCGAAAGAAATGGTCCTCTACCAGGCAAGCATGCTACTCTTTCTGCTATCCTTCAGCAGGCAGATAGAGCCTCTGGCGAGCCTGGGAAGGCACGCACTGTTGATGTTCCCTCTGTTTGTTGCCCTAGCCGCGTGGTCTCAGACGTCCCAGAGGACCCTCTTCCTCGCGGCAATTGGAGTCGGTTTAGGCCTTTTTTTCGTTGGCCAGTTCATCATGTGGGGGTGGGTAGGCTGAAGGATACCTGCCGCCGCAGAGGGCCAAGTTCGACCTCGTCGGGCGCCTCGAATTGGAGGTAATCAAGCCTGTGAATGGCGGGTCAGACCGCGGCCTTCCTTGCAGCCTGCACCCAACGATTCAGCGCCGGCTGATCGCATTGCTGGGATTTGAAGGGTCCTTCTGCCCAGCCTCTGTTCCTGTCAGCTACGGTTAGTTTCTCGTCGCCACAGCGCCTCAATCTGGTCTCCTTGCGCGTGCTGTGCACTAGCGGTAGTATCTCGCCTGCCCCATACGGCCACGGAGTGCGCAGCGGATCAACAGGGCCCTAGCCAAGAGATAATTGCAATCTTTAAGGTTTACACCT
>CAYGCA010000080.1:10376-13173 GCA_964348265.1 uncultured Anaerolineaceae bacterium | reverse complement strand
CTAAGTACATTCACAAAAATCATGATGGTTGAGCACCGACGACCGAGAGCACTATTCCTGGATGCTGGTTGCAGCGGTTGAAGAATTCGTAAGTCGCCTTGATGAGTGCTTTGATACTCTCAAACAGTTCACAATGGGTTACTTCTCGGCGGAAAAGGCGCCAGAGCATTTCGATGGGGTTGAGCCAGGGGCTGTAGGTAGATAGATACAATAAAACCAACCTGCCCGCCGCACCTCGCACAACAGCTTCTACTTCGTCATCCTGATGGGTATTGGCATTGTCCCAAGCGACATACACGGTTTCGTCAGGATGTTTCTCCAGCAGAGTTTCCAAGAGTTCAGCAATTTCCTTCCGGCGTTTGCGTCGCCGTACCAAAACGATGGTTTCGCCGGAATGGTAATTGACCGCCCCGATGCCATAATGCTTCTTGGTTTGACCTGGGGTGGGGATCATCACCTGTTGTCCCTTGGGGCTCCACAGCGCCATCAGGGTTGGCAACCACGTCAGGTTGAATTCATCGGCGTAATAGAATACTTCCTGCGCCTTCAAGTGGTCTCGGAGATCTTCGATCGTCTTTTTTTGAGTTTGTATTCCGGGTCAGGACTGCTGATGGTGTGTTGTGGGCGGCTCAACACAATCCCACCATCCTTGAGCACCCGACGGACGGTCTCGGTCGAGACCCGCAGCCCAGTCTCTTCCGCCATGAAGTCGGCCAGCCGAGCCAGGGTCCAGAGCGAATAAGGCTGCCCAAGCGTCTGGGGCCGTTGGCGTACAATGCTGAGCAATCGCTGGCGATATCCGGATGTTATGATGGCTGGTGAACCAGGCCGCGGAGCGTCCGACAAACCGTTGAGCCCTTCCGCATTGAAGCGCTTGATCCAGCGGCGCACTGTTTGTTCATTTTTGCGCACAATCTGGCCGATTTGCGGTGCAGTCATGTTTTGTTCAACTGCCAACAGGATCATCTGCGTTCGGGTGCGCAGGCGCACGTCCTTGGTCTTATCGTAGGCACCTTGTAACTCTTCGAGTTCACCGGGTTCCAATTCTCTTACTTCGATGGGTTTCATGCCTTTCAGTATAACCCATCAGAAATTCCGTGTTTGCACTTAGGTTCCTCCCAGAGCCCCTGCGATAAGTCTGACCAACAACTGGAGCCTCCACGTGCCACGTCCCGCCGTTTCGGAATGTTACATATTGACGCCGGTGTGCCTCCCGTTTCAAGGGCAGAGAGTCATCATAGAAGGGATACTCCATCCCGCCAAGCCATGTGGGAAGCTGGCGTTCGCATCCGGGTGGACGTTATCTCCTTGTACTTTTCAAACACCCGGTTTCTTACCCGATCTTGCTGGAGAAAATGAGCTGATGGATCGATCCAGATTGGCGGTAGGCTGGTCAGGAGGGACTCGAGTACCGAGAAAAAGACCGAAGGAATTCCTTCGCCATTTGACGAAGGCTATCTGCTCGGCCAGTCCTTCTCTCAGCTCACATCGGCCCGCCACCATCCGCCGCACGATGCCACCGCTGGCCTCGCCGAAAAACGACGCCAGTCGAATGTCCTCGCCCGTGAAGCCAAAGCACCTCCTGCCTGCGTCACCAACGATGAATATCGGTCCTGCGCTCGCAGCCCCCAGGGAATAGGGAACGTCGGCCCCATGCGCGCCCTGAGGCTGACCGCAAGACCGCTGCGTAAAGCGGGTCAAAGGCTGAAGCAGGCCCCGGCGCCTTCATACGACGGTAGTCTGAGGCTGGCCTGCCATCCTCGTGGGAAGAGCCATGCCACCCCTCCATCGAGGCCCGGGAATACCAGAAATGCATCCTCTTAATAGCCTCCTCCTAGGCCAGGGCGGCCCTCCAACCAGAGGCGTCCACCACGCACTTTGTGCCGAACAATCCACGGCTTGTCTGCACTTCGCCATTTCCGACGCCCTTCACCTTGGCTTGAAGGAAATTGGCCCTGTTGCGATTGAACGGGGCACTCGATAGGTACTGGTTGTCGGAGACACACCAGGAGAAGGGAGTCTCAAACTCGAATGAATACCTGTTTATATGCAGGACGAAGAGGTCGTGATTCTGCGGCACTGCGTCGGTCAGATCCAAATACTTGACCGCCCTCAACAGACTGCCCCAGGCCAAAGTCTGTCCTGAACCGATCGGCTTCCTGACCAAGATCAGCTCTCGATCCCCGCGCAAATGACTCGCTAGGGCCAACAGTAGCTGCCCCCGACCACAGGGACGTCGACATCCATGCCTCCTCATATTGGGATCAGCAGGGCCCTGGGGTAAGCCGTGCTGTGAGGTAATGGCCATTGGAATTAGGACGCTGGGGACCCCTTTTCAACAAGCGCGTTGTAAGGCAACACGAGCAGGAGGGCGCCATAGACGCTGTAGCCCATCAGCCACAGCAGCCCGACCACGAAACCGCTGAGGGTCAGCGGCCAAGTGAAGCCGGGCAAGAGCGGCATCCAGACCTCATACATCGTCCAGCCGAAGAGCAAATCCCCGACAATACAGAGAACGTAGCTGATCACCAGGGCGGCGAAGAGCGTAATAATCGTCGCCCGGAAGTTCAATTTCAGATTCATCGCTCACCTCCTACGCGCCCGCTTCCACCGGTGAAGGCTGGCTCTCCCGCCCACCGACAGGAGATGGCTCCCGCCGATACAGGGGCCGGATTTCCGCACTGCGCAACCGATTGGCATTGCCGACAACGCTTACCGAGCTGGTAGCCATGGCGATCTCGGCCAGCACCGGATGCATCCAGCCGATCACCGCCAAGGGGATCATGGCCATGTTGTA
>CAYGCA010000080.1:302-10366 GCA_964348265.1 uncultured Anaerolineaceae bacterium | reverse complement strand
GTAGAAGAACGCCCAGAACAGATTCTGCTTGATCTTGCTGAAAGTTTCCCGACTGAGGTTGATGGCCTCAACGACGCCCGTAATCTCTCCCCGAACCAGGGTGACGTCGCTCGCTTCGATGGCGATGTCGGTCCCGGTGCCGATGGCGATCCCCACATTGGCCTGCGTCAGTGCCGGTGCGTCGTTGATGCCGTCGCCTACAAAGGCCACCAAACCTAGACGCTGCTGAAGCTTCTGGACCTCCGCCACCTTCCCATCCGGCAGTACCTCAGCCAGTGCATGGTCCATACCAACTCTTTGAGCGATGGCTTCCGCCGTGCGCTGGTTGTCGCCCGTGATCATGGCCGTTTCAAGCCCCATGCGGTGGAGTTCCGCAATTGCCGCCACTGAATCATCTTTGAGTGTGTCAGCCACGGCGATCACACCGGCTAGCCGCGCACCGACGGCTACCAACATGGCTGTCTTGGCCTCATTTTCCAAGCGTTCAAGCGCCTTTTCGAGCGGCTCTGGATCGATGCCGTTCTCACTCATCAGCCGCCGGGAGCCCACGAGTGCTTTCTGTCCACCTACAGTGGCCATAACGCCTTTGCCTCGAATCGCTTTGAAGCCTTGCGGATCTTGAAGCGGAAGCTCCTGGCTATGTGCCTTCTCGACGATTGACCGGCCCAAGGGATGCTCGCTTCCTAATTCAGCCGAAGCCGCCAGACGAAGAATCTCAGTTTCCTCAAAGCCATCATGGGAGACGATATCCGTGACCTCGGGCCGTCCCTTGGTGATCGTACCGGTCTTGTCGAAGACGATAACCTCCACATCTTTCAAGGTTTGGATCGCCTCCCCCGTTCGGATGAGGATTCCATGTTCGGCCCCTATGCCGCAACCCACCATCAAGGCGGTCGGAGTGGCCAACCCTAGGGCACAGGGACACGCGATCACCAGCACGGCCACCATCGAGACAATGGCCAATGTGATCACACCCAGGTTCGGGTTTACCCAGGGTAGGAAGGAGCCAGCATTCACCAAGCTGGACATCGGACCGGAAATCACGAGCCAGGCAGCCAGTGTCAGCAACGCGATGCCGATAACAACTGGCACAAAGAAACCCGTCACCCTGTCGGCGAATTCCTGGATCGGCACCTTGGATCCCTGGCACTCCTCCACCAGTTTGATCACTTGAGACAGAAAGGTGTCCTTCCCCACACGGGTCGCCTTTGCCCTGATCAGCCCTTCCTGGTTAACGGTGGCGCCAATCACTTCGTCCCCTGGGCGCTTATTCACCGGCATCGATTCGCCTGTGGCCATTGATTCGTCGATCGCGCTCTCGCCCTCAACGATGACGCCATCCGTGGGAATTTTCTCACCGGGCCTGACAACCATAACATCGTCCACCTGGACGTCTTCGATCGGCACCTCGACTTCCTGCCCCTCGCGTAGAATCCGTGCGGTCTTCGCCCCTAGTTCAAGGAGTTTGCGAATGGCCTGTGAGGCGCGCCCTTTGGCAGTCTCCTCCACGTAGCGCCCCGTCAGGTGGAAAGCCATGATCATGGCCGCAACCCCGGCGTAATTCGCCACGGGGAAGAAGAACCATGCAGGGCCGGTCAGCAGCGAAACTCCTGTGCCTAGGGTGATGAGGGTATCCATATTGGCGTGACGACGGAGCACCGCCGTTAGACCGCTGCGGTAGGTCGCTCGGCCTACCCAGAAAAGCACCGGAAGCGCAAGCAGTATCAGGCCGAGGTTATAGATGAATTCATTGGGCCAGTGGAGCCCGAAGAACATCTCGGCGAACATCCAGAGGATAATGGGAGCCGTGAACCCCCAAGCCACCTTCATGCGGAAGCGGGCTTGGCTCATCTTGCGCTCAGCCTCATCCTGCTCTTTGGCCTCAACCTCAGCAGCCGCTTCCAGAACCTCATAGCCGGACTCGGCGACAGCTCGCTTTAAGTCCGGCAACGCGGCCTGGCCGCTCACGAAGGACACATTTGCTCGCTCAGTGGCCAAATTAACGTGAACATCCACGACTCCTGGCACGTCCCGAAGGGCGCCCTCCACGTGAGCCACGCAGGAGGCGCAGGTCATCCCATCAATCGGAAGAACAAGGCTCTCCACCGGGATTTCATAGCCGGTAGCAGCCACGGCTTCGACAAGCGTTGCCAGGTCTAAATCGCCATTCGCGAATTCCACGTTTGCCTGCTCCGTGGCCAGATTGACACTGGCTCTGGAAACCCCTTCAACCCCGATGAGCGCTTGCTCCACCACCGCTGCGCATGAAGCGCAGGTCATCCCACGTACTGGTAAAGTGACTTCCGTGCTGGTCACTTGACTTCCTCCTTGATCACCATGTCGAGAGTTGTTATCCAGTCCCTATTCGTCTTCCCACCGCATGCGCTGGACTTAATCCGACCCAGCTAACCGGGACGCGACGCGCTCAGTACTTCATTGAACAAGACGACTGCCCTTTCCCGATCGGCCGGGTCCTCGCTCTCCATGGCTTGCAGAAGACAGCGGTCCAGATGTTCACGCACTACCAGGAGGGTGATTTTATCCAGGGCGCCGTGGAGGGCCCGGACCTGCCGGAGCAAAGCCTGGCAATCGGCCTCAGCTTCAACCATCCTCGCAACACCGCGGGTGTGGCCTTCAATGCAGCGCAGTCGCATCAGAATGTCCTTGCGTACTTCTGAGCGCATTGGGCCCTTCCTTCCTGTGTGGACGACAACGCCTAGTACGTACCTTTTCCAGGTACGTTCTCCCCGATGCTACGCCTTTGCAGTCACGTCGGGAACGTGATCTTGGCCTATGCTTGGATAGGCAATCTACCCCATCCTCGCCTCAATTGTCCTGCATGTAGCTGAAGTGATCTTTGGGCGAGAGGGCAACTATTGAAGGCCTGGCCGCCAGCCGCAGTCACTTGCCTCCGGACGACGGAGCTGACGTGAGCTGGCAGCGCAAAACAGATGGAAAATGACCTTGGACAGGCGTAGGCGGCGTTGTGATTGCTGATCTGTGAGGTGAGTGAGCGCACCAATGCCAGGGCCGAAGAAGGGTCCCGCATTGGCCTGCGCGAAACTGCCTACATGCCTTTCATGCCCTTCATCGCTCCACCCATCTGGCCGCACAGTTGCGACTTGTCGGTCGGTCGCAGGCGGTCGATGAGCAGGGGGCCGGTCAGCCCTGGATTCATGTCCCGTGTCATGCGACACTGGAAGACGATGTCATCACCTTTCCGGAAGCGGTATCTTTCTTCCCTAACCCTGAGTTCACCATCTCGCACGGCTCTATACACTGTGGGGAAAGGGCTGGTGAACCAGTAGGAACCCCTGTCTACGACCACACCCTCGCGCAGTAAGCGCCTGATTTCGCGTTTGTATTCCAGTTCGTCAGGCTGCCATGAACCCCCGCGCATCACCTCATAGCGGATGTCGTGCTCCAATTCGCGAATCTCGCCCGACTCCCTATAAGCCGCGCGCGCGTCTGGATCCGTAAAGGCCCAAAGGTCGTTTGGTTCGGGATCGGCGCTTTCCGCAGTTGTATCTGTCCGTGAAACATACTCCGGCGTGCCAAACAGTGCTTTGATGATATTCATGACTGCTCCCTTCACTGGATCCTTGGGATGCCTGGTCGCGTCTGAACTCACGCAGAAGACGGTGCTTCACCCATAGCGATGGCGCGGGGCCGATGCCGGCCTACGATCGCCGGGTTGCAGATGGTGTCTCACCCCATCCTGCCCTGCATTGCATTGGCCATCTCACCACAGAAGCGCTGGACTTTTTCATCCTGAAAATCCCCAACCAATATGGGGATATCCAGCTCAAAGCGATCCCGGGTCATGGGACACGCCCACGTGATTTCATCACCTTTTCGAAATGGGATCCGCCTGTCTCCCAGCCGGAGTTCCCCATTCTTCAGGGCTCGATAGATTGGTGGGTGAGGGCTAATCGCCCAGAAGGAGGCTATCCTCCGAACCTCACCGGTCTTCTCGAGGCGAGCCACCTCCTGCAGATATTCCCGATCCGCTTTTCCCCAATCCTTTCCGCGCATGACTTCGTATCGGATGTCGTGCTCCAGTTTGTCCAGCGTCCCCTCAAACTCATAGCGGGCGCGGGCCACCGGATCGGTCAGCAGCCACACGTCTTCCATTTCCGTCGCGGCCGGCATAAAGGTGCTATCGCAGTATTCGCACCTTACAGATCTGCCGTACGTTCCATCCCACTCGACGGGCGCTCCGCAGCTTTCGCACTCGAGCAGTCGCAGTGCCATGATTCGTCTTCCTTCCACCAGGAGCAAAGATCGGAAACCGATTTCACCCGCTTCAATCCCACAAACTGTGGCTTTTAGACCAAGCCAAAACCACAGAAGTGACCAGACTGAATCTCAGGAGGATGGGAAGGTACTCAAACGAACCCCCAGCCTCAAGGGCACCCCAGTGTACTATAAATCGAGAGGATCGCATTCAGCCCCGACATGCTCAGTGTGAGAGATCGTGCTCTCCTTCACCAGCCAAATCCACGCAAACAAGCAGATTCCCTGAGGGACCTCAGCGGATTCGGGTTGGAGGGATGCGGAGCAGCAAGAAGTGGAGCGAACTTGCAAGAGGCAGGAAGGAATAGGCTGCACCGAGGCGAAGCAGGAGTAGATCCGATTTGCTCAAGCTAGGGCTCTGGAAATCGCGCAGCCTTAGCCAAAGGATCACCCAGACATAGCGGTGCGGCTAGCGGCACGGGGCCTCTCACTCGGCTCGGGCGTCGCCACTGTTCCCTACCCACAAAGCCCTTCCGTTTACCCCGGATGACCGTATCTCGGCAGTATGGATACCTCCTTATGTCGCCTGCGACCCGGATGAGGAGGGGGCTCCTTTGAGGGAGGCCCCTCCCCTGTACCTAAGCCAGGCGCAGCTCGCGATCGGGCGGCGAGAGGCAGGCCGAGCGGCGTTCCTCACCCGATGAATTCGACATCGGCGATCATTCCTGGCTTGAGCGCCAGGTCTGGGTTGTCGAGGCCGATCACCACCTCATACACAAGGCGGACGCGATCTTCCTTCGTCTGGACGTTCGTGGGAGTAAACTCGGCTTCATCCGCGACCCTCAGGACTGTCCCGCGGAACGCTCGTCCGGGGTAGGTGTCGACCCGCACGTCCACCACCTGTCCGGGAGTGAGCAGCCCAAATCGGGTCTCCGGCAGAAACACGGTCAGCTCCAGCAGATCCAGGCGACCGATTTCCAGGAGAGTTGCGCCCGGCAGGACGATCTCGCCCGGCTCGACAGTTCGCGTCAGCACTATGCCGTCCCAAGGCGTGGTGACGGTGTGCTTATCAAGTTGAATTTGGAGCGTGTCAAGATTGGCCTGTGCAGCGTCAACTTGTGCACGGGCTGAATCGAGTTCTTCCTCCCGGGCTCCCTCCCGCAGCAAGAGCAGGTTGGCACGGGCCGCATCTCTTGAGGCGGTTGCAGCCTCAACCTGGCCAAGGAGGCTCTCTACGGAGAAGCCACTACCGGACAGGCCGACCGCCCCGAAATCATTGAGGTCATCCTGTATTCTTTGCACCTCATCCCAGGCCGCCTCAAGCTGCAGCCCACTCAAACCTGACTGCAATGCCTCGTAGGCCTCCCGGGCCGCCGCCTCTTGATGTCGCGCGTCTGCAAGCAAGTCCTCAGCCGCATCCCGTGCGTCAGAGGTTGCGCGCGAGTCCCGGGCTATCCCCGTTCGCCGAGCTTCCGCCTGCGCCTGGTTTGCGAGAGCCACTTGCCAACTTAGCCTTGCAAGTTCGAGTTGACGGACGTAGAGCTGAGACTCGCCATTGATGGCCTGATAGGCCTCACGGGCTGCCTCCAGGACCGTCTGCGCATCCACAACGGCCGTTGAAGCGGCGTCGAGGATATAGCCCGGATTGCGCGCGTCGGCTGCAAGATGATCCTCGTAGTGGGCACGGGCCGCCTCCAGGTTGTCCTGCGCCGAGTTCAGCGCCGAACGCGCCATCTCTACCTGCCCGGAGGTGAGCATCACAGTCATCCCCCCATAGATCCTTCGAGCCTGGTCAAGCTGATCGCGGGTGGAGGCCAGATCTTCCGGCCTCGCTCCCTCCGTCCAGTCAGCCAGCGAGGCCTGCGCCATGCGCAGTGAACTCTCGGCCTGCGCCAGTTTCGCTTCGGCGCCATCGAGTTCTTCCACCCTAGCCCCTGCCTCAAGGAGAGCCAAGTTGGCGCCCGCCGCTGCAAGCACGGCCTGAGCTTGAGCGATCTGGGTCTGAATCACCGCGTCGTCCAGTCTCACAAGCGTCTCTCCGGCTGCAACAGACTGGCCCTCCTCTGCCAGAATCTCGACGACTTGACCTCCGACTTCCGGAGAGAGGGTGACGGTGCGCGCCTCGATGATCCCGGTTGCCTCCAGCATGGGATCTCTCGATACAGGTTCAGCCTGCGATTGCCAAAACCAGAAAACACCTATGGCAATTGCCACTCCGACTGCGGCTGCAATAATTAAGGTTCGGTTCTTCATGTCGAACTCCTTCTTCCGGAGATTTGAAAGTTGCAAGCACGTTCTTCAATCTCCAAAGTTTTCAGGCGAGACTCTTCCGGAATCGCAGCGTGCTGATTCCCATGAACGCCAAACCGTAGAACGTCAATGCCAGGGCCTGTGGCCACAGGATCTCCAGCCCCACACCCTTCAGGAAGATGCCTAAGGCGGCATCCATGTAGTACCGCAGTGGGCTGAGATAGGTGAGCCATTGCATGAAGGTCGGCATTGTGTAGATGGGCACGTTGGTACCGGACAGGAAGGCCACGGGGAACAGAATAAAGAAAACCATTATGAGCGCCTGCTGCAGATTCTCTGCGACAGTTCCAATTAACATGCCAATGCCCATACTGCTCAAGAGCATAAGGAGCGAGAACACATAGAAGAGAAGTAAGTTACCGCGCAGCGGCACGCCGAACACCCAGAGGGTGATGGCAATCCCAATGGTCAAACCCGCCAACTTGAGCAGGATCAACGGCACGGTTTTGGCCACGATCAATTCGGCTGCACTGATGGGGGTGACCATCAGCTGCTCGAACGTGCCGGCTTCTTTCTCGCGCACGATGCTTGCCGACGGGAGTATGATCCCCAGCACAAGGACCGAAATGGTGAGCATGGCCACCATGACAAAATAGACGAACTTCATTTCCGGGTTGTACCAAACGCGCACCAGGTTCTTCACCGGGGGAAGAACGCTCTGACCACTCAGTCCTCTGCGTTCAAAGTGAGCCAGTGTTACCTGGGTGTTCTGATCGCGAAGCAAGCCGCGCGCATCAGCCATCGCTTGGCTGGCGATAGGACTGTTGGAGCCATCAAACAGCAATTGAACCTGTGCGATCCTACCCCGACCCAAATCCCGGCTGAAACTGGCCGGAATGATGACGCCCAACTGCACCCTGCCTCTTTCCATCAAGTCATCAATCTCGACGGGGTCACCCACGTGCCGGACCACGGTGAAACTATCCAGACGTGCAAACGCGTCGATCAACGCCCGGCTGGCGGCTGAGCGGTCGGCATCGTACACTGCTGTCGGCATGCTCCGGACATCCAAAGTCAATGCCCAACCACATAGCGCGATTTCTACGAACATGTAGAAGATTAGAACGACCAATGCGGTGTCGCGGAAAAATTGGATGATCTCCTTCCTCATGAGGCCGAGCAGTGGCCGTCTCATCTCAATCCACCTTCTTCTTGAACCGGATGGAAGCGATTGTGATCAGCACGACGGCGTATAGGATCAGGCTCCCCAACTGCCCAACCCAGACTTCGGGGCCAACTCCCCGGAGAAATACCCCGCGAATGATCTCGAGGTAATAGCGGCCCGGAAGGGCATAAGAATAGATCTGCAGAGGGGAAGGCATATTGGAAATGGAATACATGAAGCCGGAGAAAACGAAGGCTGGCATCATCGTGGAGGCGATTACCGCGATCATGGCCACCAGCTGGGAGTGAACAAGGGCGCTGACCAGCAATCCGATTCCGACTGTGCTGACGACGTACGGTATGGAAGCCAGAAGGAGCAACCAGATGCTTCCTACCGAGGGGACCCCAAACCAGTATCGGGCGACCAGCAGCACCAACACTAACTCAATGAACGAGATCACCACGTAAGGGAACAGCTTGCCGACGATGAAGGCCCACGGCCTGAGCGGCGAAATGAAGAGTTGCTGAATGGAGCCCCGCTCCTTTTCGCGCACGACGGCCAGTGCTGAAAGCAGCGGAGGGAAGGCCATCAGGATCACGCCAACCAGCCCAGGGATAATGAAGTTGGCGCTCTCCAGGGACTGATTGTAGCGAACACGTGGTACGCCGATCACTGCCATGGAAAAGTGCGCATCCCGGCTCATCCCCAATGCAGAACGATGCTCCGCGAGGAACTTAGCGGCAAGACTTTCGCTGACCCCCTCCACATAGCCCTGAACCACTCGTGCAGAGGAGGGGAAAGAGCCGTCCAGCAAAGTTTGCACTTGGGTCGGCCCACCGCTGAGCAAATCTCGCGAGAACCCGAAGGGGATGAGCACAACCGCTTGAACCCTCCCTTGGTCGAGCAACTGTCCCGCTTTATGAGGACTGGCAGGCCGGTATCTGAGATCGAATTTACCGGTATTAACAAGCGCGTCAATGTAGGCGCGGCTCTCCGAGCTGTTGTCAAGATCTACTACAGCCAAGGAGACGTTTTTGAAATCCAGGTTCAGGCCATAGCCAAACACAAAGAGCAGGACGATCGGCAGAAAGATGGCAATGCCCAAAGTGTAGGGATCACGAAGAATTTCGCGGAATTCCTTCTTTAGGATCGGCAGCACGCTGTTCATTGGTGCCGCCTCGCTTTCCGCCCCGCCTCTTCCATGCCAATGAAGAGGGTGAACAGGTCCTCGAGGGAGATCGGGACCGTTTGAATGGGACCTGATATCAGATCGTGGGGCGATAGCGCAGATTCGATCGCGCCTCCTCCGGCCTCCGCCTCCCACACCAGAACGTGCAGCTTGTCGCCGAAGATGCTCGTCTGGATGATCTCAGGCATGCCTTTAAGGGGGGTCAGGGCAGCCAACGGGTTGCGCACCGGCACCTCGACGAGCGCCCCCATCTTCATATTTGCGCGCAACTCCGCCGGGCTGCCGCGGGCGATCAACCGCCCCTGGTAGAGCAGGCCCAAGGCGTGGCAATGTTCGGCCTCGTCCATATAGTGCGTGGTGATGAAAATCGTCTTGCCCTGCGCGCAAAGGTCAAATATCAGGTCCCAGAATTGGCGTCGGGAAGCAGGATCGACGCCGCTCGTCGGCTCATCCAGGAAAAGGACTTCAGGCTCATGCAGGATGGCACAGCCCAGCGCCAGACGCTGCTTCCACCCGCCGGAGAGGTCGCGAGTCATCAGGTTCTCTTTGCCGGTGAGACCCGCCATCTCCAGCACCCATTGCTTTCTCTCGGCCAGACGGCCGGCCGGCAAGTCGTATAGATCGCCGAAGAAGCGGATGTTCTCCCCGATGGTCAAGTCGTTGTAAAGTGAGAACTTTTGCGACATGTAGCCAATGTGTGGCTTCAAAGCAGTCCGCTGACGCAGGGTGTCGAAACCGACGACGCTGGCGAGGCCAGCGGTCGGCGGCAGAAGCCCGCACAACATTCGGATGGTAGTCGTCTTGCCCGATCCGTTCGGACCCAGGAAGCCAAAGATCTCGCCTTTATGGACCTCGAAGCTCACGCGATCCACAGCCACATAGTCCACAGCCGAGAACGATTTGAAGCTTCGAGTGAGCTCAACTGCCTGGACAGCGACCTCGCGGGCCAAGTGGTCCTCGTGTTCCATCCCGTGGTCGGGAAGCCGTACCGGTAGATGGGGTGAACGAGACTCGGCTTCGACTGAAGCGATGAAGACGTCTTCAAGGCTTGGCGTGGTCTCTCGGACTTCTGCCACAGATACCTCCGCCTGGGCCAGAGCGACCTCCAAGCCACGGATGCCATCAGATGCCTCACTGAGCAACAGGTGCAGGCGCTCGCCGAATACCTGCACCTGCGACACAGTCGGCATTTCTCGTATGTGAGCCAAGGCGCGCCTTTGGGGT
>CAYGCA010000080.1:0-292 GCA_964348265.1 uncultured Anaerolineaceae bacterium | reverse complement strand
CGGCCACACCCTTAAGTGTGTTTTTCAATTCCGTGGGCGCTTCCTCAGCGATGATTCGCCCCTGATGCATCAGCGCGACCCGGTTGCAACGCTCCGCCTCGTCCATGTAGGGGGTGCTGACGAATATCGTGATTCCTTCAGCCAGAAACTCGAAGAGGATCTTCCAGAAATCCTGGCGGGATACCGGATCCACCCCGGTGGTCGGCTCGTCCAGGAAGAGGACCTGCGGGTGATAGATCAAGGAACAGGAAAGGGCCAACTTCTTTTTCATACCTCCCGAAAGAGAAGTTGG
>CAYGCA010000079.1:6456-13176 GCA_964348265.1 uncultured Anaerolineaceae bacterium | reverse complement strand
CATGCGTATGGGGATGGCCTTCAGCTTGGGCGGGGGAAAGGATGCGCTGTTCGACTGCTTCTTGAACCCAAGTGTGGTCTATCGTGACTTGGCGGAGCCGCTTGCGGTGGAAGAGATAAGCTCGGCTGTCACCCACAGAAGCGACGTAGAGTTGGGAACCGAGGATCCAAGCGACGGTAGCAGTTGAGCCCATGCCCTCACGTTCTGGTGCTTCCTTTGCCCGCTCCATCACCACCTGGCTGGCCTCCATGAGCGCCTCTCTCAGGCTGGAGAGCGGATCCTCTCCCTCGACCGCCGCCAGCCGATCTGCGATGGTCTGCACTGTTAGGTCTGCAGCGACCTCACCGGCTTGATGTCCGCCGATGCCATCTGCGACGATTGCTACCAGCACCGGCAGGTCTTGGTCTTCGTTGAGCCGGTAAGAGGTGACAGAAAAGCGGTCCTCGTTGTGCTCGCGTCGTTCGCCGGGATGTGACAGCGCTGCAACGATCAGGTGCGGTCGCTCGGCCGGAATCATCCGATAGTCTCCTCTTCCGAGTCCACCGGCGGCGCTTTCGCCCTACCCGCCGGTCGAACGACGATCTTCGCCGGGGGAGGGGGCTCGGGCAACCTGAACCGGAAGGTAAATCGCCCCAGATGGATTAAGTCGCTGTGAAGCAGGCGCTGACCTTCTTCTGACACAGGCTGGTAGTTCACCCACGTCCCGGCCACCGAACCCTGGTCCCGAATTATGTAATCGCCTCCGGCCTGTCTGGTCAGGCGCGCATGCAGCCCGGATACGGAAGGGTCATCGATGGGGTTGGAAGCCAGCGAGGCGTCGCGACCCAGGATGACATCTTCCCCTGTGAGGGGGATGGGCTCCCCTTCCCCTTCGGGGAAAAGGGGATCAAGAAAGGCTTCGATCTCCTCGGCGGTCGGCGGCTGTCTGAGGCTGGCCCGCCGAATTCGATTGAGGACTGGGGAGATCACTTGCCTCGAATCGCGTGGCGAGCGCCCAAGTCGACCTGAGTTCATGAGCGCTATGGCGAGAACAACTCCGGCAGCCAGGATAGCCAGGGCGACGAGCAGTGAGCCTAGTGCTGGACGCAGAGCCAGGAAGCCGCTCGGGGGTGGGATCACCTCGACACGTACAGGCAACAACAGGGTGGCGCTTTCGAGGCCCAGGGAATCTTCGGCTACAGCCTGAAGGGTGTGAACCGCGCTCTCGGCATAGAGCGAAAGATCCCACGTGAATGTATCAAAGGGCGGCTCCAAGTTTTCGGCCACGATCTCTCCATCCACGATGAGACGGGTAGCCTGAAGGGACCTGGGATGGTCATCCGAGAAGGTGATCAGCAGCCGCAGCTCCGTCGAGGTGGGGAGCAAGGCATCTGTGTTGGCCGGCTGGCGGACGATCTCGCTTGGGAGTCGAATGAAGACCACTTCCGGGGGCGATACGTTGATCTCAAACTGGCGAAGATCGGACGTGGCTTGCAGGCCATCGCCAATGACCTGAACTTGCAGGCTGTGTGACCCGCGTGTATTGACCTGTGAGGTATAGGTGAGCAGGTATTGAAGCCTCTGTTCGAAAATCCGCTCGGCCAGGCGGCCCAGACCAGCCTCTTGATCATAGACAATCATTTCGCCTCCAGTATCCTCAGCCAGCTGGCGCAGCGGCTCTGCCTCTGGTTGATCCGGAGCCTCGAGGCTGCCTACCAGCACAGGGTAGACGGAGGTCGCTGTCTGCCTGGCCAGAGAGATAACGTTTGAAATTGATCTATCTGGAGACAAATCGATCAGGGGAGTGATGAAAACCACATGATTGGTCATGCCCACCCTGGGAGGCGGATCGGAAAAGGTCTCGAGGGCTTGAAGCAGTAGATTAAAGCCCGGTCCGGATTCTTCAAAGGGAGGCTCGAGGTGGTCAAGTGTGGAGGCGAGCTCCGCCGTTGAAACGCTGTGCGTGACGAGAGCGCCCTCAGCGGTGAGTAGGCTCAGGTCATCGTTTCCCTGAAGGCTGGCTGCAGGGAGGCTCCACCAATCGAGAAGTGCCGGGCGAACGAGGTCGAGCCGGGTGCGTGCGCGGCTATCGCGAATTCCCAGGCTCTCGTTGGTGTTGATCACAAAGACTTGGCGCGTACCAACAGCCACTTCCTGGACGGAAGGGCTGGGAACTGCGACATCGTCCTCGAGAATAACGAAGCTGGAATCCGGCAATCCGGGGATGCGACGCCCGGTCGGATCGGATATGGACAGGTAGAGGCTTACAACAGGAAACTGGTCCGTGATCGGTGGAGATATGCGGACGGTGGCCTGGGCTTGAGCCGCGGCTCCGGAGGCCCAAAGAGTGCACACAATCCACACCAGAACCGGCCACCGCCTGCGGACTGGCCATGGCATAGACACATTTTAGCACGCGCACCTCGGGCTGGGAATCAAGTCCAAATGGGCGGAACCTATGGGAAAACCGAGCTTACGATCACCTTACAAGAGAGGCGCTCCAGTCCACTCTTGTATTATGATACGAATGACGTTGGTAGGTAGCGCGGTGTTTGATGCTAGGTCCAAAGCGAGACGCTCCAGTGAGACAGATTGACTTGCCAAGAGAACCACTCAAGGTTGAAAGTTCGTCGCTTGACCGCTTGATCCGAATCGTCTTGCTCGCGGGTTTTGCGATTGTGCTGGCGACAGAGGCCTGGCTCCTCTGGCAAGTGTGGTTGGTCTCGCGCTGAGAAGGGCCTGTAGCCCAATCCCTCACGGATTGGGCAAGCTACCCGATCTGCCGCGTCCCAAAGCTTGTTGGCCTCGAGGTGTCACGAAAACTCCCCAGTGCACCTCTTGAGCCTCCCTCCGGCTGACCCTCCCGTATCAAACCTACGGGAGGGTCTAATTTTTGACTGGGGCGCGCACAGGATTAGGTCGGACTCTTTCCAAGGGTACCTGGGTTAGGTCTGGGAACGACGAATGGGCTGATCGCGCCGGTTAGTCTCCAAGGTCATGGACTACTTTGCGCCAAGCACGGCTGTCCCCCCCAAAAAACTTGAACCGCTTGTGCTCTCCGGGGACTCTCGTCCGCGTGCGGGAGGGATTGCGCTGGGGTCGCAGTCGGTACCCTAGAGGGTAGTTTCGGACCGGATTCTGAGGCGGATCCGCCCTGACGGTTTCTAGAAGCCTCCCGCGTCAGCCAGGACTAAGCCCTGGCGCCAATTCACCGGCCTTCCCCGTGAGGCGCCGATAGGTGAGGGTCCACGCCCCGGTGATGTAGGAGGAAAGGATGCCGTTCAGCAGGATCAGGATTGGAAGGTATACGACAAAGCACAGTGCGCCAAAGCCGATGCCTGCCAGCAGGGCCTCCTCGCCTCCAGCGAGGATGGCGGTCATAATCGGGATTAAGATGGCGATCAGGGGAGCCGCAATGAGGAGCCCTGCTAGGAAGCTTCCGAAAAGGAGGATCAGTCCCATAACCACGGTCGGGGTGAGGTTCTCACGCAGCACCTCCCATGCCCTGCGCAAAGCGGTGAAAACGTCGAGATCTTCGACCACAAGGGCGATCCGGGTCAGATTTAGGTAGATAGTGGCGGCAATGGCAAAGATGATCACCAGCGGGATCAGGCAGAGGAGCCCAATTCCCAGTGTGATGATCCCCAATGGGATTGCGGCCAGGATTCCCAGAATAACCAAACCGAAGGTTGCCACAAGGATCAGGATCTGCAGACCAAGCAGCCGCCAAAAATAGGACAAACCGTCTCGGAACGCTTCACCGAAGGTCGCGTCTGAGCCGCTGTCCACGCGGTTGAAGCCCGCGATCAGGCCCGCCTGTCCCATCAGACCCAGGACGGCGAATACGAGCGCCAGGAGCAAGGCTATCAGCACCACGCCCAGGACGATAGGAATGAGCACCTCTTCAGGGATCTCCTGGATAAAAGAAGGTAGCTCGCCGTTATCGGTTGAGACAATATTGCTCCCTCCGCCTCCCCCCCCGCCTCTACCACAGCTGGCCAGAATCCCCAATACCCATAGTCCTTTGTATCTCCAGGTGATATCCCAGGTCTTCTTTAGTACTTCAGCGTAGTCCATCGGATTCTCCTCTGGTCTTTGAGCCCAGTGGTGCTCGGTCCTGGCTCCAGCCTTTGGCATCGGCGGAGGGGTTTCACTCCCATTCGATCGTCGCCGGAGGTTTGCTGGTTATGTCGTAGACAACCCGGTTGACTCCATCTACCTCGTTGACGATCCGAGTGCTTATTAGTGCCAGAACCTCCGATGGTAGAGGTGCCCAATCGGCGGTCATGAAATCCTCGGTCGTCACGGCCCGGATCGCTACGGTCTCGCCGTACGTGCGCTGATCCCCCATCACGCCGACGGATCGGACCGGCAGCAGCACGGCAAACGCCTGTGCCGTGACTGATCTGAGCAGGCCGGCGCTTTTCAGTTCATCAGTTACGATCTTATCCGCTCGTCGAAGTCGGTTGAGGCGATCCAGGTTGACATTTCCCAGACATCGAACCGCCAGGCCAGGACCCGGGAAAGGTTGGCGCCAGACTAGTTCCTCAGGCAGCCCCAGCGCCAACCCCACTTGGCGAACTTCATCCTTGAAAAGGTAGCGCAGCGGCTCGATGAGTCCAAACTCCATATCCTGGGGAAGGCCGCCGACGTTGTGGTGCGTCTTGATCCGCTCGGCCATCTGCCTCTCGGGGCCGCGGGACTCAACGACATCGGGATAGATGGTCCCCTGAACCAGGAAGGTCGCCGCTCCATGGAGACGCGCTTGCTCTTCGAAGATCCGAATGAATCTCTCGCCGATTAGACGCCGCTTTTCTTCAGGGTCGCTTATCCCCTGGAGTACTTCGAGAAAGGCCTCGGTTGCATCGTGGGCGACAAACTGCGCCCCTACGATCTCGCCGAAGGTGAGGGCGATGGCCTCGGGTTCGCCAAGTCTCAGCAAACCGGAGTTGACGAACACACAGGTGAGTTGGCCGCCGATCGCCCGGTGGACGAGCGCAGCTGCGACGGAGGAATCCACGCCGCCGCTCACGGCTGCGATCGCTCTCTCATTCCCAACCTGTTCGCGCACTCGGTCAATGGTCGTTTCGATGATGGATTGGGGGGTCCAATCCTGTCTAGCGCCGCAAATCTCGACAGCAAAGTCTCGGAGAATCCTTGCGCCGCCGGGGGTGTGGCTAACTTCCGGATGAAACTGGAGCCCATAGTAATGGCGAGATAGATCGCCCATGGCCGCAACTGGGGAGTTTGCGGAGTGAGCCAGGATCTGAAAATCCTCAGGCGGGACGTCAATTCGATCGCCATGAGACATCCACACGGACTGGTGGCCCGCTGAGATCAAGGGATTTCTCAGAACGGTTTCGATCTCGGCCCGACCATATTCGCGTTTTGAGGCGGGGGCGACCACCCCCCCCAGGGCGTGCGTCAAAGCCTGCATTCCGTAACATATGCCTAGAATGGGCCTTCCAGACTCCAGGGCGTAGGACGGGATTTGGGGTGCGCCGGGGACATATGCGGACTCAGGTCCACCTGAGAGTATGAAGCCTGCTGGATTCAGTGCCAGCGCTTGCTCCGCCGGTGTGTCGAAGGGAAAGAGCTCACAGTAGACCTGAGCTTCGCGGATTCGTCTGGCAATCAGTTGCGTGTACTGTGAGCCAAAATCGAGGATGACAATCGAGTCCACCTGCGTTAGTCCGCGAAAACGATCTTGCCATCACTCATATCACTGATGGCGACGAGCGATTCGACCGGCACGGCGAGGTGGGCAAGACGCTGGCGACCCTCGCTGAATTGCTTCTCGATCAGGGTGCCAATTCCCACGACGGTTGCTCCGGCCGCTTGTGCCAACCGTACCAGTCCCAGGATGGTTTGTCCCGAGGCGAGGAAGTCGTCGATAATCAAGACCTTTTCTTCAGCGCCGAGGAATTCTGGCGAGACGATCAACTCTACGGTGCGGCCCTTAGTGGGGGAGGGCGCGAGGGTCAAGAAGATCTGATCTGGCATCGTGATTGGCTTCGATTTGCGGGCGTACACCACTGGCAGACCCAAATGGATCGCTGTCATCAGGGCAGGGGCGATGCCGGAGATTTCGGCGGTCAAGACTTTGCTGGCGTTGACCCGGGCGAATCGCCTGGCGAGTTCGCGGCCGCAGCTGTTCATGAGGGCTGGATCGACCTGGTGGTTTATGAAGCCATCAACCTTCAGGATGCCGTCCCCTAGGTTCTTTCCATCCGTCTGAATTCTGAGTTTCAGCTCTTGCATGGAACGCGTGCCCTGGAAACTTTATCTCATTGTAACCCCAGCTCGCCCGACAACCAACAGATTGGAGCGCTCTCCAAGGGCGTCCCGACGTTTTGACCCAGACATGTAATCCGTCGGGCGCATCGCTGAGCGGCGCTTCAGAAACAGACTTGACATAGAACGCATGTTCCGTTACAATCCATTAGAACAAGCGTGCGTCTCCCCACCTCTCTCACCAGAGTTCTCATGGAGAGCGTGGTGTGACCCCAAGGAGGCAAGCATGGCGAAAGGTAAGCTTTCGGAGCGTCAGAGTCGGATGTTGGATTTCATTGTGTCATTCAGTGACAAGAGTGGCTACCCTCCCTCCATCCGAGAAATCGGCCAGGCCGTGGGCATTTCATCAACCTCGGTGGTTAACTACAATCTCAATCGCCTGGTTGAGGAAGGCTATCTGGATAGAGACCAGAATGTCTCCCGCGGTATCCGCCTGACAGACAAGCT
>CAYGCA010000079.1:0-6446 GCA_964348265.1 uncultured Anaerolineaceae bacterium | reverse complement strand
GCCGATGTGGTCAGGGTACCCTTGCTGGGAAGGATCTTCGCCAGTGAGCCGGTCCCTCTTCCGGGAACGGATTCCCCGATGTTCGGAGCTGACGAGGCCATTGAAATCACCCGCGATCTGCTGGAATCTGAAGAGGGCCTCTTCGCGCTGGAGGTGAAAGGGGACTCCATGATCGACGCCATGGTCAACGACGGCGACATCGTCGTAATGAAGCGCGAATCCGATTGGCATAACGGAGATATGGTGGCGGTGTGGATGAAAGATGAAGAAGAAACAACTCTGAAGCATATCTTCCGTGAGGGCAGCCGTGTCCGCCTGCAGCCAGCAAATCCGACGATGGAACCCATCATCGTCGACAATCCGCGTTCACTCGAGATTCAGGGCAAGGTGATGCTGGTCGTACGCCAGCTCAATTAGGCCGGCCGCGCTCCGGATAGCCTCCTTCCGGACGCGGCTTCGTTCTTTGTTCGAGGCTTCTAGCTAGATTACCGATCTCAAGCCGCCTCGCTGGGGGTTAGGGAGTACAAGCTTCCACTCCGCCGGACGAGGCATACTCTTTGGTCCTCGCTGGTCCCTTCTTCGGTCTTGCCTGCCAAGCACGGCGTCCCTATCCCAATAGATTGCTGGCCTCCTCGGTAGGTTAGGGAAAAGGGGCTATCCCTGTTGACAAGAGGGCTGCCCGCGCTGACTAGAGGGTGAAGGTGGCTCGTGCCGTCCGTGTCATGCTGGGCACAAACGCGGCCCAGTCGTCTGGGGAGGCGCTGCGGGTCATCCTATAGAGTCTGAAAAGAGGCCACGGGCAAATAGGTAAAGGGACCCATGGGCCGGATAGAGCCTGATGGCCTGTCAGTTCTTGGAAGTGGGCTCCTCACGTCGATGGCGCAGGATTGGGAAGGCAATGGTTAGAGGGCGGGGCCACGATTTCACTGGTTAGCGAAGCATGGATTTCAGGGATCGCACGCAACGTCCGGTCAAGTCTATGCGCTCAATTATCAAGGGCCCCCGCCAGAATCCAGTCCAGGATGATCTGGATATCGGCTTCAGACATTGGCCCTGAAGGCGGCATGATCGCTCCGAAAGAATGGGTCCCGAGGATTTTCTGGGCCAGCACACTATTGGCTGGGTCACCCGGAAGCACGACGGGCGCGTGGTCCCCCGTGGTCATCACCGCCTCATAGCTTTCTGAGCTCCATCCGCCGGCTGTCCCATGGCAGAGAACACACATATCCGATAAGATCGGCAGCACATCGGCGGCGAAGCCGGGAACACTGGTGACGCCCTCAGCTCCGGTAAACCCGGCGCGCATATACGCCAGCAAATCGCTGAGGTCTTGACCGGTGAGTATCGCATGGAAGGAAGGCATCTCCAGACCGCCGTTCTGGATCTGGGAAGCGATCATTTCGTCGGTGAACTCATCAAGGAAGCCTGAGGAGTTCAGGACTACGCCTCCGGTCTGACGATCGCCAACGAGGCCGTGGCAGCCGGAGCATAACTGAGCGAAGAGCTGCTCGCCGTGGCTCGCCTCGCCTAGATCGGCGCTGGGAGGCTCCGAAACCCCAGGTGCGCCGCCTGTAGAGGGAGCGGTTGGCTCCCATGAGCGGATGAGGCGCACAAGTTCGTCAATCTGATCGGAGCTCAAAAGTCCAAGGTCACCCCAGGACAGCATGCTCGTACCCAGCGTACCTCTAACAATCCAATCGCGGAGTGCCGCGTCATCATTGGTGGCCAGGAATTCCTTTGAGTTGAGCGGAGGCCCAATACCGCCTTCACCGTTCCGCCCATGGCAGCGTGCACAGACCCTGAGGAACGCTTCCTCAGCGCTGAGCGATATGGGCGTCGGTGTGGGGAGGGGCCCAGCGTGCCATGTCCGCATCAATGCCAGCAAATCGCTTATATCATTGGTAGTGAGCAGAGCGTGAAATGGTGGCATATCCTGGCTGCCGCCGCGGATCTGGCCTGAGAGTGTTTCGTCGGTCAGCGTGCCAACGACATCGCGCAGGATGAAACCCTCTCCTGCATCGGCTTCACCATTAAGCCCGTGGCAACCGCTGCAGAACTGAGCAAACAGTGCCTTGCCTTCCTCAGGATCGCCCAAGGTGGCGCTTGCAGATTGCAGGGCTAGACCGCCCGGCATCTCAGGGGCTGTCGGTTCCCATCCGCGGATCAGAGCCACGATTTCGTCGATTTGCCTATCGGTGATCAACCCGAGGTCTCCCCAAGCCAGCATTTCAGATGCGCCCCGTCCGCGCACCACGGCTTCCCGGAGTTCTGTGTCCGTCACCTTGCTCAAGAACCCCCTCACATTGAGCGCGGGTCCGAAGATCCCCTCCCCGTTCTCTCCATGACAGCGTGCGCAAAGTCGGACGTACAGTTCCGCCCCCCCCATTTCAGCGCTGGCTGGAGAAATGTGACAGGTCTGACAAGTGTTGCTTTCGAGACCTCTATGTGCGCCCGGGATACGAGGCGCTTCACTCACACCATGCTTGTGGCACATAAGGCAATCGCTGCGGCCGATGAGATCGTGGGGAATCTGGGGAACGCTCCCATTTGAGACAAGATCTCGAGCTGCGAAGGACAAGCTGAGACGTGATGCAGCCGCAACCGTTGGATTGACTTGGGGGGGCGCGTGCGTCGGAGCTGGGAGAGGCTCCAAATCGGGCAGCTTAGGCTCACCAAGGCAGGCCCCCAGCATCCACGCTGTGATAAGAACCAGGAAGTTAATCAATACCCTGCGGAGCTTCATGTTGCTCTCACCCTGCGATAGGCCCATGCGGCACCTAGAAATCCGACCAAAGCGGCAACTAAGAGGCCCCACTGCCACGGAATCCCACTTGGATTCGAGGGTGGGGGAATTGAGAGGGCCTCGTCTTCACCAGGCACGTTCGACTCCGCGACAACGCTTGTGGCAATGGCGGGAGGGGTAGGCGCAGGAACGCGAGTGGCATTGGGTGGGAGGGTTTCCTGGCCCAGAATGGCAGACGCCCATTCCGGCGTTTTGTCAGCATGGCAAAGATTGCATGGGTTAGGCATCACCTCCTGTCCCCCGTAAGCAACGCTCACCGCAGGATTCGGGGGACGAAAGGTATGGCTGAGTATCTGGAAGTCGGTCGGTATGAACTTCGAGATCTGGGCCATATGACAGTCGGTGCACTGAACCTCATCCACGGAACTGGCCATGAAAGGGATATGGGCGGCAAGATCTCGGTTCCCCTCATGACAGATAAGACAACGGTCGTTTCCCACCATCCGCGTCTGATGATCGGTTTCACCCATGCTGTGGGAGGTATGACAGAAAATGCAACTTACGCTGTCCTTGTGAACGCCCTGCCGCCAATCTTGGTACTGCATATGGTGCCGTTTGGCCGTCCCGTCCGGCCAGAAGTCTTCTGGGTCGGCGGAGAGAAGAAAGGTCTCCTCCAATTTGGCTGGACCCCCGGGTCGGTAGCCAACTGGAAAAGGAAACTCACCTGAGGGATCCTCGCCTCTGCTATGGCACTGTGCACAGACTTCAACTTGGTCCTGGAATTGAAGTTCCGCTGGGTTGATGATCTTCAGCCGATCACCGGTGGCGGCAACATGGTCTGCGCCCGGTCCGTGGCAAGCCTCGCAGCCGACACCTGACTCGAGCCAGGTCTGAGTCGCAGGGTCGAAGCCTGTCGTATGGCAACCTGCGCAGTACTGGCCGTACGGACGTGAGCGCCAGCTATCCAGCTCATAGGGTACCCATTCGGCTGTCGCTACATTCCACTCGGCTGGCAAGACATAGAGGCCACCATCGATCTGGGTTAGGTAGCGTTGCTTGTACTGTCCACCAAGAACCCACTGAACGTCCTCGAGGGTGAACGTCAGGTCAGGATCGTCGCTGCTGAAGTCACCAAGAAGGGCCGCCTCCTCCACGGGGCGAAGAATGTTTGGGTGCCAGGTTTGCTTTAGAGTGATGAAGGTATTTGCATGGCAGCGTGCGCAGGTTGCAGAGCCGACGTAGTCAGACCGGGTCTCGTTCGAGGTTTGTTGGGCGGCTGCATCGCTGAGATGTACCCCAGAGGATGGCACCAACAAACCTGCAAGGAGGCATACGGCGAAGAGAATGTAGCGCCTAGGCACGAGCAAACGTCTCCTGTGCAGAGCTGACCGGGACATCCAAGCCATTCCCTGAAGCGGCCTTGCATACTGGGCAAAGCTCAAGCGATCGCCGGATGGACGGCCCGTTCCCCAACCGCTCGGCCAGTCGTTCCAGCCATGGTGCCGCGACATGTGGGCGTTTACACGCCGGACAGATGACGCGCGGCGCGGTCAACAGGATCCTTTCCTGGGAGGGTAAGGGCGCCCAAAGGTAGGGGCCCCGCTCAAGGCTGATGGCATCTTCCGGACACTTTCGCAAACAGGCGCGGCATCCGTTGCATTGCGCCGGGTCAAACCTCAGAGCGACCGTGGTGAGCGAAGTGGAAGCAGAGAGCGCGCCCTGCCGACAATTGTCGGCGCAGAGCGTGCACAGGGTGCAGGCAAGGGGGCTGACCTTAAGTAGGATGTTGGGATATCGTCGCGAGGGACGCGATGACGAGAGGCGATCTTTCTCCAAGGAAGAAGCGGGAGAACGCCGCCCGGCATCAGCCGCGGCCGCTCCATCGGATTCAGCGGCTAGTCTCGCGAGATGTTCTTGGACCAGGGAGTTCGCCTCCTTCGCAGCCCGGCAATAGAAAGGATGGGCATCGCTTTGGACGATTCTCTCGCACAAGCTCGGTAACCAGCGGGATAGGTGGCTGTGGAGGAAGCGGCGCTGACGTTCACGCCACAGCGCGCCTTGCTCAGACTCCAACTCCTCCTGAGAGACGAGGTGGGCCATGAATGCAAGCTCGAGAGAAAGATGATCTGGCAGGTCGTGATCGGATGGCCGGATTTGCAGGCCTGCTTCAGCGTAGCATCTAGTCACACGTTCGGTCGATTCGCCCATCAAGTGGCCGTCAACATAGACCGCCTCGTAGGGGTGCGCAATCGGCTCTCCAGGGCCGAGGAAAATCCGTGTGTATTCCATACACAAGTCATCTGGCATTCCGTCACCTGGAGGGCGGAAGGCGAGCGCCAATTCCAAATACCGCTTTGAGCAGGAAGAGCTCTTCGATTCCATACCTAGTCCGCACCTGCCTCTGCTCCAAGAAGGAGCCTAGCTTCCTGAGCGGCGATTTCCTCTCCCTCGCGCACTTCCCAGATCGAAATGATCGGGAATACTTTGGCGAATACGATATATAGGAGGGCGAAGAGCCCCACGCTGCCGAGCAGGATCGACCACTCCACCCAGGAAGGCAGATAGGAAGCAATCGGTGTTGGAAGTCGTGGGCGTGTGAGCGTCGGAACGACGATGTTGTACCTCTCCAGCCACATGCCCACATTTACCAAGAGTGATGTGATCACCGTTCCCGTGATTGTGCGGGTGCGCCCGTTGCTGAGTACGGCGAAAGGAATTATGAAGTTGAACACCCACATGGCCCAGAATAATGGGGAAAATTCCTCCGTCAGCTTAGAAAACAACACGCGCATGCCGGCCGGCTCGTTGCCATAGAATTCGGTTAGATACTCGGAGAATGTGAAATAGGCCCACAAGAACGCAAAGATCAGCAGCAGCAGGCCGAGGTTGCTGAAATGCTGCGGTGTGATGTAGGGCTGCAGCCGAAATGCTTTGCGCAGGATAGCCATGACTATGATCAAGGTGGCGATGCCAGAGAAGATTGCGCCGATAACAAAATATGGCCCGAAGATCGTGCTGTGCCACATCGGCTGCACGGTCATCGCAAAGACCCAAGAGACGACAGTGTGAACCGAGACCGCAATCGGAATGATCAATACCGCCATGATGCCAATGAGCCGCTCCAGGCGGTGTTTCTGTTTCTCGGTCCCACTCCAGCCGAGCGACAGTTTTGTGTAGAGCCAGCGGCGCCAGGGAGTCAGTCCGGGTCGATCGCGAAGAATGGCCAGGTCTGGAATAAGAGGCAGGTAGAGATAGGTAATGCTGGCTGTCAGGTAAACGGTAACGCAAGAGACGTCCCAAACCAACGGAGACTGGAAGCGGGCGTAGCGGAGAATGTTCAGCAGTCGGTCGGGGCGACCCATGTCAATTATGATGCTTCCGGTGCCGAGAATCAGAGCAAAGACAGTGATGGCCTCGGCGGCGCGGGTGATCGGGCGACGCCATTCCGCGCCGAACACGCGAAGGATAGCCGAGACCAGAGTCCCTGCATGGCTGATGCCAATGAAGAAGACGAAATTGGTGATGTACATTCCCCAATAGACCGGTCGGTTGAGGCCGGTGACGCGCAGCCCATCCGCCAATTGCCTCGCATAGGCCAAGGCTGCCAAGGCAAGGATCGGTGCAAGCACGGCGAGGGCCATGTAGAAACCACGCCCTGTCTCTTCAATTGGCCGGAACAAGACAGACTCACGGTCCTCCACGT
>CAYGCA010000078.1:9070-14390 GCA_964348265.1 uncultured Anaerolineaceae bacterium | reverse complement strand
CGGGTAGACTCATGCGTGCCGGCTTTTCGCGTACGCTGCGCCGTGCGCTGCAGCGCCACCCGAAGACGGCGCACCCGATCCTCGAGGTCCGCACGGTCACGGCGTTCGAAAGGAGCTTGCGAAGTACCCGAATTCCTACTACCAGCTATTCGAGCGAGGAGGGGCCTTATCTGAAAGGGGCAGGGAGGGGATCAATATGGCCAGACCCGCTCGAAAACCAGCAGAAACGCCAAGCCCAACACCACTACCGTCCCAAACAGCAGCAGTGAGAGTATGAAACGCTGGCTGGCGGTCATTCCCAGAATAATGGGATTCATAAGGGGTCTCGTAGACCTCTTCGACCTCCTCGGACTCTTCTGGGGCTGGTCGTAGATCTTCAAACATTTTTCAGACTCCTCCAGGCAAAAGTTGGAGCTCTAGTTCTGCCCCAGGCTGCGCGCTCTCCTTCAGGTGTCGATAAGCCCTGAGGGCTGATCCAGTTTAGTCCAATCCTGAGGTGTGTCAACTGGCCTAAGACGAAGGTCAGACCCAGCAAAATCCTGAACTTCTCCGTCCTCCGTCTCAAGCTGCAAACGCCCGTCCTGGGCCAGTCCCTTAAGGACCCCACGGAAAGCTGACCCACCATTGGAGACCACAACTTGACAACCAAGGAACGCTATTCGCCGTTCCCAGGCGAGCCTCACCTCCCAGGTTCCCAGTCTTGGAAGCCACTGACCCACCCCTTCCAGGATATCGATGAGTAGGCGTTGTCGATCAACCTCCCGGCCCAGGACATCATCCACGCTGGTCGCCGGGTAATCCAGGAAGCGCTCGTCAGGGACCGATTCGGGGCGAACGTTGACCCCAATCCCCAAAATCGCATGGGACAACTGATTGCCTTCCCAGTCGGCCTCCACCAACACACCAGCTACCTTGTTGGGCCCAAGAAGAACGTCATTGGGCCACTTGATTAAGGCTTCGGCTCCCTGCCTCTCTAGCGACTCCGTCACGGCCAGAGCGCCCAGTACGCTGAGGGCGCAAATCGCATGTAGGCGGAATGAATCGGGGCGCACCACTAGGCTCATTGCAATTGCTGTGCCGTTGGGTGTGAACCAGGTCTTCCCCGAACGACCTCGACCCGAGGTCTGCTCTTCAGTCACCACCAAGGTGCCATGCGGCGAACCAGCTCTCGCCAGTTCGGCTGCCCTTTCATTCGTTGACCCAATCCTGGGGTAGAAGTGGAACGGCTCCCCCAGGCCAAGTATGGGTAGCTCGGCGGCCAGACGATCCCGTTGAAGCATGGCGACATTGTATCCGGTGATGCCCAAAGTATGCCAGCGCCCCATGGTAGAATTGGCCGTATGATACAATCCTCCCGTATCCATGAAGCAAATCTGGGCTCCTTGGAGAATGGCTTACCTCAAGGGCGACAAACAGGAGGAAGGCTGTCTGTTCTGCAAGGGATTGGCAGAATCGGATGGTCCGGAAAACCTGATCCTTCAGCGCGGGCAGCACGCCTTCATTATTCTTAATCGTTTTCCCTATACGAACGGCCACATTATGATTGTGCCCAATGCGCATAAGCCATCCATCGAAGACCTCGAACAGGACACACTGATTGAATTACTGAACCTAGCGAACAGAGCCATAAGAAGCCTGCGCCGGGCCTATGGCGCCGAAGCCTTCAATGTCGGGATCAACATTGGCAGGGCGGCTGGGGCTGGAATAGTCGATCATATACACCTCCATGTTCTGCCTCGTTGGGACGGCGACACGAGTTTCATGACCACTGTAGCCGAGACGCGTGTGCTGCCGGAGTCCCTGGAAGGTACGTATGCTCGGCTCAAGGCCAGCCTGGAGAAGGAATCCCTGAGACGGTGAGATCCCCGATGAACCGCCCGGCACCAAGCGAGGGGGATTCTGATGAGTAGAAGAACGAGTGCATATCCCGTCATAGTAAGTGCTGCGCGCACTCCCACCGGCCGCTTTCAAGGTGCGCTAGGTCCACTGCCCGCCGTGAAGCTAGGAGCAACAGCCATTGAAGCAGCGATCGATCGAGCCGGTCTTCTGGACGGCGGCAGCGAACACATCGATGAGGTCGTGATGGGAATCGTGATCTCTGCCGGGCTCGGTCAGGCGCCGGCCCGACAAGCGGCCATTTTCGCAGGGTTGCCCGCGACCATTGGTGCGACAACCGTAAACAAAGTTTGCGGCTCAGGTCTCAAGTCAATTATGCTGGGCGCTCAAGCAATCAAGGCCGGCGACGCCCAGATTGTCGTAACCGGCGGAATGGAGAGCATGAGCAACGGTCCTCATCTCGTAGAGGGCCGGGGCAGACTCCGCTATGGGCACGGCCAGCTAAAGGATGCCGTGCTTCATGATGGCTTATGGGATCCCTTCGAGGATTGGCCGATGGGCATGGCCGCCGAGTGGATTGCGGATGAATTCGAGGTAACGCGCGAGGCTATGGATCGCTTCGCTCTTGAGAGTCATCGAAAGGCGATCGCTGCCATCGACTCCGGCAGGTTTGAGGCCGAGATGATCCCCGTTGAGGTCTCGGACGAGAAGGATCCACCCCGGGTGGTCTCGGTCGACGAACCACCTCGCAGAGATACTTCGCTGGAGAAGCTGGCCGCCCTCAAGCCAGCTTTCAAGGAAGACGGACGAGTCACCGCCGGGAATTCCCCGGGCTTGAACGACGGCGCGGCCGCCGTGGTAGTTTCCAGTCCGGAGAAGGCAGAGGAACTTGGTCTCGCGCCCCTGGCCCGGATCGTCGGCTACGCAACGGCCGCCGTCCCGCCCAAGGAGCTCTTCACCGCTCCTGCCTTTGCTATCCCCAAGCTCCTGGATAGGGTGGGCTGGTCGCTTGAAGAAGTTGACCTTATCGAGCTTAATGAAGCCTTTGCCTCCCAGGTACTGGCGAACGGCTATGCCCTGGCGGATCTGGGATGGGACTGGCAGAAGGTGAATGTGAACGGCGGAGCCATTGCCCTCGGGCACCCAATTGGAGCTTCCGGCGCGCGCATCCTGACTACACTTGTCTACGCCCTTAAGGACCGGGGGCTCAAACGCGGCGTCGCTTCTCTGTGCCTTGGAGGGGGTGAGGCAGTGGCCATGGCTGTCGAGGTCGACTGAGCAAACGCCTGGTTCTGCGGAGAATCAACCTATGGATTTGAAGAAGATCGTCGTCCTCGGAGCGGGAACGATGGGCAACGGAATCGCTCAGACGGCGGCAGTCGCTGGCTTCAGCGTCACTATGACGGATATCGACCCTGAGGCAACTAGACGCGGCCTGGAGGCAATCGCCCGGTCCGTCACCAAATTGGCGGACAAAGGCCTGATCAACGATCGACAGAAGCAAGCCGCTCTCGAGCTTGACACCGCGCAGGATATGGCGCCCGTAGGCGAAGCCGATATGGTCATTGAGGCTGTCGTCGAGGATCCTCAATTGAAGCTCAAGGTCTTCAGTCAGCTCGACAGCATGGCCCCTCCCCACTGCATCCTCGCCTCGAACACCTCATCCATCTCGATCACCAGAATCGGCGGCGCGACCGGACGACCGTCGAATGTAGTCGGAATGCACTTCTTCAATCCCGTACCGGTTATGAGGCTTCTGGAGGTGGTCCGGGGGCTTGCCACCTCCGATGCGACAATGACCCGGGCCTTCGAAGTCGGCCGGCAAATGGGCAAGGAGCCCATCGAAGTAAAGGACTCTCCTGGATTCATATCCAACCGGATCCTTTGTCCCATGCTCAACGAGGCGATCTTCACGTTGCAAGAGAACATCGGCTCGGCCGAGGCAATCGACAAAGTCATGAAGCTTGGAATGAACCATCCACTAGGACCATTGGCGCTGTGCGATCTTATTGGGCTGGATGTCGTACTTAGTGTGATGGAAGTCCTACACCGCGATCTGGGTGAGGATAAATATCGCCCTGCTCCCCTCCTCCGCAGAATGGTCGATGCGGGTCATCTCGGCCGCAAGGCCGGCCGCGGTTTCTACGAGTATCCATAGCTGTCTGTCCACTTAGCGGCGACAGAAGTTAGAGAACCCCCGAGGTTTGGCCGCTCCATGGCCCTTCTTGGTCGGGTTGCCACTCCTTGAGCCGGTACTGGCTGCAAAGTACGCTCGCCGCAAGGCCGCAGCCATGGCCTGAGTTTGGGGATCCCGGCATCGATCTGGCTGAGGCGTTCTTCCTCGCCCGGTGGGCTTCCGCCCCCCTGCCAGGGGGATTGATTCGTCGGCCCATCAGCAACCCTGGCAGCCGCCCATGGCGATCAATCCGTCTGTTCCTTTGGTGTTCAAAATGGTGCCCCAGCCTCAACTACCAGACAAGATCTTGCCGTCGGGCTGCACACGCCCTCGAAGTCCTAGAAACCGAAACTCCTTGACGGTGTCATTTTGATGGATGGGCAATTCAGCTCTGCGGCCTTCGTCGGCTGCAGCCCACGAACTCCAAATCCCTCGAGCCCTCGCCCCATGCATGGGGTGTATAATCACTCGACGTTTGGAAGGATCTCTTGAATCAAAGATCGATCTACCTTTCGGCGATGATTTTGATCGGTTCCGGGTTGATCTGTTCTCTACCGGGCAGCAGGACGGCCGCGCCCCAAGTCGATACGCTGGCGACGGCGGTGTCGGCCACGTTGACCAGCCTGGCTGCGACCGAGTCCGAGCCTTCCGTCGAAGCCAGTGACACGCCCACCTCGGTTCCCACTGCGCTCCCCACACTTGAACCGCCAAAGCCGTCGCCTACTCCGATGCCGGAGGTGCTCCGAATCGTCTACACGGACGGAGGCGATATCTGGCTCCTCGAAGATGACAGACCCCCAAGGCAGCTCAGCTCCAGCGGCAGTGCGCAGCAAGTCCTGATTTCGTCGGATGGAAGGAAGGTCGTCTTCGTTCGTCGGACTGAACCCCAAGGGGTGCCTCCAGAGATCCGGTCCATCAACATTGACGGCAGCGATGAAAAAGTAATCATGTCCCCATCCCAGTTTGACGCTCTTTACTCGCTCGACGACTTTCTGCACAACGACCTTTCAGACATTGCATTCATTCCCGGTACGCACACCCTCATGCTCAACACACGCGCTATTCCTGAAGGTCCCGGGGTCTTGAAATACGATGACCTAATGCTGCTCGATGCCGATACAGGCGCGCTCACCACCCTTTTCCTGCCCGGAGAGGCAGGAGATTTTACCCTCTCGCCAGACGGTAAGCAGGTGGCTCTTGTCCGGCCGACGAGCATCAGCCTGGCCAACATTGATGCCACCAATCTACGTCCGAACCGGGTCACTTATCGCCCGATCATCACCTACAGCGAGTTTCAGTATTATGCGC